>DULU01000053.1 GCA_012840225.1 Bacillota bacterium
CGGAGTACCAAACCTGATCCGCTGCCAACATTGGCCGCCGCCACCCAGCGCCAACACCCGCCAGCAACACCCGCATTTTGAGGCGATATCTGCCGCCCCCACTTTAAGCACCTATAGACGATGTAACTGGCCGTTGTAGCCGGCTATCCGGCACTCCTGAGCACGCCAAATAACCACCCGCCCAATCTTCCTGCCCGGCCAAAGCTGCAGCGATGGTAGCAGGGAGTTTGGTTGATTCCCCGCCAAGTGCGCAGCTCAAATAGCCTCTCCAAGCATTCTCTACTGCAATCCCGCTATAACTCCATGTTCGGCTCCGCCTCTCCCGTCCTGCCCTCCGCCCTGTCTTTCCCGCCACAATGGGGGGTGTACACAATATTCCTAAACCTGACCAGTGAGGATGGGGGATGTAGCTTTTTGGCTCAAACAGGCTAAAGGCGGGCAGAAATTCCCAGTATATGGCAATTACCCCCATGATTTCTTTCAGCATTTTCCTCGCTTTGGTTAATCATGATCTATCCGGATAATGTCCTGGAACAAAAACGACACCCCCACCAGATGTGGGACAAAATTGGACACACCTGAGGTGAGGGTGGGGGTAGGGTCGAAGGGGTGAGTCGAAAGGTAAGTCGGAGGTGGAAGGCAAAGGGGGAGTGGTGCAGATCGAAGGGAATGGCTGCATTTGGTAGATCACGATAATCCGGCGAGGCAAGTTGGGAGTTAGGTATTCTGCCTGATAAGTGAGCTGCTTAATAAGTATAGCCGATCATTCTATACCGTAACCTTGTCATGGCTCCACGTTCACCTTCACCTCCACCGCCATGGAGGTGGTGTGTACAATAATCCACAACGTAACCGGTGGAGATAGATGGTGTAGCTTTTTGGCCTAAACAGGCAGTCGGCAGGTCGGAATTACCAGCATATGGAAATAACCCCTATGGCTTATTCCAATATATACCAAAATTTGGCCCATCATGATCTGTCCGGGTCGCGTTCTGGAACAAAGTGAACATCCCGTTCCGGATGTAGACAAAAGTGGACACGCCGGAGGGCGGGGGGTAGGGATGAAGGGGTTTTGGTAGGTAAGGCCAGGGGGTGGAGTGAAGACATCAAAGACCGGCGGCAAGGGATGAGTGTGTGAGTGTGTCAGGGGCAGGAGGGAGGCAGAGACTGCCGAATTGATTATTAATGTGCAGTGTTACCATATCTAATTATCAATTTATCAATCGAAAGGGTGTAGATCCCATGCGTATCTTGTTTCTCGACCTGGATACTCTGCGGCCTGATCATCTGGGATGTTATGGATACCATCGCTGCACTTCGCCTAATATTGACACCATTGCCCGGCAGGGAGTACGCTTTGACAATTACTATTGCTCCGATGCGCCCTGCCTGCCGTCACGGGCGGCATTGATGACTGGGCGCTTCGGTATTCATACCGGTGTGGTCGGGCATGGCGGCACTGCCGCCGATATGCGCCTGGAGGGGGAAAGCCGCAAGTTTGCCGATAGGATGCGGCGGGAAAACCTGCCGGCCTTTCTGCGCCTTTGCGGTTTCCGCACGGTTTCCATCAGTCCATTTGCCGAACGCCACTCCGCTTGGTGGTTCGTTGCTGGTTTTAATGAAGTGTATAACACAGGTAGAGGTGGCGGGGAATCGGCAGAAGAGATAACTCCTGTGGTTCTGGACTGGATAGGCAGAAACGCCAAGAAAGACAATTGGTTCCTGCATGTAAACTACTGGGATCCGCATACCCCCTACAGAGCGCCGGAAAGTTTCGGCAATCCGTTTGCCGATGAGCCTCTTCCTGCCTGGTTGAATGCAGAGGTGCTGGAGGAACACCGCCGCATGGTAGGGCCACATAAACCGCGAGAGATCGCCATGTATGACAATAGGACCGACCCTCGTTACCCCCGCCATATTGGGGAAATCAAAGATATGGATGATATGCGCCGTTTCATTGACGGCTATGACTGCGGCATCCGTTATATGGATGAACATATAGGACGCCTCTTTCAAGCCTTTGCCGACCAAGGCGTGCTGGATGATTTAGTGGTGATCATCTCTTCCGATCATGGGGAGAACATGGGTGAACTGGGTATATATGGTGAACATGCTACGGCCGACGGCATCACTCCTCACATACCGATGATCATACGCTGGCCCGGGGCCAAAGAAGGACATGTGGACAGGGGCCTGCATTATAATCTCGACCTGGCTCCGACTCTGGCGGAGTTGCTAGGCCGCTCTCCGCTAGCCGGATGGGATGGTCGGAGTTTCGCTCCATGTTTGCAAGGAAATGAAGCAGGGCGGGAATATCTCGTGCTCAGCCAGTGTGCTCATGTCTGCCAGAGAGCTGTACGTTGGGGCGACTGGATATATGTGCGTACCTATCATGACGGCTATCACCTGTTTCCCGATGAGATGTTGTTTAACCTGACGGAAGATCCGCATGAACAGGTGAACCTGGCCGGTGAGCGGGGCGATCTATGCCGGGAAGCAGTATATAATCTGACTGCCTGGCACGATACCATGATGAAGACCATGAATAGCGATCGTGATCCATTATGGACCGTCATCAGGGAAGGCGGCCCATTCCATGCTAAGGGTCACCTGAAGGATTACTGCCGCTACCTGGAAGAGACGGGGCGGGGTGATTTCATCGAAGAATTGAAGCGGCGCCATCCGAGAGAATTCCGATAATGAAGTGGAATGAAATCGGGTAGGGCAACTATTTGACATTAAGTGGATGGCGTGTGGGCGTGTGGGCGTGTTGGCGTGTGGGCAGCGAGATGGTGGCCTGATTTACAGCTGCCGAGCCGGCTGCCTACACTATTGCTGATCGGTACTACCATCGGCGCCCCCGCTGGTACCTCCATCACCGGCAGAATATCCAATTTTCTCAAGGAGCAGGGTGGCTTCACCAATCGGTATGGCTAGGCCATAAGTGGGAACATCGGCTTGGGCCGGAATCTGTGCGAATATAACCGCCAGCACATGACCATCTTGATCGATGACCGGACTGCCGCTGCTGCCGGGATGGATTTCCGACTCAATTTTCATAACCAGAATGCGGCTCCCGTCGGTGCCTGCTACTGTGCCATATGAGCGTACCAAGCCGCTGACAGCGATATCTACAAAGCCCAGCGGGTTGCCGATGATATATACTTTTTCACCTATAAAGGGCAGACGTTGCTCTATCTGCAGGAAGGGCATATCATCCGATTTTAGTTTGAGGGGTATTATTGCCAAGTCGACCACAGGGTGCTCCAACCATTCGGTGGCATAATAGATCCCCTGATTCTGGCTTTTGACCACCAGAACGTCGGCACCCAGCACTATATGACGGTTGGTGATTATCATGCCGGTTGCATCAATATTGAAACCAGTGCCGCGGGTGTTTTGCTGTGAGAAACCTAATGTGTGATTGTTTATTTCCACAACTGCCTGGCGCACTTCCTGAATCAGCGGTTCACCGGCTAAGTCTTGCGATTCTTTAAGGAATTTGAATGAGGAGGCGGTGATATATCTGATGGAATAAGCCAGGACAATTGAGATGATGCACAAGATAGCCAATATGGCCGGCCAACGCTGCAGCCAGGATTGGGGTGGAGAAGCCGCCTCCTCCGCCACATCCCCCGCCTCTTCCTCACCGTTTTCCAACAAGTCGCCGTCGATCAGGGGATCAGGGAGATCCTTATCTATATAATTGTAATTATCTTTATCCATTTCTTTTTCTTTGCCGAGCCCGGCAGGTTTTGCTGGTTCCATGGAACCGATACCTCAATGGAATAGCAGCAGGCTGATCGCCATGACGGCCATACCGGCAAATACGCCGTAGACCGGCAAGTGACCTTGGTCATATTCCTTGGCTGCAGGCAAAAGCTCGTCAATAGAGATAAATACCATGATGCCGGCCACTGCGGCGAATATGACACCGAAGAAAATATCGTTCATATAGTTCGAAAACAACACAAAGCCCAGGAGAGCCCCTAATGGTTCGGATAGGCCTGAAGCCAGGGAATATTTGAAAGCTTTGCGCCTGTTGCCCGTAGCATAGTAGACCGGTACGGCCACGGCAATACCTTCCGGTATGTTGTGGATGGCAATGGCTATGGCGATAGGTATACCTAGGGAAGTGGATTGCAGTGATGCGGTGAAAGCAGCTATTCCTTCGGGAAAATTATGAATGGCTATAGCCAAGGCGGTGAATAAGCCCATACGCAGCAGTTTTATCTTGCCGGATTCACTGTCGGCTTTCCCGTCCGCCACTTGCAGGCTTTCCACCCGGTGGGCTTCATGGGGGTTTTTTTGCGAGGGAACGAGTTTATCGATCAGACCGATGATGAACACCCCGGCGAAAAAAGCCGCTGCCGTGAGCCATTCGCCCCTTCCTTTCCCTAATTCGGCCACCAGGAAGCCTTCAGATTCACGTATAATATCCACCAGAGAAACATAGAGCATTACCCCGGCGGAAAAGCCGAGAGATACGGCGAGAAATCTGGTGTTGGTCTTCCGGGCCCAACATACCATGGCACTGCCGATACCTGTTGATAATCCGGCAAACAAAGTCAGCCCGAACGCCAGACCTACCGTATATTTATCCACCGCGTCTAGCTCACCCACCCATTTCTTCAACGAGGAGTTCTATATTTACGAGAAATTCGTGATATAACCTGCAGTCCCTTCTATGGTCCTCCTTCAGCCTCTTCTCCTCCCCCTATCACCCCATCCGAAAAGACACCTGAGTCACCTGGATGGGGTTTTACTTTCGCCGGCGGCTTATGCTACCATAAACTAGGGTGATAAATTATGAAAAAGGACAGTATTCTTTTTACACCTGTTACTATAGGCACCATGACGGTGAAAAACAGGTTTGTTCGCTCTGCTACTCATGATTATCTCGGCCATCCTGACGGCAGCATATCTGACGCAGAAATCGAACTATATAAGACACTGGCTCAAAATGAGGTGGGTATGATAGTCACCGCTCATACCTATGTGCAGCATCCTTATGGGAAAGCCGGCGTCAATCAAAATGCCATATATGACGACCGTTACATAGAAGGCTACCGCCGGTTGGCGCAAGAGGTGCAAGCCTTCGGCTGTAAACTGGTGGTGCAAATCAGCCATGCCGGTCGGCAGACTCTCCCTGATTGCGGCTTCACTCCTTTGGCACCTTCCAGTGTTCCGGAGAAGGGTAGTAATGTAATTCCCAAAGAGATGAGTGAAGAGGAGATCGAGCGCACTATCGCCGATTTCGCCTCGGCCATGATACGAGTGGCCAAATCCGGAGCCGACGGTGTGCAGCTGCACCTGGCGCATGGCTTTCTCTTGTCCGAGTTTCTTTCTCCCTATACCAACCGGCGTACCGATCGCTGGGGCGGTGAGGTGAGAAGCCGGCTGAGCATCGTGGCGGAAATTATGCGGCAAGCAGCAAAAGAAGGCCTGGGAGCAGGAGACTTTCCGGTATTGGTCAAGATGAACGCCACCGACGGTTTTGACGGCCCCGGTTATTTGTCCCTTGGCGAGGTGATAGAGGCAGCAGCCTTTCTGAAAGAGTTGGGAGTGGCGGCCATAGAGGTAAGCGGCGGCCACCGGGAAGCCCCTCTCGGCGCTGCCCGCCGAGGCATCACCAGCCCGGAAAAGGAAGCATACTTCTTCGGGCCGGCCCGGGCAATAAAGGAAAAAGTGAATATTCCTGTGATATTAACCGGCGGGTTGCGCTCTCGGGCGGTGATGGAAAAGGTGATAAACGAGGGACGTATCGATATGGTAGGTATGAGCAGGCCGTTCATTCAGGAGCCTGATCTGGTGGTGAGGTTTTTAAACGGTCAGGAAAAAGCGGCCTGTATCTCCTGTAACGGCTGTTATAATCCCCGGGGCATTCGCTGCAGCCAGATTAGGACCAAATAAGAGCTGAATGAATGTGAAAAAAAGCGGGCACTGGCCCTCCCATCGCCTCCATCGCCCTCATTGGTGACTTGGTGAACCTGGAGCCTGGAGCCTTTAGCCTGGTGCCTGGTGCCCGCTTTGTTTTGTTTTATTCCCGGCTACTTTACTTTACTTGGTGGCCCGGGCGGCTTGCTCTTCTTTGATGATGTTGGTCATCTTCTCATGCAAGGCTTGCAGGAAGTTGGCCGCCGGCTGATCGCCTTTCCATACCGGATCCAGGCTGACCAGGCGGGGGGCCAAAGCGTTCGACACCGGGTATTCCACCGGCGGCGGGTAGTTGGACTGTTCGATAACCGCCTGGAAATTCTTCTTGGTCAGGCCCATATACTCCGGATAAAATGGCTGGGCGCTGAGGAGAGCCGGCATGCGGCCGGTGATTTTTACAAAATCGCCTATCTGTTCCCTATCCATGGCGATGAATTTAGCCCACTTCCAAGTGGCTTCCAGATCCTTGGTCGATTTCATGATCAAGGGGCCGCTGATGGCTGCCGCCGCCGCGATGGGACCGGCCGGTCCGGCGGGCTGGAGCATGAAATCCCAGTCAACATCGGAGTTCTTCAGGTATACATTGATGATGGCCAGGCCGTCGGTGATATCCAGCGCCGTTTTCCCTGTCCAGAAGTAATACTGCGTCTGGTCGGAGACGGTATGGTGCGGGGTGATGCGCAGACGATAGAAGCTCTCCACATACTGAACGCCCCGCAGCACCTCAGGGGTATTCCACAAGCTCTTGACGGGATTCTGATTCTCGTCGAATTCATAGAACTTCCCGCCGGCCTGGTATACCGCCGTGCGCCAGTAGCCCCAGGGCCGGTCGATACCGAATATATCCGGCATGCCGTCACCGTTTAAATCCAGGGTGGTTTTCTTGCCCACCTCCACCATCATGTCCCAGGTCCAGTTGCTGCCCAACCGATCGGGAGTGGTCAGGCCGGTTTGGTGGAAGATATCCCGGTTGTACCAGGCTGTGGAGATGGCCACCTCCAGCGGCACCTTATAGATAGCGCCGTTGGGCTGGATCAAGCGGTCCATCATGATGGGATTGAAGGCATTAATCAGACGGTCTCTCTCCAGCATCGGCCTGATGTCGGCCAGCTGACCCAGTCCGCCCAGGTAATCGAAGTCCGGAAGATCGAAGATGTCGGGATCGACCCCGGCGGCCATCATAGTTTTCATCTTGTCATGATTGCCGACTACAATATCCACCTGGATGTCGGGATATAAAGCCATAAAATCTGCAGCCTTCTTCATCAGCCAGTCGGCGTGCTGCTGACCGGAGCTGACATAGGCCAGGTGGGTGATAATGGTCTTGCCCTGCACTGTTGCCGAAAACATCATGACAATAAGCAACAGCCAAATCATTGCCATACCGACATGTTTCCTCATCATTGCGGTTCCTCCCATCTGGTCAAATGGTTCAAATTACTTTTGCTTGCTTGCAATAGGCTGGTGGTCGCTATGCTCTCTCACACCTCCTCCCTCCCGTACTCCCGTTTCCCGGCTTCCCGGCGGAGCGGAGATCGGCTGATCAACCCGATCAATCGATCAGACTTGCTCCCATATCTGCCTGGCGTTTTCCAGTCCAATGCGGGTGCCGGTGCGGCAGTCTTCCAGCCCCTCAAATTCAAGGGAAATGCAACCTTCGTATCCTGATTGTTTGATTACGGAGAGGGTTTCTGCCATATCAATGTCGCCGTCGCCGACGATGGCGCCCCGCAGCAGATTGCCTGTGGTGGTTTGGAACCAGGTGCCGGAGTCGCAGCGGAAGAGCGTGCCTTGTTTGCCGTAGCGGGAGCGGCGGCGAAAATAGAAATCTTTCAGGTGGATCATGGCAGCATATGGTATCGTCTTGATCACTCCGACCACCGGATCTTCGTCTACACACCAAAAATTGCCGGTGTCCAAGGTCAAGCGGTAATTGGGCCGTCCGACCGCTTCGATCAGGCGGATGACCCGGTCGCTGCCGTTGACGTAAAAGCCGTGGTTTTCCAGGGTGGTGGTGATACCGAATTGCGCCGCATAGTCGGCAATGATGCGGCACCCTTCCACCAGGCGAGGCAGGTCCTGCTCAAAATGAACGGCGCTGCTCAGCTGCATGGGGCGCCGAAAGGCCGCCACATCATGGCGCATGGTGGTGACGCCTAATTTGCGGGCGATATCCACTTCTCTCTTCAGCCGCTCTACTTCGGCTTCGTATTCTTCCCGGCTCTCTTTGAGCAGGTCGGCCAGGATGGCATAATTGGAAATGATCAGGCCGGCGGCTGCTGCTTTCTCCCTTATGGCATCGATCAGAGCGTCATTGTCCACCAGCTGAAAACCGAAAGGAACGATTTCCACATGTTCGCCGCCATGATCGGCGATCCACTGGATGACATCCAATACCGACATCTCTCCGGATTTGATAGCATTCATCAAGCTATATGTGCTGACACCAAACTTTGCCGGCAAAGGTCTCACTGCCCTTCAATTACTTCCATTATGTATGTAAGTAAGTCCATATTATGGCAACATGAGGAAGGTGTCAAGTTAGTACATGAATTGTAGAAAAACTGCCGCCCCAGCGTCCCTCCCGCCAGGATCCGGGCAGCCGCCGGGGAATCATAGCAAAACATGGCATAGCGAGCATAGCCTTACACTTCATTTAGGCAGAGTTGGAGGTGGCGCAGTGTTAAGAGTAGAAACGCAAGCCCCGGCTAACTGGGCGGCAGCACGCCTTACTCATTTGCCGTTGTTGCAGATCGCAGACGACGGGCAGGCTATCACTACCCCGGCGGCCTGGGAGCAGCGGAAAGCTGAATTGATGGCTGCCTGGCACCAATATTTGGGATCCGCACCGTTCAGCGCAGACTCCCTGACGCCGGCAGTGCGGCGCACCACGGAACAGGATATAGGTTTTGGCACGGCGGAGGTAGTTTATTTACAGACCGAACCCGGCTATTGGGAGCAATGTTTATTGATGATTCCCAAAATGCCGGCCGCCGGCGATCCAGGTCGCCGCCTTCCGGCTATGGTGGTCTTTTATTATGATATCGATACTCCGGCCGGCATTTATATGGGGAGTCCCCGCTGGAAAGGAAGCGACCCGACCAGAGCGTATGCCCAGGCGCTGGTACAAAGAGGTTATGTGGTGTTGGTGCAGCGCTGGTTTTGTGAAGGTTACATTTCCACATTTAAATTTGAAGCTCAGGGGCCCAGCCTGTCCGGGCGCTATGCCCAGGCTGTGGCGAGATTCAAGAGTGTGGCCCCGTTCTGGAAAGGCCTGGGACGGGTGGTGTGGGATGCCGGGCGTTGCGTGGATTTTCTGCAGACTTTGCCCATGGTCGACCCCGGCCGTATAGGATGCATGGGGCATTCATTGGGAGGTAAGATGGCTCTCTATGCCGGCGCCTTCGATCCCCGCTTTCAGGTGGTGATCTCTTCCGATTTAGGCATTGGGCTATCCTTTTCCAACTGGGAAGATCCATGGTATCTGGGACCGGAGGCGAAAAAACCCGGCTTCCCCCTCGACCACCACCAGCTTTTGGCCTTTATAGCTCCCCGGCCATACCTATTGATCGCCGGGCAGTATGACGGCGAGAAAAGCTGGCCGTATATCAACAGCGCTCAGGATGTCTACCGGCTGTATGGAGCGGCAGAGCGCATCGGCATGATCAATCATGCCACCGGTCATGCGCCTACCCTGGAGGCGTTGGCCCTGGCCTATGCCTGGTGTGATAGGTATCTAAATGCAATGTAACGTAAATGATTGAGCCTGACCAAAGCTGCAGTCCTGCCGCCAGGTGTGGGGGAAGGGGGAGAGAGGCAGAGCTAACAGGTGCGGGGAAGCATCATATTTTCCTTTTGTTCCGGCCAACCTATTCCCGGGTTACCTCCCCGGAGGTTTTAGGGAGATTTACGGTATGTTCGAATACGGGATTGTGCTGGCCAGATCTTTCATTTCTTTTTTAGTCACCATCGTCTTCGTGCGGCTCGCCGGCAAGAAACAGTTGGCGGAATTGACCTTAATGGAATTCGTCATCGCCATCACCATCGGCTCCATCAGTGCCTCAGCTACGGTAGATCTAGGCAGTTCGGCACTGCATACCGCCTTCGGCATAGCGACCTGGGCTATACTGGCTGTCCTCATGTCCCAGACCGATCTCTACAACAGAGGTTTATCCCGGTTGATCAACTCCCGCCCCAGGGTTTTGATCGACGGCGGGCGCATCAGCAAAGATGCCCTGCGCCTGGAGAGGCTGACCATGGAAGACCTGATCATGCTCCTCCGCAAGAAGGGGGTCTTTGAACTGAACCAGGTGGAAGTGGCTGTTCTTGAACGGGACGGCACCATCAGCGTATTGAGAAAATCACAATTTGAACCGGTAACCCCACGTGATCTGGGCATTTCCACCGAGTATCGCGGCCTGCCCACCACACTGATTTTGGACGGTCATATCCAGGATGAAAATTTAAGGGAGATCAATCAGGACAAAAACTGGTTGCTGGGGGAACTCCGCTCCCGCGGCATCACCGATCCCGGCCGGGTAAACTATATGGCCATCGACACCACCGGATCGATTTATGTGGATGTGGATGGCGGCGAAGACCAAGGCGGCGGCGATATAAGCAGCGGTGAGGACAAAGGCGGCGAGGAAGGGGGAGACAAACAGTCATGACCTGGCGGGGGTATATGTATACAGCTATCATGCTGATCATCGGCTTGCTGGCCGTGGCCTTGATTGTCGGCGGAGTGATTCACCGCCCCCACCATCTGGACGACTTTATAGCCCGAATGGAAACCACCGTGGCGGAAGGCCGCTGGCAAGAAGCTGAACGGGAAATTGCCCGCCTGACGGCCGCCTGGCCCCGGGCCCGTTTCTGGCTTTACCTGGATGCCGGGGAGAATACCATCGTCGATTTTGAAAGGACCGTCTACAACCTGCAGGTCGAAGTGAGGGAGAAGCGGGCACCGGAGGCCCAAGTGCACCTGTCAAGTCTAAAAGCTTTGATCCCCAAATTTTAATCCTAATCACTCCATATCCCCCTATAAAGATGCCCCTATAAAGATTCCCGGCTGGTCGGCCTCAAGTGATCAAAATTTTATTGATCAAAATTTTAACGGTAAAGGATATTAGCCATTGATCCTATAATATAAATCTGCAATCCAACATACCAAATTAAAAGAAAGGAGGCGTTACGGCACTGCCGGGCAATGCCCGACGGGAGCAGTGTCGGCAAAATTAATCATGAACAATAACAAACATATGCGGGCCATTTTTAAACTTCCGGCCATTCAGGCCGAGCGGAAGCGTAACTGGTATTTGTATATGTTGGTATGCAGTTTGACCGTCGTTTTGCTTTTCGCCGTCGCCGTCTCATCATTTGCTGCTGAAGACGGCGAGCAAAGTGGCGAGCAGAGTGCCAACATCTTGAGGAACTCCGGCTTTGAGGACGGTCTAACCGGGTGGACCCCATGGATCCCCAGGGGACAGCCGGAAGTGACTGTCGACACGACCGTCAGCCATAGCGGCCAGGCTTCACTGCGCATCACGGGATATCAGAATACCGATCGCGGCTCTGTAAATCAGATTGCGGAGCCGGTAGCAGGGAAGACATATTTGTTTAGAGTATGGATCAAGACCGAAAATGTCAAACCGAACAATGCTATGTTGCGGATACAATTCAATTTGGTGAAAGGCGGGGAAAAGACCAGACCTCACCTGTACCTGGGGAGAATCGGCGGTACCCAGGATTGGACCTTGTTTGAAGAGGTCACTTTGGTGCCGGAGGGCACTACTTCCCTGACCGTAGAGCCATTTTTGGATTCTGCGCGGGGCATCATGTGGATCGACGACATCGAGATTGTGCCTGTGGAAGATAGCGTTGGTGATAAAGAAATGAGCACAACCCAATCTACCTCTGCTGCCGGGACACCGGCAGCAGAGGCTGTTTCTTCTGCCGTCTCCGCAGGGTCCGGCGCAGCGGCTGAGGCTGGAGCTGAAGTGATCATTCCCCGCCTGCCCGAGGAAGCTGTGGCGCAGGAACATCCCTTCCTCTTCATCTCTGCGGCAGAGATCGAAGCTCTTAATAAACAGGCTGAGACCGATGCCGGTCTCAAGATAATGATTGATAACGACATCATCATACCGGGAAAGATGGCGGTTATAAACGCTGCCAAAGGCATCACCCTGCCGGCCAAGGGGAAAAACAGTGCCCATGCCGAACTGGCCCGCCAGGCCAGGAGGGCCGCCTTGGGCTATGCTTTTTCCGGCGATGAGAGCATGGCCAAAACAGCCAAGGAGTATTTGCTGGCATATGCCCGGAGCTATAAGTCCTATCCTCTGGAGATCGCCTACGACGGAAGGGTGACCACTCAGACTTTGAACGAATCGCCATGGTTGATCGACCTGGCGTGGACATATGATCTTATCTGGAACAGCGGTGTACTATCCGCTGCCGAGCGGGAAGAGATTGAAAAAAATCTGTTGTGGGAAGCTGTGCGGGTGATCGACAGGTACGACAAGAAGCTATCCAATTGGCAAGCCTGGCACAATGCCGCCATCGGGGCGGTCGCTTTTTTATTTAACGACGAGCGGTGGATAAAAGAAATCCTCACCGGTCCGCAAAGCTTCACCACTCACATCAGAGAAGCCGTGATGGCGGACGGCATGTGGTGGGAACAGTCCATCGGCTACCATAACTACACTTTACAGGCCATGACCTTCCTCGCTGAAATGGCCTACCGCCGCGGCTATGATCTCTACCATTATACCAGCAACGGCAAGTCGCTCAAGCTGATGTATGATGCCGCCATCTACCACGCTTTCAGCAACGGCCATCAGTCGGTGATAGGCAATGCCGGTTATAACAGCAGCCTCAGCTTCACCTGGTTTTACGGCCTGGCGGCAAAGCGTTACGGCGATCCGCTCTACGCCGCTCTCTGGCGCAAACAACCGGCAGGCGGCAGCGGGGCGCCCATACCTCTGGTTTTCTATATAAACGAAATGAAAAGCCTGGTGGACCAGAGCACCCTCACCACCCATCCGGGTTATTTCGCCCCTGCGGGGTATAACACGGCCGGTCACACCTTGCTGGCCGATACCGGCATGGTGGTGATGAGGGGCAGAAGTGGGACCACACCGGGACCGGAGGTGTCTTTGATCTATAAACCGCACGGCACTTCCATCGGGCACCAGGCGGCCGACAACCTGACCATCATCATGGAAGGGAAAGGCGGTAAATGGCTCCCCGGACCGGGAAGTTACGATTATGACAGCTCCGAACAGGGTACTTGGTATAAGCAAACCATAGCCCGCAACGGAGTGGTGGTGGACGGCATCTCGCAAGATCCCCAAGGCATTAGCTCGGGGATATATGTGACGGACGGCTGGGGTGCCAGTTCCTCCGGCTCTCTGGTGCATTTCGCCGGTCTCTCCGGCGCGGCGCTGACCACAGCCAAGACCAACCGGGTATATCAGGGAGTCGAGATGGACCGCACCGTGGTGGTGAGCGCGCCATATATCATCGATCGGTATAAGGTGGTCTCGACCAGGGAGCGGCAATATGATTGGGTGGCGCATATAGACGCTTTAGAGAAAGAGTTCTCTTTACCGGAGAAGCCTTTGCCGTCTCCTTTGGGCTTGCAGGCAGGCTACCAGCATATCATCGACCCGAAAAGCGCCACGACCGAAGAGAGCTGGCAGGCTACCTGGACCAAAAGCGGTAATTACCTGACTCTCACCATGCTTGGCGGGGAGCAGACCGAAGTGATCAGGGCTAAGGGGTATGGACCTTCCCTGGCGCGGCAGCCTATGATCATCGCCCGCCGGCAGACGGACGCTACCGAATTTGTGGCTGTGCTGGAGGAACACACCGGAGCTCCGGCAGTCAGGGATGTCAAGCTGGTGGAGAAGGCCGGGACGAAAAGCCTTATTATTGACCGGATGGCGTCCCCGAAAGGCAGTGGAGGAGAAGAACGTCCGGTGCAGGATTGCCTGATCTGGTCGGTGGGAGATCAGGCGAGTGCTCTGCCGGTTGGCGGCTTGCGCTATCAAGGCCAAATGGCTTTCTTCAAAGGCCTGGAGCCGGAGGCGCCCGGCAAGGTGGAAGCCATGCTGTTGGCTGCCGGTACCCTGGTGGCTGTCGACGGCTTAACCCTCACCAGCGACATGGCGGCGGATTTGGCCCTGGAGCGATTGGATGCGGCTGTGGATGCGAATGTGGAGATGCTGGCCGTCAGCCAAAGCAATGCCGCCCTATATAAAACCGCGGCCACCCTCACGGTGGAGTTGCCTGAGCAGGCGGGAGAGGGCGAGCAGGCAACAAGTTCCTGGCAGCTGTGGAAACTGACCGCCGCCGGTTTCGAAACTGAGGCCGGCCTGACCGTCACCTCCACCGCTGGTCACAGGCAGCTGAGCTTCAAAGCGGAACCCGGAGTGGTCTATATCTTAAGCACCACTGTTCCGGATGAAAATACCCGGAAACGCTTGGTCGTCGATTTCAGGCTTTAGACCTTCGATTCCTTAAGTGAAGGAGGAGTAATATGAAGAGTCGCAGTTGGTTTACCATGATTAATGGCGTATTGGTCTGCAGTATAGCGGTCTTGCTCGCTGCCGCTTTGGTGCAGGCCGAGGAGTTACCTCTGGTGGTCAAAGAGGATTTCGATGGCTCCGGCGGGCAGTTGCCGGAATCCTGGGTGGTGCTGCCGAGGGGCGGTTCCTCCGACACCCCGGATATCAGCAAGGAGCAAGCGCTCTCCGGGGAATATAGTCTGCGCATCTGGCGCACCCGCAACGCGGTGAACATGACCAACTGGGTGGCCATCCAGTTCACCCCGCTAAAGGAGCGGGCGGTGATAAGCTTTTCCTTCTGGGCTTCGGATGTGCAGCGCAGCTTGGTCATGTCCCTCATCGGCAGCGATCAGCCCATGAACAGCTTGATGGGCGGGGAGGCCGGACCTTTCCTCGTGCTGCGCAACGGCGCCCTGCAAAATTACGACACCGCTTTCTGGGATATCGCTCCCTATGTTCCGGAAAAATGGTATCGGGTCAGCATCGATATCGACGTGACCGCCGCTGTCTTTGATGTATATGTAGATGGGGAGAAGGCCAATTTCGTACCGTTGAAATACCGCAACAACAAGGTGAGCGATATCGCCGCTTTCGGCATCGGCTTTCATGCCGCCTCCAATACGGCGGGTTATCTGCCGGTATATATAGACGATTTTGAAGTGCGAGGCAAGTGAGGCCAGAGGGGTACCTGATCGATCGGCCTTGACCTTGTCACGCTGCCCGGAGTTATGAGCGGCAAATTCCGTTCAAGGTCATCTGCAGGAGCTGTTCTATAGCTTCATCCCGGGTCATTTTCCGGACAGGTGCAGTAGCAGGTGTTTGTGAGGCGGCAGGGAAGGAGGGCTCGCGGTCGGAGGAGCTGGAGGGCAGGGCTGGATTGTCTTGGCTCTCCACCAGCTCGTCCTGCTGCAGCCAGGCCTCTGCCGCCCCACTTATCTGGTTCATTATTACCGTAGCGGCAAACCAGGGCGGTATGGGGCGAAACTCGCCGGTATTGATGCCACGCTGGATGATGGCGGCAATATATTGGCGGTATTTTTGCTGTATAGCCTCTATGCGCGCTGTGGCTTCCGGAGATATGCCGTATTTGGTGCGGCTGAATATGATGCGGGCCAAGCTGCGATATTCCAGATACATACCGAAGTGCTTGCGCATCAGGGCCGTCAGCTGAGCCAAGGGCGGCTGCTGTTTGGCAATGGGCTTATCCACCTCGTTATATATAAGCTGGAATCCTACCTCCACCAACGCTACCAGCAGCCCATCTTTGTTTTTAAAGTGATAGAAAATGCTGCCTTTGGCCACCTCCGCCTTTTCGGCAATGCGGTCCATGGAGGTTTCGGCATAACCATATTCGGCAAAGAGCGCTGCCGCAGCTTCCAGAATACGCTCATATGTGGACATGTTATCGCTCAACCGGCTCGCCTCAATCGTTTTCAGCTTTAGTATCATTATACTTATCCTGGTCATAACCGACAAACGAAAAGCTGTCTTAAAAAGATTGCGGAAGATGGTAAGAGAGCCTTGACTTAGGAGGTGGATATCTGTAAACTTATATTGACCGGTCAGTACAATAATTATGCCGCAGAGGGCAGCATAAACAAAAAGAAAGGAGATCGGGATAAGATGATTCAGGGCATCAAAATTTCGATCACCCCGGAGATCTTGCGGGCAGGCGGTCCGGTGGCGGTGGAGGCGACGGTTTTGGGCGATGCCGATGAGGTAAAACGCCTGATTGCTTCTCTTCCGGAATATAATTATTCCGAGGTTATTCCCCGCTCCGGAGACAATGTCTTTCGCCTGAACACCACCGTACCTTGGGAGGCCCCGTCGGGCACCTTTACCCTGGACGTGGCGGCGGTGGGTGAGAAGTGGAACACTTTATACAAAACGACGGTGGATATCTCGATAGAGTAACAGGAACCTGGATTGGTGCAGCTTTAGGCGGCGGTTAATGCAGCGGTTGGCACCGTCCTGTCCAAAAAGTTCTTATTGCACCGGAAAAAAGGGGTGGGTAGATAACTCACCCCTGTTATTTATCTCTTCAGGTAAAAAAGGAGAATAGCTCATCAGTGGATAAGGAATAAAGAGCAAGAGGTTTATCAGGTAATCCAAATCCAAGATAAAGGCGTGCAGCCGGCATTGACACCTTCCACAGCCTCATCTCAAGCTGATACAGTCACCCAGCAGTCTATTGGCGCAGAAGAAAAGAAAGAGGCGGCCAAAGCCGCGGTTGCCGAGCAAACGGAATGGCCCGACCCGCCTAAGTGGTTACCCAAAGCTTTGCATAGCCTGGCCTACCGGAATTTCTTTCTTCTGTGGGTAGGTCAACTGACCAGAGCGTTGGCTTTGTATATGGATATGGTAGCCCGGCCGACGTTGATTCTCACCCTGACAGGTTCCCCGGTGCAGTTGGGTTTGATCTCCCTCGTGCGTGGGGTGCCCATGCTGCTTTTGGCACCCATCGCCGGGTTGATGGCCGACAGGTTCGACCGCCGTCTGCTGATGCTTTTACCGAAGGTGCTGATCTCCCTCATCAATATCTTATTTGCCGTCCTGGTGTGCACCGGAGAAGTGCAGGTGATCCACATTTACATTACGGCAGCCCTGAAAAGTCTGATTCAGGTGTTCGATACACCGGCCAGGCAAGCTTTGCTGCCCAGCCTGGTGCCGCCGCGCCTTTTGGTGAATGCCTTGGCCATCAACAGCGGTACCATGCAGGTAGTGCGCATATTCAGCGCTTCCTTGGCCGGCTTCAGTATCGCCATCTGGGCGGCGGCTTTCGGCTTTTCCCTGGAGGACAGCCGGAGCTTCGGCGGCGTTTACATCATGCTGGCCGTCATTTATGTGATATGTACCTTGTCCACCTATTACCTGCAGGTGCCCGAACAAGGCCGGGTGCGCCCGACCCGCACCTCATGGATCGCCAGCTTGGTCGAGGGTTTCCGCTTTGCCGGGCGCACCCCCGTCATCCTGGGCATCCTGGTGCTCCTGGGTGTGCAGAGCCTATTTGGGGCGCCGTATACCACGGTGTTTGTTCCCTGGTTATCACTGGAAGTGATGGAGATCGGCCCGGCAGGCATGGGCCTCCTGATCGGCGTATCGGGTATCGGCTCCCTGTTGGGGGCCATGTTCCTGGCTACCCGGGGAGAAAAGCTCTATCGGCGCGGCTTATTGGTAGTGGGCGGACTTTTCTGTTACGGGCTGGCTTTGGCAGGTTTGGGGCTGAGCTCTCTCCTCCCGGTGGCGACAGTCTTCGGCCTGCTGGTGCCCATCGTGCCGATGTTCATGATCATGTGCGTCGGCCTGTTTCAGTCGTCCATCACCACTATAAAGAACTCCGTTTTATTGGAGTACACCCCTAATGAGCTGCGCGGGCGCATCTATAGCATCCAGTCCCTCGACCGCAGCATGAACATGCTCGGCAGCAGCACCGCCGGTTTTGTGATCATGGCTATCGGCGGTCCGGCAGGACTGGGCTTGTTCGGTTTCATGTGTGCGGCCAGCGCCGTGGTGGTGGGTCTCGCGCTCCCGGCGTTGAGGAAGGTTAATTAACCGGGTAATTGCCATCTGCTATCTGGCCCCGCCGCCTCCGCCGCCGAAGCCGCCGCCCCCACCGCCGGTGAAACCACCGCCGAAGCCGCGGCCGGAAGATGCCTGGCTCGTGGCCAGGCGAATGGATTCGGCGATCGTGCTTTGCAGCGATTCGGTCATTTTGACCATGGCCCGGTCGATGTCGCCGACATGTATGGCCGCGCCATACCAATGGTATCCGAAGCGATACGACCCGTCTTCCAGGTTGGGATAGATCTTGGTCAACTGCTTGAGCACCTCTTTGGCCACTCCCAGGGTGACCGCATAGACCAGATAGTGCTCCCAGATGACCAAAGCAGGTATCTCTTGCCGGGACAGCTCGGAAAAATGCCTGAGAAAGCGCTGAAAAGCTTTCCAGCGTACATAGTCTTCATTGCCGCTCATGCTGCGCCGCTTGATGAGGGCACCCGTCAGCAACAGGCCGAAGCCGGCGAGCAGCAAGGCCAGTCCCAAAAGCGGCATATTGCTGATGAAGGCCGGCACAGCGGAAGCGCTGATGATCAGGCCGCTCAGGATGCCTATCACCTTGGCAAGGCGCATATTGTCCTCATCGAAAAAGCGGTGTCCGGCAGCTACATTCTGCACCTCCCGTTGCCACCGGCGCCAGAAATTTAGATACCGTTTCTGATGTTTCTTGGCGAAGGTTTGCAGTTGATCGAGGGTGACTGTCGTCCCTTTTTCCCGGCCACCACCGCCGATCTCATAAAAGAGCAGATCGAGGAGGCTCTGCTCGTGAGGGGCAAGAGTCTTATGTGAAGCGTGTGCATCAGGAGGGGCGGGAGCGGTGCCCTTACCATTCTCGCCGTTCCCGCCATTCCCGGTGTTTTCCGGCAGCACCAGGCGATAATCCGTCACGGTTTTTTGGCGGAAGAGGCCGCTTTTGATCAGCTGATACTCTTCCAGCCTGATCACTCTCCGTCTGGCCAGATCGAGCAAGGTGGCGGAGAGATCGCTGGGGTGCACCTGACCCATGCGCCATAAGACACCCAATTCGGCCGGGGAATAATTGGCCGGCAACTCCCGGTAATAATCACCGCTGAAGCTCACCGGATATGCTTTGCCGAAGCGGAACCAGAGGAGAAAGATGGCGCCCAAGCCGGCTAAAACCACGGCCATAGCCAGTTTCCCGTCGGCCTGCCCCTTTTGTCTCCGCTGGTTGGCTTGCTCTGTCAGGCGTTCCTCTTCCGCCAATATGACAGCCAAGCCTGGACGGCCGGTGCGGGTGACGGCGGATGCCGCCGGGACCAGGGCGAGAGGGAAAACCACTCTTCCTTCCAGCATGGTGCGAGCCGGGAGCGGGGCGATCTCCCACTGCACCATGCGGTTGTCGAGAATGCGCACCTCGCCATGCAGCGCCCGATACTCCGAGCCATGCCCCCAGGCCAGGATATCTTCTTTTTCTGCTCCGGCCGGGAGATGTACCGTCACCAGCACCCTGGACACAGGTTTATCCCACCCGTCGCCGACAAACTGGTAATAAAGCTCGGCCACATCGTCGTGAAGCAGAATGGCATTGTGCACTCTGTAGGAAATGGTAAAGGTACGGGTTTCATCGTTGGCCGAGAAGCTCCAGTCGATATACTGGCGACCATTTTGCTTTTCGGTGTAATAGGTGCCGGCCGGGCCGATATCGTGAGCCTCATTGTAGCGATATTCTTCACCGTTCTCGGCTACCGTTACATCAGTGATCTGCATGTTATCCCGCAGATTTATCCATTGATAAAGCCCGCTGTAGGCGCCGCGAAAGCGCACCGTCCGCTGTTCGGACACCAAGAAGGAGCCGTCTGCGGCGACTTCGACGTCTATCACCAGTTCGGGAAAAGAATAATCCCGGGCGACCGCCATCCGGGCAACCGGCGCCGGGGTGAGGCAGGCGGCGGCCAAAAGCAATAGCATGAAGGCCAAAGTGAT
Organism: Bacillota bacterium; assembly: GCA_012840225.1. GTDB lineage: Bacteria > Bacillota > Limnochordia > DTU080 > DTU080 > DULU01. Next base: position 20,004 of record DULU01000053.1, read on the forward strand.
GCCAAATTTATATTTCGGGCGAGCCGGCATCATTTTTTCTTCTCCGTAAAATCCACCACCACAGCTTCTCGCTCTTCCGCCTGCAGATCCAGGGTGAAGAATTTTTCTTCCTTGAAGCCGAAGCTCCCGGCAATCAGATTGACGGGGAAGATCTGACGACGGGTGTTATATTTTTGCACCGTATCGTTGTAAAACTGGCGGGCGAAAGCGATTTTGCTTTCGGTGTCGCTCAGCTCCTGCTGCAGTTGCCGGAAATTGGCGTCGGCTTTCAGTTCGGGATAATTTTCCGCCACGGCAAAAAGGGTGCGCAGCGAAGCGGTCAACTCCGTTTCCGCTCCGGCCTGGCCGTCGGTAGTGGCAGCTTGCATGGCCTTAGCCCTGGCTTCGGTGACGTGGCGAAAGGTCTCCTGCTCATGTTCGGCGTATTTTTTCACCGTAGCCACCAGATTGGGAATCAAATCGTAGCGCCGTTTAAGCTGCACATCGACTTGCGCCCAGGCATTCTTCACCCGCAGGCGCAAAGTCACCAAACTGTTGTAGGCTACAATCACATACAGTAGCCCCAGCAAGACCAGCAAACCCAGTACGATCCACATGCCAGCTACCTCCACTCTTTTTCCACTGTACCTATTCTATGACCAATGATCCGGAAGGACAAGTTTACCATTGATAAAGGTTTATTAATTGGCAGACAGAATCCTCTATGATAGATCCAAAGAAACAATCCTCGGTATCGTTGATTTCAAGCCAAGATAGGGTGGGATAATCTGCCTTGAAATCCAAATATAACGCCGGCGAGCCGGGAGAAAGCATAGATGACATCCTTGAAGAAGTGCGGCAAGTGATTGAGGGGCGGAATTTTGCCTCTCTCGATGAAGCCAACGCTTTTTTGGAAGAATACATGCGGAAGCGCAACCAACAGCCGCTGGCAGCTTTTCACGGCTTATCGGCGGAGCAGATGTTTCATTTTCTGCATATGCCCTTTGATTCACCGCACTTGGTCACCTTCACACCTGCTCCGGAAGGGGCTTTGTCGGCCCCAATCATGAGATTGTTCAGTTTGCTTTTGCCGGAAATTCCGGAAAAAGGTCTGAAAGCCACAGCCAAAGGAAATCTGCCGCGGCAGGTGGTGCGCAACATAGCCCTTTCCTACTGGGGAGAGGAGAAATATGAAGAGAAAACCAAAGATTTCCAGCTAAACACCGAGCTCGATTTCTTCCACCTGCATGTAACGAAAATTATTGCGGAGCTGGCCGGTTTTCTACGTAAAAGAGAGGGCAAGCTGTTTGTGACCAAAAAGTGCCGCACTCTTTTGGATAGAGAAGGTATGGCCGGCATTTACCTGCCCTTGTTCCGCACTTTAGCATGGAAATTCAACTGGGGTTATTATCATATATCGATTCAGTTGGCGATAGTTCAGCAATCATTTCTCTTCACACTTTATCTGCTGCATCGCTATGGCGAGCGCTGGCGTGACACCTCCTTTTATAAAGATGCCTTTTTGGAGGCTTACCCTCACGCAGTGATGGAGATCGGCGATCGCCCAAACCTCGGTTCTGCGGAGAAGATCGTCCGAACCTTATATGAAGCAAGAGCCCTCACATTCTTTTGCGACCTGGCCGGACTGGCGGAGTGGCGAAGTATAGGTGAGGTTATGGAAAGAAAGTGCGAGATCAGAAAAACAGCGTTGCTGGATGCCTTTGTGCACTTCAAACCGGATATTGCCAAGCAGGATATGCGGCCGTCATAAGTCATTGGAATGGCGGTGGCACCCCGCTCTTTCACCAGGAGAACGAGACGCCATAGGGAATCTTTTACCGGATAAATAATTGAAAAGGAGATATATAGTCAATGCCGCAGGAAGCCACAACAGCTATTTCCATTCCTTATGGGTCGGAGCAGGTAACTTTTACCATACCTGCCCGCAATTTGCTGGGCGTACTGGAACGCAATGAAGTGCAGTTTCCTCCGGACGAAGAGCAGGAAATCGCCTGGGCTATCGATCATCCCGTCGGGTGCGGCCGCTTGGCGGAGATCATCCCGGCTGGGGCCAAGATCGCCATCATCAGCGACGACATCAGCCGGCCGACGCCGGTATATAAGATACTGCCCATTTTGCTCAACCGCCTCCATGAAGCCGGAGTGCGCGATGAGCAGATCTTCATCGTTATGGCTTTAGGGAGCCACCGCGACATGACCCCGGAGGAGATGGAGCAAAAGGTGGGGGCGGAGATTTGCCGCCGGTATCCGGTCTATAACTCCCGCTTTCGGGATAAAGCTCACCTGGCGGACTTAGGGATCGCTCCGGGCGGGGTGCATGTATGGGCCGACAAGCAAGCCATGGCGGCCGACGTGCGCATCGGCATCGGCAGCATTGTGCCTCATCCGGCGGTGGGCTGGTCGGGCGGCGGTAAGATCATCTATCCGGGAATCACCGGGGAAGATACGGTGGCCGCTTTCCACCTGCAACACGGTAAAGCCGGCTGGAATATGTTCGGTTCAGAAGAATCCCCGGTGCGGCGCAACATGGAAGCCTGGGTGGATACCGTCGGCCTGCACTTTATCGTGAACATCGTCGGGCCGCCCGACGGCCGCATCTATAAAGCGGTAGCCGGCCATTACGTGAAAGCTCACCGGGCCGGGGTGCGTTATGCCAAGGAGCTTTATGGCGTGGAATTCGCCGAGCGGCCTGAAATTGCCGTGGTCAGCTCGCATCCGGCCGACGCCGATTTCTGGCAGGCCACCAAGGGGATATTGCCGGGAGATCTGCTGGTGAAGGATGGGGGAACGGTGATTCTGGTCAGCCCTTGTCCTGAAGGGATCGGCCCGCATCCGGAATATATGGAGTATATTGGTGACGACGATGTTGACGGGCTGCTGAAAAAAGCGGAAACTGGAGAAGGAGGGCTCGACCTGGTGGCTCTGCCGGTGGCCGCCACGGTGTCCAGGATCAGAAAGCGGATCCATCTGGCTTTGGTCTCCGACGGGATCACCAGGGAAGAAGCGGCGAAAGGTAAATTTGCCTATTTCTCGTCTCTGCAGGAGGCTGTGACCGCTGCCTTGGGCCGTTATGGAGCGGAGGCTAAAGTAGGGGTCATACCGCTCGGAGCGGAAATTGTACCTATATGGAAAAAAGAATAAGAAAGGCAGGGGTGGGTTATGTCGTTGATGGAAACCAAAGGTCGTGCGCATGCAGGTGTCCCGTATCTTATTCTGGCCATAGTGCTCTATCTGGCACTGATACCGCTCTTCTATTTTGGCGCCACGGTGAGCAGCTGGCTGTTCGTCCTGGCCGTGGCGGCTTTCTTGGTGGCTTTGGTTTTCAGCATCGGTTTATATACCGTGCAACCGAACCAGGCGGCGGTGCTGATCCTTTTCGGCGACTATAAGGGCACCGACCGCACGCCGGGGCTGCGCTTCGCCAACCCGCTTTATCAGAAGCGTTTGGTCTCCTTGCGGGTGCGCAATTTCACCACCCAGACCTCCAAAGTGAACGATGCCAACGGCAATCCCATCATGATTGCCGCTGTGGTGGTGTGGCGGGTGACCGACACGGCGAGGGCGGTTTTCGGGGTGGATGACTATGACGATTATGTGCGCATCCAGTCGGAATCTGCCGTGCGGCAACTGGCCCGTTCCTATCCATATGATGCTTTCGACGACAGCCATGTGACCACCCTGATTGGGGATGCTGCCGAGGTGAATGATCATCTGCGCAAGGAGCTGCAGGATAGGGTGGAGGCGGCCGGAGTGGAAGTGCTCGAAGCCCGCATCACCGACCTGAGCTATGCTCCTGAAATCGCTGAAGCCATGCTGCGGCGCCAGCAGGCGGCGGCTATTGTGGCGGCGAGAGCGAAGATTGTGGAAGGCGCCGTGATGATGGTGCGGGAAGCCATCGAATCGCTGGAGGCCGGTTCGGAAGCGGACGGAAAAGTTGCCATTCCGCTTGACAGAGAGCGCCGGGCCATCTTCGCCACCAACCTGATGACCGTGATCGCCAGCGATCAACCGACCACGCCGATAGTGAATGTAGGCAACCCGGTATAATAATAAATAATTAATGAAAATTTTTGAAGTGATGCATGGCTCATGAAAGTAAAAGTGGAAAATACCCTGGCCTACCTGACCCCCGTCAGCCCGGCCTTTGCCCTGCTCTATTATGGAGTGCTTACCACCCGTGCCAGGCAGGTGATGGCCGGGCTGAAAAAGGACAAGGTCACTTTCTTCTGCCTGTGCGCATTGCTGGCCACCGGTGTGATCAGCTCGCTCCTTTCCGATGCTTTCGGCAAGGGCCTCGTCAATTCCCTCATAATGCCGGTTTTTATCGGTATATATGCGCTGGGCCGCTGGGCGATCGCCGAACCCAAACAATTCATGAAAGCCGTCACCACCGGCGCCGGCCTGCTCGGGCTGGTGGTGATTATATGCAAACTGCTCAGGCTCAATTGGTGGTGGGGCGAGGTGCCCATTTTGGCCGATTTTCACGGCCGGGGGAACGTGCTGGGCATAGCCAATAACGGCCTGGCTGCCATGTTGGAAGTGGGCGTGGTCGGCGGCTTCGGCTTCTTTCTTTATTATCTGCAACAGCTGCCGGAGAAACGGGCACTCCGGCCATGCCTGGGCTACCTGCTTTTAGGCGTGCTGGCCCTCAGCGGGGTGTTCGCCACCTTGTCGCGGGGGTCGATGATCGGCCTCGCCGCCGCCCTTTTCCTGCTCGTGGCGTTGAACCTGAAGTGGGTAAAAAGGCACTGGAAGGTCCTGGCCGCTCTGGTGTTGATCGTGGCCATCGCCGTGGCCTCATCGCCTAAACTGACCCACCGCATTTCCACCATCTTCATCGTCGGCATGGAAGCTGGGGAATATAACGCCGGCCGGGTGGAAATCTGGACCACAACCTTAAAAATGCTCAAGGATCATCTTTGGCTCGGCGTGGGACCGGGGCAATTTAAGGAGAACTATCGCCAATATATGCCGGCCGATCCCATTCATCCCAATGTCAGAAGCCCACACAGCCTCTATCTGTTCATTTTCTCCGGCTGGGGCGTGGTGGGCCTGGCCCTATTTCTCATCTGGTTGGGACATGTGCTGATACGCCCGCTCTGGCAGAAACCGACTTTCTATCGCAAGCTGGCTTTGGCCATGGTGGCTTCCTTCTTTGTCCACGTGATATTCAACGACCTGTTTGTCGCCCATGTGCCTTTGCTGATGGGGGTCATAGCCCGCCCGGAGCTCGATGTTTAGGGCCCCGGGCAGGCGGCATTGAGCTCAGCGGCATTGAGCTCAGCAGCATTGAGCTCAGCGGCATTGAGCCATGAAAAACTGCAGGGAGTCGGTAATGTACCGGTCCCAGTAATCCCAGTTATGATCGCCGGGGTTTTCGGCATATTCGTGTTGGTAGCCCAGCCGGTTTAGGTAATCGTGAAATTCCCTGTTGAAGGAGAGCAAGCGGTCGGAGGTGCCGCAATCTATGCGCAGCTTGGGCCTTTTTTCCTTGGGCACTCCGGCCGCCTGAGCCCACAGATCAAAGGGGCCCCCTTGCGGTCTGGGATTTCCGGTCAGGCGTATGGTCACATCCCTTAACAAACTGGTGTTAACCTTGTCGGCGGCTTTCTGAAAGTCGTCTCCATCCACATTTATATGGAAGAAGCAGAGTGCGCCGGAATGCGCTATGGCGGTGCCGAAACGGTCGGGAAACTGGAAGGCCAGATGCAAGGCGCCATAGCCGCCCATGGATAATCCGCACACCGCCCGGTGTGAAGCCTGGGCTATGGTCTGGAACCGGCTGTCGATATAATCGACCAAGTCGATAGCAATGGCTGAGGCCGAGGCCGCTCCTCCGGGTTGATCTATGTAAAAACTTTGCCAGTCGGTGGTGGGCATCACTATGATCAGAGGCAAACCGGCTGCATACACCTCAAGGCGGGTGCGGCGTGTCCAGTCCAGATAGCTATCGCCAATCCCATGCAACAGATACATGACCGGAAAAGGACCTTTGTGCCTGGATTCGGGCAACAACAGAGCTACAGGTTCGGTTTTGCCCAGGATGCGGTTCCTGTAATGCAACTGACACCATGCCATATATCATCGCCTCTTTTTTACGTTTTACTTTGCTTTGCTCCTAATGCTAAGTTTGGTGGTAGGTGCGTCCTATCCTGCCGGGCGGCATTATTACCGCCGCCGGATCACCGGAGCCGGGGTACCCGGAGCACAGGAGCATAGGAGCATATAAGTGCTTGACTTAAGGGGCCTAGCATCCTAATATATAGGCTAAGATAATTGAAACAAGCCGAAAATGCAGTGACCGGGAAGAGTAACTTTATCAGCCCGTGCTTCAGAGAGTCGGCGGGCGGTGGAAGCCGATGCACAGGATAAAGCGAATGGACCCGCGAGCAGCAGAGCCAAAACGCCGGGTGCCTGAAGGCGGGCGTGAGTAGTAGCTGACGGAACTCTCACCGTTAAAAGAGAGGCGGTATCGGTTTTTTCAGCCTGTACCGGCAGAGAGGCGGCGTGAAAGCGTCGCTAAGTAGGTGGCACCGCGAGCAATAATGCTTCGTCCTGCAAGATGGGGACGGAGCTTTTTTGTTTCCAGCATATGGTCGGCAATACCGGACTGTAACCATGGGCAGAACAATAGATAAGGAGCGTGCTTGATCAATGAAGCGAGTATTTTCCGGTGTGCAACCGAGTGGAGAGCTTACTTTGGGCAACTATTTAGGGGCCCTGCGCAATTTTGTGCGTCTCCAACATGAAGCGGAATGCTTTTTTTGCGTGGTCGACCTGCATGCTATCACCGTCCCGCAGGATCCGGCGCAATTAAACCGGCGCACCTTCGACCTGGCCAAGCTGTATGTCGCCAGCGGCCTGGATCCCAAAATCGCCACCATCTTCGTCCAGTCGCATGTTCCGGCACATAGCGAGCTGTCCTGGCTGCTATCCTGTTTCACCTATATAGGCGAATTAAGCCGCATGACGCAATTTAAGGAAAAGGGACGGAAAGGGGAAAATGTGTCCTCGGGACTGTTGATGTATCCGGTGCTCATGGCCGCCGATATCTTGCTTTACGATACGGATGCTGTGCCGGTGGGAGAAGACCAAAAGCAGCACCTGGAGCTCTCCAGAAATATCGCCGAGCGGATCAATCACCACTTTGGCCCGGTCTTTCGCGTTCCCGAACCCCTGATTCCTCCGAAAAAGGCGGGAGCCCGCATCATGAGCCTGACCGATCCCACGGCCAAGATGGCCAAATCGGGTGAGGCGAACAGCTATATCGCCCTCCTGGATCCGCCGGAAGTGATCGCCAAGAAGATCAGGGCGGCGGTGACCGATTCCGGCCGGGAAGTTTATTATGATGAAGTGAACAAACCGGCTATCTCCAATCTGATGGTGATATACTCCCTCTGCTCCGGAGAGGCGCTGGAAACTATTGCCGAGCGTTATGGTTCCAGCGGTTACGGACGGTTTAAGAGCGATTTGGCCGAACACGTGATACAAACGCTGAAGCCGATTCAGGAGCGTTACCGGGAGCTGAGCGAGCCGGGCGTGATTGAAGCTATTTTGGCGGAAGGGGCGGCCAAAGCCGAAAGTGTGGCCAAGGTCACTCTGGATCGCTTCCGCCAGAAAATAGGTTTGGTGCCGCGCTTTAATCTTGATTAAGCGGCAGTTGGTCATAAAAGCGCAGGATTCTTTCTCTGGCCGCCGGCAGGTCGGCCTCACGACAAGGTGAGCTTTGACAGAAGGCCGTGTAGGGAACGAGTTTATCGGCAGGGAAACCGTGCGGCCAGAGGAATTGCCCGCTTGTCTTGTCCCAGTAGCAGACGAGCTGTGGCTCCGGCAGGCCTGATGCCTGCCGGTCCTCGCCTTGGCGGCCG
>DULU01000147.1 GCA_012840225.1 Bacillota bacterium
CGGGCAAGTTTGGCGGGAGAGTCCAGAAGTTCACAGGATGGTTGGCGGTGAAGGTGTCAGTGGGATAAGGAAGGCACAAACGAGACTAATATTCCTAATATTGGCACTACGGGGCGGTCGGCAAAAAATGGGCCGCATATAGGAAAAGCCCAGCTCAGTAAGGACCGGCCAGGGGATGTGGGTACTTTTTTCCACCTTTCCCGAAACCGGTAAGCCACCCCCCTCCTCCCTGTCGGCACCGATGGGGAGGAGGTAAAGTAGGGAAATGATTGTGGAGTAAGGTGGCTCATGGAATGCGAGAGGCTTATAGAGCAAAAGTCTTTCTTAATGTGAAGTTGGCGGGAGGGGAGGGGGAAGCATGCCGGATGGGGGAAAAGTGTGATGCGGCTAGAGGAGGAACCAAAGTTCTCGCTAACTTTAACTTTATTCTCAGAACGGTTGGCTTACTTCTCAGTCGACAAGCAGGTATTTCGGTATATTTCCTGGACGGGCGAACGCCTGCAATAAAAAGCGGTAAAGATCAGACCTGGTTAAGCTTGAGCGCAAGCCACGAATTGGGGAGAAGGGAAAGTTTATGTTTGATTATCTAATCCGCAACGGTTGGCTGGTAGACGGGACAGGCAATCCGCGCTACAGGGCAGATGTGGCGATAACTGGGGATCGTATAGCTGCTATTGGACAGCTGGCAGCAGCCGGGGCCAGAAAGGTAATCGATGCCCGAGGCAAGATCGTCTGTCCAGGCTTTATCGATGCACACAGCCATACGGATAGCACCATCCTTATGAATCCTACTGCCGAGAGTACCATACGCCAAGGTATTACCACTGAAATAGTCGGCAACTGTGGCAATTGCCGAGCCCTGGAAGCGCCGGCACCGACTCCAGCACCGGCATCCACTCCGAGCCCGGCACTGGCTCCGGCTCCGGCAGCAGCCGAGAAGAGCCGGTTTGGCACCTTTTTAGACCAGCTGGCACAGGAGGGAACCTCCTGTAATTTGGCCTGGCTGGCGGGGCACAATTCCATCCGCAAAGCTGCCGGTGTGACCGGTTCCACCTCCACAGCTGAGCAGATGGCGCAGATGAAGGATATTTTGTGCCGAGCGCTTGATGAGGGTGCACTTGGCCTGAGCACGGGGCTGGAATTTGAGCCGGGCCGGTCTGCCTCCACCGAGGAGATAATACAACTAGCGAAAGTGTTACGTCGCACCGACGGCATCTATGCCAGCCATATCCGCAACCGTGATGCCTCCGTCTTGGCTGCTTTGGCCGAATTTATGGAGATTGTGCGCACATGCGGCGTGCGTGGCCAGGTCTCGCATATGAATATCAGGCATAACACCGGGGCGCCGGAAGGGGCTTGGCAGTCATGTGTGGAGATGATCGCTGCAGCCAGAGCTGAAGGGCTGGAAGTGCTGGCAGATATGACCCCGCTAAATTACGGTATGGGCATGTTGGCCGCCATCCTTCCCCCTTGGCTGCGCCGGGAAGGTAATGCCAATGCTGTCCGGATACTGCGGGACCCGCAAATACGTGCCCAACTGCGCCACGACTGCGATCGCTACTGGCGCTTCATCCATCGCGGCGAGTGGGAGCGGGTATATATGCAGGATAACCCGGCCTATCCTGAGCTCAACGGGCTCAGCCTGCCCGAGATTGCCGCCAGGTGGGGGAAGGACCCGTGGGAATGCTGCTTCGATATCCTGGCCGCCGCCGGCGAGCAGATGGATTCTGTTTCCCTGATAGCCCGCTTGTTCACGGACGAACACCTGCGGGAGACCATTAGTCACCCCCTTTACATGCTGGTCGTTGATGGCTACAGCACCCGTATCGACGGGCCATTGGCCAAGCTGAGCCCTTTCCCCCTTCATTTTATGGGCATGGCCTATTTTCTCACCCACCATGTCCGGGAAAAGAACACACTGTCGCTGGAGGAAGCCATCCGCAAGATGACCAGCATGCCGGCCACCCACTTCCGCCTGAAGGATAGGGGATTGTTGCGTAAAGGTCACTTTGCCGATATAGTGGTGTTCGATTTTGACCATCTGACAGCCCCGCTGAATTTCGGGCAGCCGCCAGCTTATGTAACCGGTGTGGAATATGTCTTTGTTAACGGCCAGGCTGTGATGGATAATGGCAAACATACCGGAGCCAGGCCCGGGCGCCATCTGGTATAGGTCAGGTGTAAGGTAAGGTGTAGTATAACTGGGAAAGTAAATGAAAGGCGGGGTTGGGTGTTATGAAAATCGTCGATATAAAGACTATAGGTCTGGCTAACCGGACGCCGCAGACGGGATGGTCGCATGAGGTCGATCCGGAAGAGAATATGCACACCCTGGTCCAGGTGGTCACCGACGAAGGCCTGATTGGTCTGGGCAGCGCTTTCACCAGCAAGGCATTGGTTGACGGCGCCCTGCGCCTCCTCCGCCCGTGGCTTATAGGCGAATGCGCTATCGAACCGGAGCGGGTGGCGGAAAAGCTGCATCAGATGTCCTTTTGGCAGGGTCGGGGTGGGGCGGTCACTCACGCCATCAGCGCCATAGATATCGCTTTGTGGGATATATTGGGACAAGTCTGTGGCCAGCCTGTCGGCCGGTTGCTGGGCGGCTGCTACCGGGACCGCATCAAACCATATGGTTCCATTTTGTTCGATGAGCCGGCACAGCTGCGTGATCGCCTCCAGGAAGTGGTCGCTCAAGGTTTCAGGGCCATCAAGCTTGGCTGGCGGCCGTTTGGCCGGCGGGACCGGGCGACCGATGAATTGCTGGTGAAAACCGCCAGAGAAACAGTCGGCGCAGAAGTGGAGCTGATGGTCGACGCCGGCGGCAGTGAGCAGTTTTGGCCCCACTCATACAAATGGGCTTTGGAGACCGCCCGCATGCTGGCCGATTACCAGATCGTATGGTTTGAGGAGCCCTTGCCGCCGGATGATATTGAAGGTTACATCACCCTGCGCCGCCAATCGCCGGTACCCATCGCCACCGGTGAAGTTCTTACCCGCAGGCAGCACTTTATTTCCTGGATTGAAAAAGGGGCGGTGGACATCATCCAGCCGGACTGCACCAAAGTGGGCGGTTTGTCCGAAGCCCGCCGTATCGGCTGGTACGCCTACGATCACAACATTCTGATGGTGAACCATGGTTGGAATACCGCCATCGGCCTGGCTGCAGACCTGCATCTGGCGGCAGCCATGCCCACCGCCCGCTGGGTGGAGTATCTAGTCGGGTCGCCGTATATAGACGGCATTATGGCCGAACCGTTTCAACTGGACGCCGACGGTATGTTGGCCATACCCCAGAGCCCCGGCCTGGGCATTCAATTGGATGAAGACAAGCTTCGGGCCTGCGCTAGCGCTATTGATGGCTATTGATGAAAAGTGAGTACCTTGGAATGGGAATTGGATTGGCGCCCCATCCATCCACCCATCCATCCACTTATCCATCCACTTATCCATCCACCTGGAGGGGCAGTCGTACTGGTTGAGGAGAGCCGCTACATTGGAAGTTTTCTTGCCTGAACTGCTGATAATCGCCGGTACACCGATATAGCTTCCAGCTATCCATATAATTAGGCATGTTGCTATGATGAAAAATAAAGATAAGGGGAGGAGCATAAAGCGGCGCCGGCTATTTGACGTTCTATTTGGCGTGCTTTGTGTAATGGGCGTGCTCTGCGGCCGTGGTATATATTGCCCTTCCGCCGCAGGGCCGACTGAGGCTTGGGCATGGGCTTGTGGTTGGGCTTGAGCTTGGATAGGAGCTTGGTCGACTTGATTCCGGATGGGCTTTTGGAATCAAGACGAGGGGATATACAGATATATCCACACCGCATAATCTGCGCAAGGCTGCTTTTAGATCATCTGCCGTGTTTTGCGCTGGCGATTGGAACTCGAGCATGACAATTACATCATCACTCAGTTTCTCAAGAAATTGATAGAAGGCATATGACATCGAGCTGGCTCGGAAGGATTGAGGACAGAAGATGCGTGCCAACTCCAATCACCTCACAGACGATGATGCAAACACAAAAATGTGGAATTACAGCCTACAGCCTGCTAAATATGCTGTTAAATGTGCCGGGAATCAGTTTCATAGCCCCAACCAAGACGCCGGGCAGTGCCGTCGCTGCCCGCCGCCATGCTTTCCGCC
>DULU01000054.1 GCA_012840225.1 Bacillota bacterium
AACAGGGCGGATACCTACAAATAAGCAGGTAGACGGCCTATATTAAAAATCGGTGTAGATAATCGGCTTTTAAGAAGGAAAGTCGCCTCAATCGTTGAAATTGAAATAGTGAGATTTGTACTTTTATAGAGGTAGGAGTGATGGGGTATGAGTGGAGCCGCCTTGCCTGCTTTCAGTGGTTCTGAAGCAGGTAAGATCGATTTCACCCGCCTGACTGATGAGCAAACGGTTGCTCTGGCGCAATCGGGGTCGGAAGCAGCAGTGGAATTCCTCCTACATAAGTACCAAAAACTGGTCTACATCTGGACGCGACCTTATTTCCTGCAGGGAGCTGAAGACGACGATCTGCTACAGGAAGGCATGATCGGGCTTTATAAAGCCATTCGGGATTTTTCACCGGGATCCTCGTCATTCTGGTCTTTTGCCAAGCTGTGCATCACGCGCAATATCATCAGCGCCATCAAAGGCACCACCCGCCAGAAGCACATTCCTCTCAACTCATACACTTCGCTGCACCGGCCGATATATGATTCGGAAGGCGACCGCACCTTGATGGAAGTGCTGCACAACAATAAAGTGGACGATCCGGAGGCACTGGTGATCGACCGCGAGCGCCTGCATACGACGCAGAAGCATATAAAAGAGATCCTCTCGGACTTTGAATACCGCGTTTTTCGCCTGTATATAAACGGACTTTCCTATAAAGAGATGGCCAAGCGCCTCTCGACGCACACCAAGTCCATCGATAATGCGCTCTGCCGCATCAAGTGCAAAATTGAGCGCCAGTGTTAAGAAGACAGGCCATCAATATATCACTATAGATGAGGCTTTATAAGTTGAGGCTCTCGGCCCACCGGCCAAAAGACCGGTAACCGTCGTTACTGAGGCTTACCCATGTCGGTAAGCCGTTTTTCTTCCGGCCCGTGGTCTATTAATGATGGGGTCTATATAATAATGAGATAATAAAAAGGTATGGCAGATAGGGGAGATGGCGGCAAAGATGACCATTACTTACGGAGAAATTGTACTAAGGCTTTTTACGGCTGTGGTGCTGGGCGGCCTGGTCGGCCTGGAGCGGGAGAGCCATGGGCGGCCGGCCGGCTTCCGTACTCATATCCTGGTCTGTCTGGGATCCTCTCTGATTATGATCTTGTCTATATATGGTTTTGCTTCGCTTTCAGCCGCCGACGGCGGATTCAGAACATATGATCCGGGACGGTTGGCAGCGCAGATAGTCAGCGGCATCGGTTTTCTCGGGGCCGGGACCATATTGAAGGAAGGAGCCACTATCCGCGGCCTGACCACTGCCGCCAGCCTGTGGGTGATTGCCGCCATCGGCATGGCTGTCGGGGCCGGAGCCTATTTTGCCGCTTTAGCGACTACCTTTTTCATCACCCTTACCTTGTGGGCTTTTTCCAAACTGGAGCATAGTTTTGCCCCCTCGAAGAGGCAGGTGGTCCTGGCGATGGATATTATGGATCAGCCGGGGCAACTGGGGGCCATCGGCTCGTTGCTCGGCAGCCGGGGCATCAATATCCGCGGCGTGGACATCACCCCGTCGAGCATCTCGGATAAACACACCCATCTGGAAGTGGTGATTGATCTGCCGGCCAAGGCCAATCGCCTGGATATCACCGAGGAGATAATGAAGCTGCCTGGAATCGTCTCCGGCAGCATTCATGTGGAATGAGGCCCTACACGACAAAAATGATAACCGGGTGGGGAAGCAGGCGATCCGGCACTTTCTTTCTCTTTCGTTTCTTTACGGAATCCTGCGGAACAAGCCGACCACCTTGCCCAGAATGACCGGGTCTTCCACCAGGATGGGGCTCATCAGCTCATTTTCCGGCTGCAGGCGGATATAACCGTTTTCTTTGTAAAAACGCTTCACCGTGGCCTCATCTTCGATCAGAGCCACCACTATGTCTCCGTCGCTGGCATGGGACTGCTGGCGCACAAAGACGAAGTCCCCGTCGTAGATGCCGGCGTTGATCATGCTCTCGCCCTGAATGCGCAGCATAAACACATTCTGGTCGGGCAGGAGGTCCGCAGCTATCGGAAAATGACCTTCCAGGTTCTCTACCGCCAGGATAGGCGTTCCCGCCGTGACCTTACCGACCACCGGCACATTAATTATCTGGCGGTTAAGGATCTTGTTGTGCAGCAGCTCGATAGCCCTCGGTTTGCTGGGATCTCGCCGGATATACCCTTTATCCTCCAATTTGTTCAAATGACCATGCACTGTGGAACTGGATGCCAAGCCGACACCTTGGCCGATCTCCCGCACGGAGGGCGGGTAGCCTTTCTCGCTGATGGACCAAATGATATAGTCCAGTATCTGGCGCTGCCTTTTGGTGATATCCCTCATTAATGCTTCACACTCCTTAAAGCAAGGTAGTCGCGAGTCACTGTTGCCGATATTATATCACATCAACTGGTTGTTTTGAAACGTCTGTTCGCAGCAAACAATAAAAATATCGTTCGGCCGTTGACAGGGAACAATAGTTCGTGGTATGTTATGGATGAACATAAAAGAACTGATGTTCCGGAAGGCATGGGAGGTTTGACCAATGAGCGCCGGCAGCTTATTTCTCAACAGAACCAAACGATCCGGTTATCATCTTTTGCTTGTAGCTCTGGTGCTCGCTCTGGTGGTGATATCAGGCTATTGGCGGCTTCAGGAGCTTTTGGACCTTGGAGGGGAGATCGGGCTTTCTGGCAGCAATAAAACGGTGGTGGTCTCAGAGGGCGACACCTTGTGGCATATCGCCCGCAAGCATGGACCGGCCGGGGTGGACACCAGGAAAGTGGTGGCCACCATCAAGCAGCTGAACGGTTTGAACGATGCACAGATCGCTCCGGGGATGGTGTTGCAGATCCCGGAATGAGCGGTGGAGGATGAGGCTATGTCAGCTTGGGAGAACAGGCGTTCTCACCGCTGGATTCAGGCTTCTCCGCTTTTTGTTCACCGGCAGCTTTCTCCACCGGTGTTCCCGGCAGCTGAGCAGTGCTCAGGGGATGGCTGGCCACGGCCTTATCCAGTTCGGCGGTGCGCACGGTGGTATAAATCTCGGTGGTGGACAGGTGTTCATGACCTAACAGTTCCTGGATATAGCGAATGTCGACGCCGCCGGAGAGGAGCATGGTAGCAAAGGTATGGCGGAATTTATGCGGGCTGAGGTGCCGTTTTTTCCGGCTGTCCAGGTTCTCTGTCATCTGCCCGTAACGTTTGATGAACCGCCTGATGGTGGAGGCGTCGATGCGTTTGCGCCGGTTGGTAACAAACAGCGGCTCGCCGAAGCGATCGGCCGGCGTTTCCGGCCGCAGTGGCAGGTAGCTGCGGATAGCTTCCTGTACCTGTGGGTGTACGGGGACATACCTTTCCTTGGCACCTTTACCGCGCAGGATCAGTCCTTTGGTATCCGCCCTGATATCATCCACATTAAGGCGTACCACTTCTGAAACCCGCAAGCCCATGAACAGCATGACCACAATGATTGCTCTGTCACGCTCATTTTCGATGGCAGAGAGAAAAGAATAAACCTCCTCAGCGGTCAAGGCCATGGGTACTAGTCGTTCCCGCTTGATATGCATATCTTCCAGGTGATCGACAATCTGTGCCGGGACGTCGAAACCTTCCTTGCTGAGCAGCTGGAAAAAGCGGCGCAGTGAAGCCAAGCGGCGCAGCAGGGTGGCTCTGCCGAGACCCCGGCTGGTTTCCAGGTAGCCGAAGTAGCCTACAATATCTTCCTTGCGCAGCCGGTCGACTCTGATGTCGAAAGCATCAAGAGCGGTCTGGGAATGAACGTCGGTTTTATAATTGCGGTCCAAAATAGCGGTTTCCCATAGTTTGCCGTCGCCTTTTTCCAGCTCATCCCGCAGTTTCTGCAGCTTCTTTTCATCACGCTTAACTAAAGTGTGCGGCCTGAATAAAACTAGATATAACTTGAACTGGTATAGATCCCGCTCGTAGTTCCTTTTTGTTTCCGGGGAACGGCCGGTCAAGGAATCCAAAAAGAAATCGATGCAGATGTTGAGCGAATTACCGGCCATCAGACGTGCCTCCCAGCATCTTTTTCCATGAAAGGATGGGCATATATTTCGACGTCCGGCGCGGCTAATTCCTTTATGTCGGATATGCCGCCGCGCCGGTGCTGCGAGGCAGCAGCCGGTCAGGGAGTGTACAGTCAAAATGCAGCCAAAACATAAAACGAATTCCTGATAATGTAGATTATCAGGAATTGCAAATAGAACCCGGCAGTCACCAGTGGCAGATCACGCTCTATTATATTTTGACACTTGGATGTCCGGTTGAAAGGCGGTGTGGCACCACTAACGACCGGGACCTTCGCCTAGCTTGGAGGCTGCTTGCGCATCAGAAATATTAACAGCCGCCATTATGGACTAGACGCCACAGGCCTTGCAGCACCGCCCACCGCCTTTCAGTACAAATTATGCCCAAGACGGCTCATTTGGTTACCTGGCATAGCAATCCTTTAATAACAGGAGTTGAAGACTACCGGGCGTGTTAGTGCGCCTCATCCTGCCGCATACTACCTGATGAGGATGTGAGCGAACCATGAGTTCCGTGCGTGCCGTATTCCTGAATGAGCATCAGGCCGGCCAGGCCCTGGAACGCCTTCTGGCTGAGTTTTCTCCGGATAAAGTGGAAATGCGTCGCATTGTTATCGAGCGGCACCGGGAATCCCCGCCATTTGCCTATGATCCTGTGGGCAGCGCTTATCTGGCCGGAACGGCGGTAGCCACCATGGCGGCCACCGGTGCCAATATGATCGGTAACAGTACCATGGTCGATGTCTCCTTGGGCCATCTTGACGATATTCTGGCCATGGCGGCTGAAGATGAAGGCCGTTCTCACAGAGCCAATGCCAGAGTGGTGGCTTTTGTGCAGGTGGACAATGAAGAGGAAGCTGAGCTGGCCGAAGAAATCATGCGTAAATATGGCGGCCGGCGGCTGGAGTGGTCTCCTACCTGACCGCCCGTTTCTTGCGAACCTTTGTTCTGTGATTATATGGCGGAGACATACCTGAGGACGGTCCAATAATGGCTGATGCTGCCGGCCATGACGAACAAATGCCACAGCTCATGGAAGCTGAAAACCCCTGGGCAAAGCTTCGGCCACTTGGTGCCGTAGAAGATGGCGCCGATGCTGTAAAACAGGCCACCGGCCACGAGCCACAGCATGCCTGCCGGCGGCAGCGCTCTCACCAGCGGGATGATAGCCACCACTACCGCCCACCCCATGCCGAGGTAGATGGCGGTAGACAACCAGCGGGAGAGCTTAATACGGCAAAAGGAGATGATCACCCCGCTCACCGCCGCTCCCCAGATGAAGCTGAGGAGGCTATAGCCCCAGGCCCCTCGTAGAGCTACCAGGCAAAAAGGTGTGTATGAGCCGGCAATGAGGATATAAATCATAATATGATCGATGCGCCGCAGGAGCTTAATCCCCCGCCAGGCTTGCGGCCACATATGATAAACCGTGCTGGCGGCATATAGCAGGATGAGGCTGATGCCGAAGATCAGGAAGGAAACCAGATGCCTTGCCGTACCCTGAGCCAGACCGGAGTAGATCAGGAAAACCAAGCCGACAGCTGATAACAGCAGACCAACCAGATGGCTGAATCCATTGAAGGGCTCTCTTATTTTGCGCATTATCGACTTCAATATGTGATGGCTCCTTTTTATGCATTTATGTCTGCTAAGACCGGATCTTATCGATTTGGCGACCTGTCAACGACCTGAAACCAGGGATAGACTTCATACATTCGCTTTAGCACAGGCGCATTCCTTTATTTTCAGCGTTCATCGGGACTGTGGTTTTGACATAAGCCATCAAAGCTCATCATGAGTGAACCGACCGCCTTTTACCCGGTCAAAAGCCTAAACTTGACCATTGACCACGGCTTTTTAGATATGCTATACTGGTTCTCGTCACAGGGGTGTAGCTCAGTTGGTAGAGCATTGGTCTCCAAAACCAAGGGTCGCGGGTTCGAGTCCTGCCGCCCCTGCCAGAAGAAAAAATCCCGGCGCTGCTGGAGCGGGCCGGGGTTTTTGTTTTCGTGAAATGTGTAGCTGGATGGGCTGGCTAGTCGCCGGTATTCACGCCGATCATCCCGCCTATGGCACCGAACACGCAGGCTAAGAGCATGCTCCCGGAGAAAAAGCGGCTGGTGATATTTTCCGCTCCCGAGGTGATCAGCGCCGCCAACACCATATAAAAAAGAGCGGTGACCACCCCGTGCAGCCAGCCTAACCTGCCGGCTGCTTTGCCCGCCAGGATGCCTCCTATGGTCACACTGAAGTAATTGAAGAAGAAAACTTGTTTCGGCAGAGCATGCCAGTCGGAGAGGGTGTATATCAACCCGAGCAATAAACTGCCGGCCAGGGTGACGGCGAGCGCCAGCGCCACCCCCTGAAAGACCGCAGAAAGGGAGCAGGATAAGCTCTCCCCGGCTGTCGCTTTATTTCCCCCATTGCGCTTATCACCCATGGTTCTCCTCCCCTCCTCTTTATGGCTATTCGTTCCCGGTGGCTTTTAATACAAAAAAAAGGACGGGTGCTAAATAAGCTCGGCACCCGTCCGGCGTTTGGTTATCGGCGCTCGCTATAGATACGATTTGATGTTATGATTCTTGTTCTTTCGCCTTTCTCGCCGCTTCAATAACCTGTTCGGCGATATGAGCCGGCACTTCTTCATAATGGTCGAATTCCAGAGTGAAATCGCCTCTGCCCTGCGTCATCGACCGCAGGTCGATGGCGTAGCGGAAGACTTCCGCCAGAGGCACCAAAGCCCTGATGCGCTGCAGGCCGTTGACCGGGTCCATACCCAGGATGCGGCCTCTCTTCTTGTTCAGATCGCCGATGACGTCGCCCATATAGGCATCGGGCACTTCGACGGTGATGGTATATATCGGCTCAAGCAATATGGGATTGGCTTCGCTGAACCCTTTCTTGAAAGCCATGGAGGAAGCGATTTTGAAAGCCATTTCCGAGGAGTCGACATCGTGGTAGGAACCGTCCACCAGTGTCACCCGCACATCGACTACCGGATAGCCGGCCAGGATGCCTTCCGCCATGGTCTCCCTAATACCCTTCTCTACCGCGGGGATATATTGCTTGGGGACGGCACCGCCGAATATTTTGTCGACAAAATCGAAGCCTTCGCCCGTGGGCAAGGGTTCGATCTCGATAATCACATGGCCATATTGCCCACGCCCGCCGCTCTGCTTCTTGTGACGGTAATCGGCTTTGGCCTTGCCCTTGATGGTCTCCCGGTAGGGCACCTGCGGATCCTTCAGGACGGCCGTCACCCCGAACTTCTTGGAGAGGCGGGAGACCATCACTTCCATGTGCAGCTCGCCGATGCCGGAGATGAGCAACTCGTTGGTGATGGGGTTTTTCTCCACCACAAAGGTGGGATCTTCCTCGGAAAGACGGGCCAGTCCCGAGCTGATCTTTTCCTCGTCGCCCTTGGCCTGGGGCACAGCCGCCATGCTGATCTTGGGTTTGGGCAGCTCGATCAGCGGGAAGCGGATGGGCTTATCCTTGGCGCAGAGAGTGTCGCCGGTGGTGGTCACCTGCAGCTTGGCCACCCCGGCAATATCTCCGGCAGACACCTCGCTGACGAAGACATGCTCTTTGCCGCGCATGAAGAAGAGCTGGCCCAGGCGCTCGTCTTTGCCCTGGTTGGCGTTGAATATCACCGTGTCGGATTTTACCACGCCGGAATAGACCCTGAAGATGTTCATCTTGCCTACATAGGGGTCGGCCATGGTTTTGAATACCTGAGCGGCCACCGGTCCCTGCTCACTGGGGACAAGCTCCGTATTCTCGCCGGATTTGACATCCACGACGGAAAGCGGGCCGACGTCGGCCGGTGAAGGCAGACAGTGGATGATATAGTCCATAAGCTGGATGATGCCGGTCTCTTTTTCCGCCGAACCGCAGAGGACGGGCACGATGTCGCCCGCTTTCACCCCGGCGCTCAACCCCCGCAGCATCTCCTCTTCGGTGAGCGGTTGGTCCTCCAGGAATTTTTCGGTCAGCTCGTCGTCGGTGGCGGCGATGGCTTCCACCAAAGCCAAGCGGGAGGTTTCCGCTTCGTCCAGGAGATCGGCGGGAATCTCGCTTTCCGCAACTTTCCCCGACTTGTCGAGCAGATAGGCTTTCATGCGTATCAGGTCGACGACCCCTTGATGGGCTTCGGCATTGCCGACCGGCAAAAGGAGCGGCACGGCTTTCACGCCGCAGAGCTTTTGCACCTGGCCCAGGACCTGTTCGAAATTGGCGTTCTCCCTGTCCATTTTATTGATGAATATCAGGCGAGGCAGACCGGCCTGATTGCAATATCCGATAACTTTTTCGGTGCCGACTTCCACCCCGGCGGCGGCACAGACGATGATGACCGCCCCTTCCACCACTCTGGTCGCCGACAGCACTTCGCCGACAAAGTCGAAATAGCCCGGCGTATCCAGGATGTTAAGCTTGTGATCCTGCCATTCCACCGGGATCAGCGAGGTATTGATACTGATCTGCCGTTTGATTTCTTCGGGGTCATAGTCGCTCACGGTGTTGCCTTCAGCAACAGTGCCGCGCCGGTTTATGGCCCCGCCGACATGTAGAAGGGCTTCGCTTAAAGTGGTTTTGCCTGCACCACCGTGAGAGGCGAAAACCAGATTGCGCAACTTGTCGATAGCATATCTCTTCACAAAAAACTCCTCCTATGGTCCGGAATACGCTTCATATCCGCGCGGGAATCCCTTCTTCTGGGACCGGCTAACAGAAGCACGCCTCCCGCACCGGAGCCGGAGGCGGTCTTCTCCCCATGAAGCGTCCTCATGCCTTGATAATAAATATTCCCAATAGCGGGGCTACTTGTGCAGCTCTTTCGCCATCCGCTCCTTTACTTCCTGCCTGAAGGGATAATTCAGCTTTATCAGTTCATCCCGGACTTTCTGGAAATCTTCCCAACTGGCTCGCTTCAGGGAGGGATTGCGCAGCAACGCGGCGGGATGATAGGTCGGCATGATGCGAAAGCCAAGGCTATTCATCCACTTGCCCCTCACCTGGCCGATGGTGGTGGCCCCCGTCAACTGCCGGGTGGCGCTCAAGCCCAGGCAAACGATCAATTCCGGTTGAATCACTTCCAGTTGGCCGGCGAGCCACGGCCAGCATGATTCGGCCTCCTCCGCCGTGGGGGTGCGATTGCCGGGCGGGCGACATTTGACTACATTAGTAATATACACATCCTGGCGGTCCAATCCTATAGCCAAAAGAATTCTGTCCAGAAGTTGTCCGGCTCGGCCGACGAAAGGCTTGCCCTGAATATCTTCCTGTTCCCCCGGCCCCTCACCGATCAGCATCAGAGGTGATGCCGGGTTGCCGTCGTCAAAGACCACCTGACGGCACTGGCTGCGCAGGTGGCAACGGGTGCAATTCAAGGCTTCCTGCCTTATTACCGTCAGCTCCCGGCTTAGTTCATGCCATGCAGAATCCACATTTTTCACCTCCGTATGCCCGGGTCAGGGGATGGTCAGTCTGCGTATGGACGATTGCCAGGTGATGCCGGGAACCAAAAGCTCGATGATTTCGAGGGGCAGGTAGACGGTATTGTCTTTCACAATGGCTTTTTTGTCCAGATTGACGACCACATCATCCAGGATCGCCCGCAGGTTGTCCGGCATAAGCAACAGATGGCGCCAGCCCCGCAAGAGGAGGAGCCTTCCCTTGTCACTTTGCCAGCTGTAAGTGAGACCGTCGCAAAGCGCGCTCCATTCTTCGACCGGCAAATAAACGGTATTCTCTTCGAACAAGGGATGGAAGGTACCTGCTTCAGCAGGCGGCGGCGGCAAAATTTCTATATAATCCCCCGCTTTGAGCGACCACGTCTCCAGTCCGGCCGGAGTCAGCACCATCAGCATATCGCCAAAGACTTTCACTTGCACCGGCTGCTTGGCGCCGGCATAATGCCACAACAGCTCATAACTCCCCCGGCTGCCGCCGCTCCCGACCCCGGCCTGCGCCTGCCAGATAGCCAGTTCTCCCTGCCGGTTCCCGATGAAGAGGGGTTTAACTCCTCCGATGGACGGCAGCTCGTCCGGCGCGGCGACCAGCAACAGAGCACCGGCGGCCGCCTCCACGTTCTCCGCCGCCGCTTTCTGCTGGATGGTGCGGCGG
>DULU01000055.1 GCA_012840225.1 Bacillota bacterium
CCTCACGGCCAAAGCCCAGTCTGCCGACGGCAACCAGAGATTCTTCACTATCCTGGTGCCTCGCCCGGCGGCCGAAGCCGATCAGGCACCACCTTTGGCCAAAGCTACAGAGGCCACCAACGGCTGCAGCGCCACTGTGACGGTGGGCGGTAAAGAGATCACCATCGCCTTCCGGGACAGCAGTGCCGAGCGCCTGGAAGTGGCCGGCTTCTCCACCGACGCCGTGGCTATCGCCATCTGGCGGGAAGTGGACGGGACGAAGAGCGGCGTTATGGCGGTGAACGCCACCTCCATCAGCCGACAGGGCGAAGTGCTGTTCAGCTCCGAAAACCCGGCAGACGGTGCCTGGGATCTGGTGGACGGCCGGCTGGTAGTCGCTGTCGCCGAGTAGCGGTTGCCTCCGCCATGTAGTGGCAGCTGCCGCCAAATAGCGGCAACTTCCCCCAAGCAGCAGTCCCGTTGCTGTGTATTTGGAAATATCAAGTTGATGTCGACAAACGGCTCACTCAGCCTTGTGGCGGCGTGAGCCGTTTGCATAAACTGGGCAAACTTTTAAACTTGACTATCCGGCGGCGGAAGGAGAAGATATAGAAAGGCAGTACCGGTATTAAAATAGAGTACAACCTTCGGTTAAGCTGCCGGAACCGCAGTTGGGGAGGACAGTGATGGGCCTGAGGGTGGGTATTCCCCGGGCATTGTGGTATTATTCATACTATCCATTCTGGCGAACTTTTTTTGAATCCCTGGGCGCAAAAGTGGTGGACTCAGGCCCCACGAGCCGGGACACTTTAAACATGGGCGTCGACGAAACGGTGAGTGAAGCTTGCGTGCCTATTAAAGTATTTGTTGGGCATGTCAAGTCGCTCATCAAGCGCTGGGAGAAGCGGGAGATCGATGCCATCTTCATGCCCCGCTATGTCAACTGGAGCGGCCGGACGGTCTATTGTCCCAAATTTTTAGGGCTACCCGACATGATCAGGTACTCTTTCTCAGATCTGCCGAAATTGATCGAAGTCCGGCTGGACGCCAGGCGAAGACCGCTTGCCCTGCTCAGAGCCTGTAACACCATCCGCAAGGAATTGGGGGCGCCACGGCGCCTGCTGCTCGGCGCCTATGTGAAAGCCCTGCGCACGCTGCACAGGCATAACGAGTTGCTGCGTCAGGGAGTTTCCCCGCTGGATTCCATCGCCAGCACCGCAGGCGGCACCTCCGTCAATGCCACCAGCGGTAAAGTGGCCGGGGAGACTAGGGAGGACAGGGAGGCTAGGGACAACAGGGAAACGCCGGTGATTCGCCTGGCGGTGTTGGGTTATCCCTATCTGATATACGACCGTTATGTCAATCTGGGCCTCCTCGACAAGCTGAAAAATCTGGGCGTGGAAGTGATCACCGCCGAGTGCGTGTGGCCGCATCTGGTGCAAAAAGAAGCCTCCAAGTTTATAAAAAATCTCTTTTGGACATATAGCGACATGGTAGCCAAAGCCGGTTATTATTTTCTCGATCTCGATGCCAACGAGGCCAAACCCGAGGCCCACAGGATCGACGGCATCATTCACATCACTGCCTTCGGTTGCGGCCCCGATGCCATGGTCGATAAATTACTGGAATTGAAAGCCCGCCAGCTGAGTAAGCCTTTTCTGCCGCTGACCTTGGACGAACACACCGGCGAAGCGGGCGCTCTGACCAGACTGGAAGCTTTTGTCGATATGCTCAAGCGCCGGTGCATGACCGCCGGGTGAGCCGGGTGAGCGGCGAGTTAGCCAGGTTGCGGCGAGTAGCCAGGTTGCGGCAAGTAGCCAGGTTGCGGCGAGTAGCCGGGCTTGGGCACTGATAACGGGACAATGGAAGGAGAATCTGCTTTGGCTGTGGCCACCTTTCCCCACATGAACGAGTATTCTCCAGCTTTCCGCATGATATTGGAGGAACTCGGCCACGAGGTGATCATGCCTCTCCGTCCCAGCAAACGCACCCTCACTCTCGGTTCTTCCTTTGGTCCGGAGTTTGCCTGCATACCGCTGAAGATCCTTCTCGGCACCTATCTGGAAGCCATCGAAAAGGGTGCCAACCTCATCGTCACCTCCGGCGGGGTGGGACCCTGCCGCGCCGGCTTATATGCCTCCATGCACAAGGAGATCCTGAGAAGCCTGGGCCATGATATCGACATGGTGGTCTTCGAGCCCATCCGTCACAAGCCGCTCGATCTGCTCAAATCGGTGCATCGCCTGAATGTGGCCCGCCTCATGCCCTGGCAACTCTTCGATCTGCTTTACAGGGCCTGGCAGATGATCTCCTACCTCGACCAGCTGGAACACCTTCTGCACTGGACCAGGCCCAGAGAGCTCAAGCCGGGCACGGCCGATGCCATATATAGAGCCGGGGTGGACAGCCTCTGCAAAGAGCGCTCTCTCAAAGGCATCACCAGCCGGGGGCGGCAGGCGGTGGCCGAGATGAAAGCCATCCCCATCGATAAAGACGCCGACCCCCTCAAGATCGGCATTGTCGGGGAAATCTACGTGGTGATCGAACCGGCGGCCAACCTCGACATCGAGCGCATATTGGGCGAGCTGGGGGTGGAAGTGCACCGCTCCATATTCCTCACCGGCTGGACCAAAGAAAACGTGGTCAAAGAAGGACACCGGGTCAAAGCCGGTATGGTGGCCCGGCCATATCTCGGGGAGATGGTGGGCGGCCACGGCCAGGAGTCCATCGGGCATACCATTTTATATGCCCGGGAAGGCCTGGACGGCGTGGTGCAGCTCGCCCCGTTTACCTGCATCCCCGAAATCGTGGCCAAATCCATATTGCCGGCGGTCAGCCGGGATTTTGATATCCCCGTGATTTCCTTCTTCCTCGATGAGCAAACCGGAGAGGCCGGCTTCCGCACCAGGCTGGAAGCATTCGTAGATCTATTGGCCAGGCGCCGCAGCCGAAAACGGCAAGAAAAACAGCCGGCCTGACAATGCAGCGGATTTTGCGGCAACGGGAGGATAAGAATTGGCACAAGGCGTTTATATAGGCATAGATGTAGGTTCGGTCTCCACCAATGTGGCCCTGACCGACGAAAATGGCAAGGTCCTTAAGACGGTTTATATGAGGACGCGGGGGCAGCCCATCGCCGCCACCCAGGAAGCGCTGCAGCAGGCGGGTAAAGCCATCCCCGAGGGCTGCCCGGTTCTGGGTGCGGGAGCCACAGGCAGTGCCCGCCAGCTCGCCGGGGTGGTCGCCGGCGCCGATGTGATCAAAAATGAGATCACCGCTCATGCGGTGGCGTCGGCCAGCGTCCTTCCCGATGTGCAGACGGTGATCGAAATCGGCGGTCAGGACTCGAAGATCATCATCCTGCGCCACGGGGTGATCGCCGACTTCGCCATGAACACCGTATGTGCCGCCGGCACCGGCTCGTTTCTCGACCAGCAAGCCGCCCGTCTCGGCATTCCCATCGAAGAGTTCGGCGCCATCGCCCTCAAGGCCACTTCACCGGTGCGCATCGCCGGACGCTGCACGGTCTTCGCCGAGTCCGACATGGTCCATAAACAACAGCTGGGCCACAAGCGGGAAGACATCATGTACGGCCTGTGCCAGGCCTTGGTGCGCAATTATCTGAATAATGTCGGCCGGGGAAAGGATATCCGCCCCAAAGTGGCCTTCCAAGGCGGCGTGGCCGGCAACCTGGCTATCCGCAAAGCTTTTGAGGAAGCCTTGCAGATGGAGGTGTTCGTGCCCCCCTATCATGACTGCATGGGGGCCCTGGGCGCTGCTTTCCTGGCGCGGGAAGAGATGGAATACCGCCGGAGAAAAAACGGCACCGCCGTCTCCTCCTTCCGCGGCTTCAATGCAAAGGACCTGGCTTTCCAGGCTTCCAGCTTCGAATGCCGGCACTGCCCCAACCATTGCGAGATCATTGAGATCAAGCTCCAAGACCGGGTGGTGGGACGCTGGGGTTCCCGCTGCCGCCGCTGGGAAGTGGTGACCCGCGACGAAGAAGGCCAAGCCGCCCAAAAGCCCGGCCAGGATCGGCGGGCCGGCTGAGGACTGAGGCTCGCCGGAAAGGCTCGCTTCAGGAAGGCTAGCTGATAAGGTTCATTGAGAAGGTACTCTTTGGAAGGCCGGCGAAAAAAGCCGGCTTTTCCTATGAGTCATGAGGACCACCTGCCTATGGAGCCGCATAGCATGACTTTAGACAGCCCCCAAGGCGTAATCTGGGCGAGTTAGGTTAGGTGGACCGGCGATGCCTCAGCTCAAAATGACTGGAAACAAAAGCCCCTTCTTCCGGGTGCTATATTATACAGACCCCCCGCTCTGCGGGCCTGATGTGGCGGCCTTGCAGAATGCGCTGAAGCTCCGCGGTTATTACGATGGCCCGGTGAGCGGCATATACGACGAGAAGACCGCCGAGGCCGTACAAAACCTGCAGGATATCACCGGGGCCCTGGTGACTGGAGCCGTAGACCGCACTTTGTGGCGCGCCCTCTGTCTCCATTGCACCATCGACGCCCAGGGCCGCATAACCTGCGCTCCGGCCAGCGTGCATCGCGCCGCTCCAGGTGAAGACCTCTTCTCCATAGCCGCCGCCTATGGGCATCTGCCTCAGGACCTACAAGCCGTCAACCAACACATCACCAATCCCTCCCGCCTGGCCTCCGGCACTGCCATCTGCCTTCCGCCCCACCCCCTGACCGGCATCGCCCGCTATGAAAGAGAAGAGGTCGGCCCCGGAACGCTACCTCTTGTCGAACCGCTTGAGGAAGGCGGTGCCTGACCATGCTGCTGCAACCTGGACAGCCGGCCCCCCGCTTCACCGCCGATGCGGTGTGGAAGAAAGAAAGAGTACGACTCTCCCTCGATAGCTATGAAGGCCTCTGGGTTATACTCTTTTTCTTTCCCTCAGGCTTCACATTCATCTGCCCGACCGAACTTGGCGCCTTAGCCCTGCTCCATTCGGTCCTCACCGAGCGCAACGCCCGCATCATTGCCATAAGCACCGACAGCGCCTTTGCTCATAAAATGGCCGGCCTGCATTCGCCCAACGCCCAGCTGGTACGCTTTCCCCTGGTGGCCGACCGCCAAGGCAAAATCGCCAAGCTATATGGTGTCTATTCCAAAAACGGCGGCTTTGCCTACAGAGGTGTCTTTTTCATCGATCCCGAGCTGCGCATTCGCACCTTCATGGTTTACGACAACAGCATCGGGCGCGGCACTCATGAGATCCTGCGCGTCCTGGAAGCTCTGCAATATGCCGATGAATCCGGGCGGGCAGTGCAAGCCGACTGGTATCCCGGCTATATGGGCCTTCTGCCTCAGTGGCCCGATGCCGGCAAGTATTAGCCGGGATCAGTCAGGATTGTCCGGGCCGCCGGCTGTAAAAACCAGACCTTCCCAGGCCACTTCTCACTCCCGCTCCGCTTTATCCCCTCCACCCATGCTCGTATTCATAAAGGAAGATCTCAATACATGTTTAAGGTAATTAATAAATATGAAAAACCATTTGCGTAGCCATGGAGGCTGACAGCGTGATTATCCTTTGGCAATTGCATATGTGGTTGGGCATCGTTGCGGCTGCCGCCCTGGTGGCCGCCACCTTAGCCCTCCGGGATCTGGTGAGTCTCAAGGGCACCGATCAAAAACTCCTCTTCTTTGTCCTACTCGTGTTCAGTCTGCTATACTCGGCGCAAATGGCCATGGAAATACCTCTCATCGGGCCCGACTCCTTTTGGCCGGCCGTTCGCTGGTGGGGAGCGGCGGCCTTTCTCCTGATCAGCCGACAGCCGGGGACACCGGCCGGCTCCTGGACGATCCTGATCGCCGCGGCCGCCGGCTTTCTACTCTCCCGGCTGGTGGCAGTCGCCGGAGACCCAAGATCTTCCCTCTTATTAAGCACCATCTTTCCGGCCGCCGCCTGCACCGCTGCAGCCCTCCGGTTGGCCTTGAGCCGGAGCGGCCGCCGGCTCCTCATCACTACCAACCGAACAGAAATGAACCTGGCCGCCGCCAACCTATACTTCGCCGCCGGCTCCCTCTTCCATCTCATGGCCGGATCGGCCTATTTGCCCGCCTTAGCGGCCGGTCGCCTCGCCGATGCCGTTGCCATGGTCCTCATCGCCCAACACATGATAAAGTTATTATTGAAACAGGTGCGGCTGGAGCTGATCCATGCACATGAAGACCAGCGCCGGCAGGAACAGATGACCATCCTGCGCTACTTCACCGACAAGATGGCTCACGAGATCAAAAACTCCCTCACCGTCATAAGGATGCGGGTGCAAATGATGCAGATGCAGGCGCAAAACCAACCGCCTACCCGGACAGAAGCAGCCAACGCCGCCCACTCTGCCGCGCCCGGCGAAGCCCTCTCCCGCCTCATCGCCGGCGTGGACCGGATCAATGAACAGCTGGAAGAATGGCTGCAGCCCGTACGGCTGAACAACCTGGCCAAAACCATCCGGGACCTGGGCGACCTCTTAGAGGCAGCCTTCGCCCGCTGGCGCCCCGAGCTGTCCGACCGCGACCTCGGCTTGCGCTTCTATAGAAGCGAGGAGCCCATGCCGGTGGAAGTCGATGAAGAGTGGCTGGAGCACGCCCTGGGATTTATAGTGCATCATGCCGTCAAGACCATGCCCAAGGGAGCCTCCCTCACCGTGAAGCTTTTCCGGGAGAAAGACCGGGCCACCATCGCCGTCAAGGACGGCGGCGACGGCGAGATCCTCCCTGCCGGTGAAACCGCCCGGCAGCTCGGACAAGAGGAGTTTGTCACATCCGGAATCATCAATCTGGGTCTGGATCTCGCTTTGGCGGCCTGGATTATCGCTCACCATAACGGTAAACTAAAGTATGACACCAGCTCTATGGAAGGGACGACCTACTATTGTTCCTTACCTCTTTACCGGCGCCAGTTTGATCTTGTCCACGATCAGGAAGGTGTCGCCCTTTGATTAAGCAACGCCTCCAACTAGTGCTCGCCTGCTTCCTTTTGGCCATCATGCTTATTTCCGGCTGCCGGGACGACCTCCGGGAAATCAGAGCTTATATGCTGCTCGACTTCGGGCGCTTCTTCCCACCAGAACGGGAACAGCGCCTCATCGAAAAAGCCGGGTTTCTTTATGCTTTGGGCTATCGGGAAGAAAGCGCCGGGCCATACCAGGTGCGCATCATCCCCGACCAGCTTTATGATCTAGAGCATAATCTGCTTCTCGATATCTACTTACCCGCCGGCGTCGGCTCACCCCGCCCTGTGGTCTTCCTGATTCACGGGGGAGGCTGGCAGTATTTCACCAAGGTCGCCGTCTCCGGGATGGGGAGACTTTTGGCCTCACACGGTTTTGCCGCCGTCGGTGTCAATTACCGGCTGTCCTCGCGGGCCATCTGGCCGGCGCAGCTGGATGATCTGGAAGCAGCCATTTCCTGGCTCGCCGCTCACCGGAAGTTATTCGGCTTGGACCTGGACCGCTTTGCCGTGCTGGGCGACTCCGCCGGGGCCCATCTGGCTGCCATGCTGGCTCTCACCGGTCACAGCGCCGCCACGGTGAAAGCAGTGGTGGCTTACTATGGCGTCTACGACCTCAGACCGCTCGCCTCCGAGCAGCTTGATGAGGCAGCCATCAACCCCATCAACCAGTTGTTGGGTGTGCCGCCCGGCGATCTGGATACAGCCTGCCGCCTGGCGAGCCCGGTGCATTATGTCACCGAGCATTCTCCCCCGTTTCTGCTGATCCATGGGACAGCCGACACCCTCGTGCCGGTGACCCAGTCCGAAACCATGGCCGCCCGCCTCAAGGAGAAAGGAGCGGAGGTGGAGACGGCCTATGTGGATCATGCCGATCACCTCCTGCTCAGCGTGCGGGGGCTGAACACCGCCACCTTGATAAAGATCGACCAACTCACCATTGATTTTCTGAAACGCAAATTACAGGCAGGCGCCCTGCCCGGCGAGAGCGAAATCCCCAACGCGGAAACCGTTAAACGCCGATGAATATAACATACAGAGTATAATACAGAGAAAGGTTGTGCACAAAAAATGACTAAAGCCAAGCGTCTGATAGACAGCCACCAGCATGTATTCTGGCACGGCAAGGATGATCGCGGTCTGGTTGAGGATATGGACCGCTTCGGCATTGAAAAAGCCTGGTTGCTGACCTGGGAAGAGCTGGAGGCAGAGACGGGAGTGGGATTGCGCGCTCTGGATCCGCGGTACAGAGTGCCCGGCTCGGCCATCACTGCTCTGCCCCTGCACGATGTGGTCGAAGCCTGCCGGCGCTACCCCGACCGCTTCATCCCCGGCTATTGCCCCCATCCCACCGATCCCAACGCCCAGGCGAAACTGGCCGCCGCCATCGATATGTTCGGGGTGAAAGTGTGCGGGGAGTGGAAATCCAGCGTCCTGATGGACGACCCGCGGGCCATCGAACTCCTGCGCTTTGCCGGCTCCCGCCGCCTCCCGGTGGTCTTCCACCTCGACGTGCCTTACCTGCCGCCCAATGGAGGCCGCTTTGTAGGCAATTACTCCTGGAAAGGCGGCACCATCCACAACCTGGAAAGAGCCATGCA
The DNA here is from genome assembly GCA_012840225.1 of Bacillota bacterium. Classification (GTDB taxonomy): domain Bacteria; phylum Bacillota; class Limnochordia; order DTU080; family DTU080; genus DULU01. The sequence continues at coordinate 8,542 of DULU01000055.1, forward strand.
GGCTGCCCCCAACACCATCTTCATCGGCCACGGCCCGGGTTTCTGGCGGGAGATGCACGGCGAGGCCGATAACTGGGGCGAAGTCTATCTGAAACCGCCCCTGGCCCCCGGCGGTCGGCTTTTGACCTTGTTCGACAAGTATCCCAATTTGTATGCCGACCTCTCTGCCGGCAGCGCCCTCAGGGCTCTCGGTGCAGATCCGGCGGTGGCCCGGCGCCTGTTGCTCGCCCATTCGGACCGCTTCCTCTTCGCCCGCGACTATTATGGCGGCGATCTGCTCGATTTCCTCAACACCCTGGACCTGCCCGAGGAGGTCTGGCAAAAGATCGGCTGGGAGAATGCCGAGCGACTGATAGGTAACGCCTGAGCCTGAGAAGGAACTGAGAAAGAACAAAGAGCAGGATATACCTGTTAATATTTTTCCTTCCCCGGCTGGAAGCGGCAGGGAGGATAACGTGCAGCACAGAATAGCTGCACGAAATGATCGAGAGTTTCTCATTATTCTATAAGGGGGTTTTGTTATGTTGGGAAAGCGAAAATTAGCATATACCTTGGGAATCTTTCTAGGTTTGGTTATTTTGGCTACCGCCCCGGTCGCCATGGCTGAGCAAGCCACCGCTCCGGCGGCGCCGCCGGCCACAGCTGCGCCGGCTACAGCTGCGCCGGCCGCACAGACGCCCGTCTCCCCCACCCCTGCCGAGCAAAATGCTCAGGTGAAGGAAGATGTCACCATCAAGCTCCTAAACCAGATGAACCAGCTCCTGATCGATCTGATAGATTTGCGCGCCTCTTTAATCCTGGAGGCCAGAGCCGACGAGCTGATCCGCAAACAGCTGGATGAAAACATCTACCTCATGGAAGCCAGCATCAGCGAACTGAAGAAAACCATGGCCGCCGACAAGGCAGAAATACAGACCGTCCTCATGGTGCATGATGAGCAGCTGAACGAATTCGACATGAAGCTCGTCACGGCTACCGAAGCCATACATAAGGTTTTGGAAGAGGAGACCGCCGCCCTGGAGAAAAATATCCAGCGCATCGATGCCGTAGACACGGCGCAGAATGCCGCCCTGGACAATCTGATCAAAGCCGACAGAGGCCTCAACACCCGCCTGTGGATAGCTTTGGGAGCCTCCGCCTTGGGACTGATACTCTCGCTGGTCAAATAAAGAGCGAAGCAAAAAGAGTGTAGCAAAAAAACCGGCACCAGCGCCGGCGCCGACGCAGGGCGTCCGGCGGCCTAACCGGCAGACTAGCCGTTTGCCCAGCTATCTGCCCAGCCGTCCGCCGTCCTGCGCCGTCCAGCGTTCTTTCATGTGAGCAAAGTGAGCTTCCATGGCGGCTGTCGCCGCCTTCTATTAAATCTTCACCGCGTCGGGCTTTGGCCTGCATGGCCTATACTTCAAGTTCCAGCAAGCTGCGGCTCACGGGATCGAGGTCCGCCTCGTTGGGAATGTCGTAGCGGTTGCCGTCGATATCCCGGATGATATAGCGGCCGCCGCCCATCGATCTGATGTCGTAGCGGGACTGAAGTTGGAAGCGGCGGGGCCCCCTGTCGGTCTCCACCTCCCAGTGGGTGATGCCGAACTCTTCTTTGATGCTGACGATGCGGGTAATCTTGGGCACAAAATAGTTGACGGTGAGCTCGTGCCACAGAGCCTGTTTCGATCCCTCATCAAGGTCGGAGATATCATCCAGCACGCCGATTTCCTCTCCGTTCCGGTCGCAAAGGGTGATCAGTTTTCCCGGATGCGAAAGAGGAAACATGTAATGCACCGACACATCGCTGAATGTGGTGCTGTCTCCGGTTTTGGGATCCACGATCTGCAAGCACAACCCTTCCGTCACCTTCTGCTGCCTCAAGAAACGCAAACCTTCCGGATCCAGCTTTTTAATCTCTTGCCCAGCGCGATACACTTTCACTTTCCTCCCGGTGAATTTTTGCTTGGTTCAATACGGCTATACGGCTTTGGCATGAGCAATTTCCGACTGCAACTTCACCAACCTGGCGAAAACGCCGTCTTTGGCCATAAGTTCTGCATGGGTTCCCACTTCGGCAATCTGCCCTTCCTGCAGGACCACCAGCCTGTCGGCGTTCTGCAGGGTGGAAAGGCGGTGGGCGATGGCCACGGTGGTGCGCCCGCTCACCAGCCTGTCGATGGCTTCCTGGATCAATTTTTCCGTCTCGGTATCCACCGCCGAGGTAGCTTCATCCAATATCAGGATGCGCGGGTTTTTCAAAACCGCCCTGGCAATGGAGATGCGCTGCTTTTGCCCGCCCGACAGACCGACGCCGCGCTCTCCGATACGGGTGTCGTAGCCGTCGGGCAACTCCATGATAAAGCCGTGCGCATTGGCCGTCATGGCCGCCTGAACGATCTCCTCCAGGGTGGCATCCGGCTTGCCGTAGGCGATATTTTCCGCTATGGTGCCGTGGAAGAGGAAGGGCTCCTGCAGAACCATACCGATCTGCTCCCGCAAAAAGGCCAGATCAAGCTGCCTTAGATCCACCCCGTCCAGGGTGATGCGCCCTTCGCTCACATCGTAGAAGCGGGCGATGAGGTTGATCAAAGTGGTCTTGCCGGAGCCGGAGGCCCCCACCAGGCCCACCATCTCCCCCGGAGCAATATCCAGGTTGATATGCTGCAGCACGGGGTCGCCCTTCTCATAATGGAAGGAGACATTCTCAAAGCGAATATGCCCTTTGACCTGCGGCAGGCGAATGCCGGCCTCCTCTTCCACCTCAGCCGGCGTGTCGAGGATCTCGAAAAGGCGCTCGGCGGCAGTGGCCGCCCCCTGCAGCTGCTCGCTCAGGCGGCTCAAAGCCTGCACAGGGGCATAGAATTGGCCGACATAGTTGATGAACGCCAGGAGCACACCCAGAGTGAGCAGGCTGGAACCGGCCATCACCTGCCAGCCGCCCCAGCCCCAGACCACCATGCTGCCCAGGGTGGTCACAAAGCCCATGCCGGGGAAGAAGATGCTGGAGATGCGCACCGCCCTCATATTCTCCTGGAAAACGTCCATATTTTTCTCGGCAAACTTGGCCACCTCATCATCCTCGCGGTTGAAGGCTTTCACCACCCGGATGCCCGGTATGGTGTCGCCCAGCACCGCATGCATGTTGGATACCCGGCGCCAGATGCGGTGATAGACCTTATGCATACGCCGGGAAAACTTGGAGGTGGCAAAAGCCACGATCGGCGTGGGGAGCAAAGCCACCAGGGCCAGTTGCCAGTGGATGGAAAACATGATGAGCACGATCCAGATCAGGCGGAGGATATGGATGGCAATATCCTGCACCCCGTTGACCAGAAAATGCTGCAGGTAGCTGGTGTCGTTGGTCACCCGCGACATGATCCAGCCCGTCTGCCGCTTGTCGTAGAATTTCAGCGTCAGCCTCTGCACCTGCTTATATACATCGGTGCGCAGGTCGACCACCACTTTGTTGCCCAATAGCTGCAAGAGGTAGACGTGGAGAGAGTTCAAGGCCGCCGAGGAGAGGTGAATCCCCAACAGCAAAAGCAGCATGATCTTGAGGCCGGTGAAGTCGCTCTGCGGGATGACCACGTCCACCAGCTGCTTGATGAGCAAAGGCGGTATCAGGCCCAACCCGGAGAGGAGGGCCGTGACGACGAAGTTGGTGATGAAGAGCCCCTTATATTTCCATATATATTTAAAAGCCCTGCTCAACAGTTTGCGCTTGTTCAGGCAGCGGGGGCAGACTTCCTGACCCGGCTGCAACACCCGGCCGCAGCTGCGGCAGATCCCTTTTTTGGACTTCCGGCCGAAGAGATCGTCGTCTTCGGGATTTTGCTTTTTCTTTATCTCCTCGCCATGAGCCGCCGGGATCAGGCGCTGGCACAGATCGTCGGCTATGTCCAGCATAGTGTCCTCGATGGTGCGGGAGAAGCGCAGGGCATCCACGCTCGGACCGCCTGGTATCTCCCCGGAGGACTCGCTCGCTCCTCCCCCAATCCCTTCGCCCGCCGTCCGCTCCACCGTGGTGGCCACCTGCAATAGCAGGTCGGGGCGGCTGTCTTCCTGCAGGCGCAGCTCCAGGACGGAGTTGCCGTAGAGCTGGCGCACCCTGGCATGGGTCAGCACCGAAAGAGGCAAGACCAGGAGACCGCCTTCGTGACCGGCGTCCACGGCGATCAAGGTGGTGGTGGTCACCACCAGCCACGATTGATCGGAATAGGAACCGTCCAGGTTCATGTCCGAGTTGACGGTATATACAATATCCGCGTTGTCAAGCAAAGTCCCCAGCCGTTGGCGCAGGTGATCGGGTATCTGCACCGCCGGCTTCTGATCGACGCCGCTCCCTCTCCCTCGACTTCCACTTCCTTCTCCGACTTTGGATCTGGTGCGTGAATGGTCTTTGTTATTCATGTTCATAGCCAAAAGGGGTAGCCCTCCCGGTCAGATTCGGCCGGATGATTTATGGTCAATGGAGAGTAAAACCACAGGTTGCCCCCTTGGTTTGATCCCCCGGCCGGGAAAAAACCCTTTACAGCACAAAGGGGCTGGCCTGAAACAGGCCGCAGCCCCACCTGATGATTGGTATCCTTTTTTGTCATAAACCGCATAATAAAACATGCGGCTGCCAACGGCGCTTCATCGGCGCAAACCAAAAGGCACCACCCGTTGCTCACAGGTTGTGTCAATCTTACCAACCCAGGCAGATGCAAGCAATAGAGGGCAGCCCCTATACTAGCGCCTCCAATAGGCTGAAATAGGGATAGAAGGCGGTTTTCTGCACTTTGTCTTCACCATGCTCGCCGGCAGTTCGTTTTTGACCGCTTGAGGAGGCATTTTGATTATATCGATGGGTAGTGATGACCTTGATGGATTTATCCCCGGACAAGGAGTTAGAGGCAAAACGCCGCTTGGCACTGAGATGGCGGGCCGATGCCAGCCTGGCTCCGTGGCAGGTCTGGCTCCTGGCTTGCCGCGCCTCCAGTTTGACAGTTTCTGTCATCTCCGTTCTGGCCGGCACGGCGACTGCCGCCGGGTCGAGCCACTGGCGGCCCGGAGTGTTTTGGCCCACCTTATTCTCCGCCATGTGCATTCATCTCGGCACCAACCTGATCAACGATTATTTCGACTATATAAACGGTGTCGATACCCATGAAGAAAGATATCGCGAGCATGTGCTGCCGGCGGGCCTGCTCACCCCCCGCCAGGTGGGGGCGGCGGCGGTGGCGGCTTTCCTCATCGCCATTCTCTTCGGCTTGCCTTTGATCAAGGTGGGCGGTTGGCCCATACTCACCGTCGGGCTGGCGAGCATAGCCACCGGGGTGTTATATACCGGCGGACCCTGGCCGCTCGGATACAACGGGCTGGGAGATATATTAACCTTCGTCTTCTTCGGTCTGGTGGCGGTCTCAGGCACTTTCTACCTGCATGCCGACGGCCTGACCCTCCTGCCGGTCCTGGTCGCCGTGCCCATCGGCAGCTTGGTCACGGCCATCCTCGCCGCCAACAACACCAGGGACGCCCATATCGATCGCCAGGTAGGCAAACGTACTCTGGCAGTGATGCTCAGCCCGGATTTCACCAGAAAGGAATACATAGCTTTGGTGACCGGCGCTTACCTGATGATCCCCTTGATAGTCGCTCTCTACCCGGCGGCAGCCGGCATCTTTCTCTCCTGGCTCACCTTGCCTTTGGGCTTCTCCCTGGTAAAAGGGATGCTGGCCCCCCATCCCCGGCGGGAGACATGTGACCGCACCCTGGCAGGCACCTTCATGCTACATTGGCAATTCGGCCTGCTGGTAACCATCGGCCTGCTCATCGGGTGAGAGGGAAAGCGTCTCGGGGACCGGCACGGCGATGCCGGGGGTGAGCAGGTAGATATAGCTTTCCTTGATGCGGCAGTCCATCACCTGCCGGAGAGCCCGGCGGTATAATACGAGCTGCAAACCATAGGTTTTCAGGGCGGCTTCCGCCATGGCGGCTCTGTTTAGGCCAGGGAATCTGTCGGTTTTAAAGTCGAGGAGCACCCAGCCGTCGGGTTCCTCAAATATGCAGTCCACCACCCCTTGCAGAAACACTTCCTCGGTGCTGGTGCCGAGGCTGAGGCGGCGAGCCGGCACAGCCACCATAAAAGGCAACTCCCGGAACACCCGGCGGCCGGCCTGCGCCGCCGCCTGCCGGCGGCGCCCGATGGGGCTTTTCAGGAAATTAAGCACAGCTGCCTGGTCGACCGCCCGGGCATCCTCGGCGGTTAGAAGGGAGCGGGCGACCATTTCTGCGAGAAAACTCGCCAGCTCGGGGGCCGTATACTCTCGCTCGGGGGGCAGGTGCTGCAAAAGGAGGTGTGTGACGGTGCCGGCATGCGTCCCGCCGGCGGTGCCGAGGAACTGCGGCAATCTTAATCTGTAAGCCGGATAGAGATCATACCCCGGGTTGTCGTCGCCCGAGGCGGCGGCGAGCCAGGACCTTTTCAGTCCGGTGACGCTGGTTTTCACCGGCAGGGTGGCAGCTTCGGCGTGAGGATAGCGCCACCGGAATTTTTCCATGGGAAAATCGGGGAATGCCGGCTTGGCGGTGGGCTCGGCAGTTGGCTCAGCGGTCGACTCGGCGGATGGCTCGGCCGCCGGCGAACCTGCGGGCAAGCCTTCTGTGGGCAAGCCCTGCGGCAGGAGGTGCACCCGCCAGTGGCGCTGCCGATCCTCACCGGTGAACTTCGCCGCTTTGGTGGTAGCCAACAGTTCCGGCACCAGGCCGTCCTTCCTGGTGAGAACGGGCATCAGCCAGTCGAGGTAGGAGCGGGCACCGACGGCCCAGAACGCCGGCCGGCCAGCCCGGTCCGCGCTGGGACCATCTTCATCGCCGGGGAGGCCGATCTCGCCGACCTGCCGCCATTTATGCAACTTCCCTTCCAGATCCGCCACGGTGCCGACCAGCACCAGGCGCTCCCTCGCCCTGGTCATGGCGACATAAAGGACGCGCATCTCCTCGGACAAAGCCGCCCGCCGGATTGCCTCCTTCACGGCCAGGTTGGGCAGGGTGGCTGTTTTGGTGCGCCTCGCGGCATTCATATATTGCGCCCCAAGGCCGAGGTCTCTCTCAAAGAGCATAGCGCCCATGGTGTCCTGCATATTGAAGGGCGAACCCAAGCCCGCCACGATCACCACCGGAAACTCCAGGCCCTTGCTTTTGTGAATGCTCATTAAGCGCACCACATTACCCTCTGCGCTCAATGCCGGCGGGGTAGCGAGATCCTCTCCGTTTTGCCGCAGGTCGGCTACAAAATCGAGGAACCTGGACAAACCCTGGCGGCTGAAGCGGCCGAACTGTCGGGCCCGCTCATAGAGGGCCCGCAGATTAGCCTGCCTTTGCTCCGGATGAGGCCAGCCGCCCACATAGTCGTAGAAAGCCGTCTCGGTATAGATGCCCCAGATCAGATCGGAGAGGCTGCCGCGCCTGGCCTGGGTGCGCCAGCGGTCCAGCCTGAGCAGGAAACGGTGCAGCTTTTGCCCCAGAGTATCTGCGACGGCGGCCCTTTTGCGCACAGCCTCATAAAATTCACCCACAGGCAGAGAGCGGCGAATAGCCAAGAGGTCCGCCGCTGAGAGCCCCACCAGCGGCGAGCGCAGCACGCCGGCCAGGGGTATATCCTGCCGGGGATTGTCGATGACGGCCAGAAGGGCAAGCATGATCTCCACTTCGGGAGCCTGGAAATAGCCGCTGCCGCTTTCGGTATAAAGGGGCACCCCCTCAGCTTGGAACACCTCGGCAAACTGGGCCGCCTTAACATTGGTAGCCCGCAGAAGCACGGCGATATCCCCATATGTCAGGAGGCGATGTTCCCCGGCGCGGCGATCGAAAATCATGGTCTTCCGGGCTACCAGATTTTTGATATATCTCGCCACGAAGGCCGCCTCAAGAGCGGAAGCCTCCATCTCCGCCATCCCGCCGGCGGTGCCGTCCACCCCACCGGCACCGTCCATCCCGGTCTCGCTATCGGCCGCTCCGGTCAGTTCTTCACCGCTCTCCTCCCCGGCCTGCTCCGCCCCCTCTCCGGAGGCGGCATAATGCGCCGGATCGCCCTCCAGAAGGAACAGCTCCACCGGCGGCTCTTCCTCCGGATACGGCGGATATGGAGCGGCATAGATGAGAGCGGCCCGCTCGTCATAGACCACGCCGCCCATCTCCCGGCTCATGACGGCCCGAAAGAGGTCGTTCACGCCCTCGATCACCCGCCGTCGGCAGCGGAAATTTTCGGCCAGGTGAATCATCAGCCAATCGGGGCTATTCTCCGCTTTCTCAGAGCGGTTGAGGAAGATGGCCGGTTCCGCCAGACGGAAGCGATAGATGCTCTGCTTGACGTCGCCCACCACAAAAAACGGCAGGCGGCGGCGGGCGGCTTCGCCTCCATCGGCATCAACTGCATCGCCGGCGTTCACCTCGCTGCCGTCCACTTCATCGTCGCCGTTCACTTCATCGCCCAATCCGGTCAACAGGGTGAAAATAGCGTCCTGAACAGGGTTTATATCCTGGTATTCATCACAGAAGACTTCCTGGAAAAAGGCTCGCAGTTCCAACGCGGTCTCGCCGGGAATCAGCCGTCCGGGAGTCGAAGCGGGGTGCCTGAAAAGCTCCAGGCAAAGCCGCTCCAGATCGGAAAAGTTGACCAGGCTGCGCTCCTTTTTCACCTCGGCATATTTTGCCGCAAAACCCTCCACCAGCTCGATCAAAGCCGCCACCGGCACCTCCGTCCGGCGGATCAACTCCAGCTCTTCGGCTGCCGGGCGGGCAAACACTTTTTGCCTTAAGCCGGCGATCACTTTTTTGGCGCTGTCCCGTAAGGTCTGCACCTGCTCCAACAGTTTCTGGTCGACCTCCAGGCCGACATCGGCTTTCCTGCTTCGCCTGGCCGGGCGGAAGCTCACGGCGGAGAGGGCCGCCTTGATCTCGTCCCAGCTTCTGTCGTGTTTCAGCATCAGCTCCAGATCCGCCAGTTGGCTGAGGTCGCTGTCCAAGGGCTCCAGGTAATGCCCCGGGCCGCCTATTTGGGCCGCCAGGCGGCGGGCAGTGAGGAGTTCCGCCCGGGCTTTCTCCACTTCAGCTCTGGCCTGCTCTTTCACCGGCGGCCACCAGGGTGTCTCTTCCAGGCGACCGGCCAAAGCTTCTCCATAAGCGCGCCTGGTGTCAGCGAGCCATTTCTCCGGCCACACCTGGCTGCCGGCGAAATCATATAAGCGCAGGATCAGCCGGCGCAGCCGCTCACCGCCCCGGTCGCTGTAATTGTCCATAAGCTGGTAGAAGGGCGTACCGGGATCACCCTGGCGATAGCACTCCTCCAGCACCTGCCCCAGCACTTCCCGCTTCAGCAGCCGGTCTTCCGCTTCATCCAGCACCTGAAAAGAGGGATCCAGATCAAGGCGATAATAGTAATTATGCAACACCCATAGGCAAAAGGCGTGCAGGGTGGAAATATGCGCTCCGGGCAAAAGGGTGAGCTGCCTGGAAAAGCGACCGCCTTCATCGGCCACCAGGCGCCTCTCTTCCAGGGCGGCGGCAATTCGTTCCCTCATTTCCAGAGCGGCCGCCTCGGTGAAAGTGACCACCAGGAGGCGGTCGATATCGCAGCCGGCCTCTATCACTTTGCGGATAACCCTCTCCACCAAAACCGCCGTTTTTCCGGAGCCGGCGGCGGCGGAGACCAAAAGACCGCTTTTGTCCTTCCAGATCGCCTTCCTTTGGGCATCCGTCCATTTGACCTCAGCCATCTTGTTTACTTCCTGTTCCCTAAAAAATTTGCCTATCCGGGCGGCTAAATTTCTCCTGAGCCGGCTTCCTGTACCGACTCCGGGCGCCCGGCATAGGCATCCAGATACCGGTAACTATTCCCGGCAAAGCGGATGTCGAAAAAGCACACCTGATGATAGGGGCAATAGGTGCAGGCCGACTCGCCGGGGCCATAACGATAAGGTCTGATGTGCGCCTCGCCCAGGAGAAGGCTTTGGCCGATGGCGGCGACAGTCTTCTCCACCGCCTGCAGCAAGGCCTGAAGCTGCTCTTCGCTCAGGGTATATTGACTTTTGGCGGGAGTGCCGTCCCGCCGCAGCCTGGCGGGAATCAAGAGCCCCGTCCCTTCGCTATCGCTCAGCGCAATCACCGTGGGATCGCCCACCGTCAAACCCGATAGGCGGAGCGCCCTGAGCAGCTTCTCTTCCAGGTCGGCCTCATCGAGCGGCACGTTTTCCTCCACCCAGGGCTCATATACATTGAAATAATAAAACCCGGCCGGCCGCACGGCCTGTATGTTTTTTTCCGCCAGCCGGCCGGACCGGCCTGTCTCGCCGACACCCGGCACAGGGCTGCTTTGCATATGCATTGTCAAAAGACCGCGCTTTATACACTCCAGGGCCGTCAGCAGATAGACCGGAAGCTGCAGGCGCAGGCCGTAATGCATATCGCTGTATCTGAAGGCGGCCGTACTGCCTTTATAGTCGATCACCCGGCAATAGAGGACTCCTCCCGCCACGGCGACATCGATGCGGTCGATGCGCCCTTCCAAACAAAGCTCCAGACCGCCGGGAAGCGTCAGGCGACCGGCGGCCGGCACCTCTTGGCTCCGGCTCCCGAAGGTCCCGAAGGAAAACTCCGTGGCCACCGGACGGAACGAGCTCTTCTGCCAATGCTGCAACAGCGCTTTGATGGCGAGATTAAGGGTCTGCTTGATGCGCTGCACCATATATTGATGCCCGGCACTGGACAAAAACACCTCATGGCGTAGCCGGGGCGCCTCTTTGTCCACAATCTGCTCCGCCAAAGCCATAGCCTCATCAGGGAGGGGGACATATCCCGGGTCCTGCTCCGCCCTTTTCATGATGTATCTCACCAGCCGGTGCAGAGTCTCATGCACCAGGCGGCCCACATCGGTATGCTCAATCCTATAAACTTCCCTTTGGTCGAGCCGCAGGATGTATTGGGCGAAATGGCGGAAGGGACAGGCCGCCATCACTTCCAGGCGGGACACTGCCGCCTTCAGTCTCCGGCCGGCGCTAAGCTCATCCGCCAGGCCGGGCACGAGACCAGCCTCATTGGTGAAAGAGAGGGAGGAGAGGATATGATTTATACTCTCATCGCCCAAAGAGCGGAGGAAATTGACGGCGGCACTGGGCTCACCCAGGCCGCGCCTTTTTACCAGATCGGCCGCCAGCTGCCGGGGAGAGGTATAGTCCTCCATCTCCTCACCGACCACTCTCACCTGCGCCCCCGGGAAGATAGCCTGGAGGCGCTGGAAAAATGGAGAAGGAGCAGCGGCCCGGCCGTCGTCCCCGGCTTGCGTATAACTGACCCACAACAGCTCGGAAGCCCTGGTTAAGGCGATATAGCACAGATATTCCTCATGCCACAGCCGGCGCGGCTTGGTCGGAGGCAGGCTGAAGCCGCGTTCCGCCAAAAGGCGCCGCTCCATATCGGTGAGCACAGGATCGTCTTCCCCGGGCAGAGGGAAGAATTTGTCATTCAGGCCGAGGAGGTATACCGCCCGCAGCTCTGGCTGGCGGGAGCGATCGACGGCTCCTATCAGCACCTGGTCCGCCGTGGGCGGGATCAGACCCATCTCCAGGCTCTCCAGTCCGGTTTCGATGATCCTCCGGAATTCGCCGGGAGAGACGGGATACGCGCCGCCTACGGCCACCAGCTGTTCCAGCAAATCGACCAGCTTCTCCCAGACCTGCTGATGGAGCTGGGCTTCGGCAGCCCGGCCCTCCTCGCGGGCGGCAGTCACCCATTCCTCCAGGCGGGCGCGCAAGTCCACCTTTTCATAAAAATGATATATAGCTTCCGCTCCCCGGGCGACCGTCAGCTCCCCCGACCGGAAGCAATCGAGAGGGGCCAAGGCCAACATCACCCGCAGCCGCGCCTGATCCGGCTCTACGGCTCCCGGCGACATGGTGCCTGGTGCCACAGTACCCGGCCAGGGTTCCGCCTGTGTCCAGGCTTTGCCGGTGAGGCCGAAGCGCAAAGCCAGGTTTTCCAGCACGTCGGCTTCATCCCTGGTGACGGGCAGCAAATCGGTTTTCAGGCAGCGCAATATATCTTTGGTATCGTTGTGGTTGGCCACGGCGGCGAGCGCCGATCTGGTCAGCTCCACCGCCGGATGATGGGCCACCGGCCGGCGGCGGTCGATAAAATATGGTATACCATAATCGGTGAAGACCGCGGAGATCAGATCGTCATATGGCTCCAGGTGGCGCACAATGACGGCCATTTCTCTGAATCTATAGTCATAATCCCGGCAGAGCCTGATAATATCCCGGGCGACCGCTTCCACCTCAGCGCGGCGGTTGGCGGCGGCTACCAGCCGGATGGCGGACACCGCTCCTTCATAAGCGGCCGGCGGCACGGCGGTGAACTGTTCCGCCACATGCTCCAGCTCGGCCTGCTTAAAGCGGGGCGCTTTCCGGGAAAGGATCAGGGGTGGAGCCAGGGGGGTGCCGCAAGCCTCGGCCATGGCCTTAATGTGCCCGGCGCTTTCGGCCGCCTGCACGAAAGCTCTGTCGGCTTTGGTGGCTGAGCCGGGAGCGGCGAAAGCACCCGGCGGCAGGCATAAAGCCACATGCACTTCGGCCGCCGCCTGCATCAGCGCCCGCAGAAAACGATATTCCTGCACTGTGAAGCTGGAAAAGCCGTCGATCCACACTCTGGCCGACCGGATAAACCCGGAAGCGGGGAGCGCCTCGGCCGCCATCTGCAGATAATCGTCGCTGTTGGTATGGTCGGCGGCCACCGCCCGGCGAAACTCGGCCCAAATCAGGCTTAAGTCGGCCAGTTTGAGACCGACCGCCCCTTGATGAGCGGCGGCCAGGCGGCCCAACTCTTCCGGATCATGCCCATACTGGGCAAGCTCACGCAGAGCGGCTTCCAGAGCGACCACAAAACCCGGTTGGCGGGCCGCCCGGTGGAAGACCCGCAACCGGCTTTCATGCTTCTGCAGCAGCATGCGCAACAACATGTGGCGGCCGAGCGGGGTCAGGGCCGGACGGGCCAACCCGCCGGTCTCCGCCAGGATGCGCAAAGCCAGCCGGGAGAAGCCCATCACATACAAACGGCAAAAGCCCTTGCGGGAGAGCGAACGGGCCAGCGCCGCCTCCATCTGGAAAGTGGCCTGCTCCGGAACGATATATATCAAAGGAGGACCGATAGGCTGCTCTTCCAGGGCAGAACGGATCTCCTCCAGGCAGGTATGGGTCTTACCGGTGCCGGCCCGGCCGATGATGAAGCGCAGGGACATGACGCCGCAACAGTCTCCTATCTCGCTTATGTTACCTTTTTCAGTGTCTGGCCAAATTGCGCACCCAGGTCAACGACAGCTTCGCCGGGTCCACGTCCTCCGGCCGGCCGGGAGCGCCGCTGCCCCGGCTTTCGCTTTGTTTCAGGCGCTCTACCTGCCTCGTTCCCCACCTGTTTACGAAAAAGGCCTGTCCCTGCAGCACCGTCAGGCGGGTGGTATATATATCGGTGAAGCCGAAGGCGGCGAAGATCGCCTCACCGGCCGTGGACATACTTGTCTGCCTTTGAGCGGTTTCCACCTGCACCAGGTAGGCGCCATCCAGCGTGGAGATCAAACCGTTGGGAGTGAGCACTTCAGTATAGGCGACCAGGGAATGGATATCGACATACACCTCGCCGGTATATATCCTGGCCTCAATGACAAACCCGTTGGGATGGGCCACCTCCACCCTTTTGCTCAGATCCAACATCGTCTCTTCGTTGATCAACAAAACGCTGCCGTCACTCAAGATCAGTCGGGCACCGGATCTGTCCCTGGTACGGAGGCAATCCCCTTCATATATGGCGAGGGGCCAGGCGGCCTCTTCCCACTCCTCGGCCGTCTTTTTCTTTATTTCCACGAGCCCGCGGGCTTCATCGAGCAGAGCGAAGGCTCCGGGCGCTATCAATCTTTCCAGATCCTTTGCGGTATATATAGGAACTTTAATACCAGCAATTTCCGCGGCCTGGCCGGAGTCCTTTTTCTCGCTTTCCGCTTTGCTGTCGGCAGCGGGTTTCTTCTCCGTTGTGACCGGCAGGAGAGGAATGGCAGTTGGTTCGTCGGCCTGGCTGCCCAAAATTCCATCAGCCGGCTGGGGCTCCGGCTTGGTCTGGTCGGGCGTCGTGCCCGAAGGCGGCGGCGTCAGGCTTTCAGGCGCTGTGCTTTCCGTTCCTCCGCTTTCCGGACCACCGCCATCCGGCTCGGCACCTTCCGGCCCGCCGTTTTCCCTCGGCGCTTCGGCATCGTCGCCCTGATCAGCCTCTTCTTTCTGCATCTCTTTCTCAAACTCTTCCGCCCAAGCCAATCCCAGTTCGTCCGGGCTAAAGGTTACCGGCGATGTCGGAGCTGTATTTCTGGTCGCTTCACTTAACTGCCCGGCTCCCACCAGCATGGACCCCAAGGAGTTAAACCAGTTGACCAAACCTTTTAATACCGCCAAAGTGGAACGGAAAGAATACATCCGCTTCCAGGTGTCGAAGTTATAGGGCGGAATGCGATCTACGGAAAACAGAGTGGTCGCAATGGTGCGCAAGCTGAACTCAGTGCCCCGGATGGTGGCCACGGCATCGGGCGTCTCAAATTCCAGCGTCGTCTTCTGGGGATTCACCCGGCTGAAAATATCGCCCAAAAAGAGACGCAGGCGGGTGACGACGCCCGTCCTTTTGGACGGGTCCAACACCTTGACAATCTCCAGCATAGTGTCCTGGTTGAGAAACACCTCGCTGCCGTCCTGAAAGAGGATGGCCGCTTTGGCACCGCGCTGGGTGCGCACCCTGTCGCCAAGATATAATGGCATGGGAGCGACGGCCTCCACCCAGGAGCCCTTCCCCTGCCTTTGTACCTCCACCTTGTTGACCACTGTGGTAAGGGTGGCCATCAGCTCGGCGGTCTCCGCCCCGGCAGCGGCCGGAGCGGCGGCAGCCTGCGCCCCGACTACCGGGATGAAGAGGAGGAGGAGAAAAACCATGACTAGAACCGGCAAAAGAGGTAACAGCACACCGCCGGCACCAACCGGCGCCTGCACCAAACGACGAGAGGCAGAAGGCATGACAGACAACTCCCTTATTTCAGGCGACAATGACCGGCGCATCACCATCATCCGGCACCGCCATTCTCTTTGGCGGCCTCTCCTTTTTCATCCATTCACCGGGAAGGTAGGAAGTTCCTGGTAGTCTCTTTGGTAAATTGGCCTCCGGCGGAGAAAAGGCGGCGGCTGCGGAAATAGTGCAGCACGATCATGCCGGAAATGGCCAGTATGGTGCCGGCGATCTGCCTGGTGGTCATGATCTCGCCGAATATCAACCATCCGCCGCCGATGGCCACCAGCGGCGCGAGGAGCGAGAAGGATCTGGCGATCCAGGCCGGAAAACTGGCCAGCGCATAATAATAGGCCAACAACCCTAAGGACTCCTTAGCTCCGAGAGCCAGCACCCCCAAAAGCGCCAAAGGTGCCGCGAGCTCCGACAAGCCCGGCCAGGCGCCGTTGAGCAGAAGGACCAGGCCCAGGCATACCGAAGCGGTGGCGGTGTTAAACCAGGCCACAGCCGGCTGCCATAACATGCCGAGGCCATATTTGATAATCAGCGCATTTACGGCCAACAAAAGCCCGGCCAGGAGCAAATAGAGATGACCGATGGAGATGTGCGCCAGATCCTTGATGGATATATCCGTCACGCATAATATGCCGGCCAGCATCATCATCCCGCCGCTGATCTCGCCGCCCCTGACCTCTTCCCGGAAGATGAGGTAGCCGAGCAGCACGCCGAAGATCAGGTCGGAGCGGACCAGCACCCCGGCTAAGGAAGCACCGCTGAGATGGACGCCGGCCACCGTCAGATAGGTCAGGGTGCTGTTGAAGATGCCGACGATCAGCCAATATGGCCAGCGCCGCCAACCGGCGGCAATTTTCGGCCAGTGCCCGGCGGCGCTGATCCAGGCGGTGAGAGTCAAATTGGCGACCACCAGAAAAGAAAAGGATAAAACCAGCGGATCGGCACTTAAGCCGACCGCCTTCATGATCAATAGCTGCGCCCCTTGGAAAAGGCCGTACACCATGCCGGCCAGCACCGGCTTCATCATGTTTGCTGAGGACAAAGAGGGTCGTCTCCTTCACCCACCAGATCCAAAACCGGCAGCTCGTGCAGGGTGGCAATATGGTGCCGGACAGCTATACCGTCTCTCGGGCGGAAATTGGGGCCGACGGCGATGAAGTAGGCCCCGGCGGCGGTGGCGGCCGCCCCGTCCAACCAGGAATCTCCGACCATGAAGAGACGCTGCGGTTGCCCAAGCGCTTGTCTGACGGCGAGCAAGCCGTCGGGCGCCGGCTTGAGGTGCGCCACATCGCCCCGGCAGAGCACGAGCGTAAAATAGGGCAACAGATCCCAGGAAGTGAGCGCCTTCATGGCCGAGGTTCTGGCGTTATTGGTCAGCACGGCCAACGGATGTCCGCGCCGGTGCAGCTCACCCACCGCCTCCAGGGCGCCCGGCTCGAGTGCGGCGCCGATCATCCCTTCCGTTTCGTAGGCATCGATCACTTCCCAGAGGCGGGCCGACAGATCTGCCGGCACCCCGGCCATCCCGGCGGGCAGATCCGCCAAGCGGCCCACCGGCCAGGCGGTCTGCTCCGCGGTGAGCAGCACCCCGTGGGCACGGAGACAGCCGATCACTTCCTCCCGCATGCCTTTGAAATCAATGTGGGAGGCCACCAAAGTGTTGTCCAGATCAAACACCACAGCAACCGCAGAAAAAGGCAAACTCTTCACCAGTCCACTCACTCTGTCTCCATCAGATTTACGTTAAGCAAACGGGCGGCATGGCGGTAGCACACATCTGCCTTCTCGTCGCCGGCCACCGGTAAAAGCTCCAGTTTGACCAGAGCGCTGCCGGCATAGGAATGCGGTGAGTGGGTGCCGAAAACCAGATGTTTGCCCCCAACCTTATCCAGAAACGACAGGGTTGCCTGGTTAAAGTGCACTTCGGTCAATGCCAGATCGACATACCACTCTTTGTCGATCAGGTCCGGCTGCAGCAGGGCATTGATGGCCGGCGTCACCCGGATGTTCTGCAGGACGATCTTGGCCGCCGGCACGGCGCGCAGGAGATATACCACATCGTCGTATTCCACAGTGCGGCCGGGATCAATGGGATGAGCCTGCCGGGGATCCTCTAGACGATGGGGAATGCAGATCAAAAGCCCGCGCTCGGTGCAGGCCTGCACGGCTTTGACAGCCATGGCGCTCTTGAGCTCCCATCCCTGGTATTGCGGCACGAGACGCACGCCTTTCATGTTCAGCTTTTCGTGGCAATACTTTAGATCATCTTCCCACTTGACATAGGAGGGATTGATGGTGGCGAGCGGAAAGAGCCGCCGGCTATATGGCGCCACATCTTCGGCCAGTTTCTCATTGGCCGGTTGCCCGTTCCGATGGAAGATCGCCTCCAGGGAGGAGACTGCCGCCCAGTTAATCCCATGCCGGTCCATGCGTTCCAGCATTGCGGGCGCCGTGTTATCCCACATAGAGCGGAACGGCCAGCTACCAATCCAGGCATTGAGATCAAACAGCATCTGCACTCGCCTCCCCGTTTATAGTTCCGGCAGCCTGGGTCTGGTAAAAAGGCTGCAGGCCTTGCTTTGCCAGGATGTCGGCGGCGTTTAGCCGGAAGATCATCTCTTTTTCTTTCCGGCTGAGCCGGGCCCCGATCACCTTGCCCACACAGCCTTCCATAGTGCTGTCGGTGGCAAATAGCACCCGCGAGGCGCCCAACTCGGCCACCGCCATCTCAATCTGCCCGTCTTCCAGATTGCTGCCGCTCACATCCACATAGAGATTCGGCGAGGCGTCTCTGAGGGCCCGCAGGCTCCATTCCAGGTCGCCGCCGCCGCCGATGTGGGCGTTGATCAGAATGGCGTCCGGAAAGCGTTCGCTGATCCTGGCCATGTCTGCCCCGTCCGAGGTCAGCGGTTGCTCAGCCAGGGTCTTGCCGGTGAGATGGGCGCAATGCTCCAGAACCGGGATGCGCCTCTCGGCTGCCAGCTTAATGATGGGCCAGACCGCCGGATCGTGTATCTTATATTGATTATACAACTTGATACCGATCATGCCGGCAGCCAAACAACGCTCCACCTCGGCGATAGCCTCGGTGTAATAACCAGGAATAACAAAACATAACCCTCTGATCCGGCGAGGGTGCCGGCGCATGGCGGCGATGACACCGTCATTGTTGCGGCGGATCTCCTCCGGGGAGGCCATCCGGCCCCCGGCAATCGGTGCCGAACACCACAGTTCGGTAATCCCCAGCTTATCCGCCACCGCCACCAGCCTGTCGCTTTGCCGCAAACCCTCTTCGCCGGGGAGCACATGCGCATGCACATCTATCTTAGGTTCCAGCAATCCGGCTTTTACATCGATGCGGCCGTCTACCATACCTGCGCCCCCTTTTAATGAATTAAGTTATTAATTCGTTCCGGAGGTGAAAGAACCTACTATGTTTTATTGACATATCCGGGATTTTGACATAAGCCGAAAACAGGAAACCCGGCGATGTGAGGTAGCGGCGCGGGTAAGCAAGGTGATGGGTGGTGGGCATTGATGAGTGGTGGGCATTAAATGTGACGTGCCATGCCCGGTGGGACATGGCACGCCGCTGCCGTCCTTGGCAGAGATGAATATCCATAAATAATATTGACGCTTTGACTATTTACCGGCTATTTTATTTACCGAACATCATGGCGGTCAGCTCTTCATAGGCTTTCGCCAGCACCACACCGGCGCCTATGCCGTCCTGGATGATCTGCCGGCTATACTCCCGAACCTTCAACGCCGCATCCGGATGCGGATAAACCGTATCCACCATCATATATCCTCCGGTGAGATTGTCCATCATGGTCTTGCGGGCATTGCGCGGCACGACCTCCGGCGGTAGGAAGTAAGGCGAGTTGAAGAGGTCCCGCCTGGCCGGCACGGCGCTCAAGGCCGTGATGAGGAACTGCTCCTGCACCCAGCGGTCGGCAGCCAGTTGGGCAATAATGAGGGCCTCGTCATGAGTGGTGGTGGCCGACACCGCCACGCCGATCAAGCTGAGGCGGCCGCCGCGCTTCCCGGTGTTCGGGCAGATGGGGAAGGGATGATAATCCCATTCGAAGCTGTCTTTCACCGATCTTTGCGCCGAGCCGATCGACCAGGAACCCAGGTAATTCATGGCGATGATGCCGGCCTGCCATTCATTCCAGCCCTGGCCGGGGAAGGCCACCCGGTAATCATGCACCAGGCTGCGCAGGTAGTCATAGGCCTGGATGGTTCCCGGCGAGTTGATGGTCACCTCGGTGCCCATAAACTGCTTGTTCATGAAGGAGCCGCCGTTGGCATAGACAAACGGCCCGACGAACTGCTCGCCCTGCCACCAGATGCCCGTGCCCCAGACATCCGGCCGGCCGTCGCCGTTGGTATCTTTGGTCAGGGGCTTCGACATGTTCAGCAGGTCGTTCCAGGTCCAGTTCCAGTCGGGATAGTTCAAACCGGCCGCCGAAAGCATGGAGACATTGATGCCCATGTTCGACACTTCCACCGTGGCCGGGATGGCATACAACACCCCTTCATGTATAAAGGGCTCCAAGAGGTCACGAGGTACGGAATTCAGGATATCCTCATCCACCACCCGCAGGGGCTTCAGGGCGCCCGCTTCGAGAAGCTGCGGAAAAGAGGAAGTGGAATGCACGGCCACCACATCGGGGAACGAGCCGGCTGCCAGCATGGTCAACTGTCTGTCCAGCCCGCCTTGAGGCATAAACTCCAGCTGTATATCAGGCAGTTTCGCCTTGGTCGCTTCTTCCATAATTCTGGTAAAGTTAATATACCGGTCGGAGGCATACCACGCCGCATAACTCATCTGTTTTGCCGAGGCTGCCGCCGCCAAGCACAACATGGATAAAACCAAGCACAGCATGGGGATGATGATCCTATAAGAATGCCTTTTCATTTTCATATTGCAACCTCCTCTGTCGTTCGGCTTTTTGCTTTACCGGTTCTGGCCAAAATGAAAAAACCGCCTCACCTCCCAGTGAACCCGTGAGTATTTACCCTGGATATGTTACAATGTTTCATACTGCACGGTATATAATTATCCTTTGTTACAGCAAAATTGTACTAATTAAATCAGAAGAAGTCAACAAGAAGTCGTATAGTTCGCTGTTAAAACATATGAGGGTTAAAAATGATAGCGAATGGCGTTATCTAGTTATGGTATGAGAAACGCTCCTCTTTTCGTATCGATGAGGAAGCGACAATTGTAGCCATATTTGTCCACGGCATTTTTATATTCATCTAGATATGGCGAATAGGTATCCACATA
The DNA here is from genome assembly GCA_012840225.1 of Bacillota bacterium. GTDB lineage: Bacteria > Bacillota > Limnochordia > DTU080 > DTU080 > DULU01. The sequence goes on from DULU01000055.1 coordinate 28,904, forward strand.
AATGTTCCCGTCGGGGCGAAATTCCATCAAAACAAACCAGCCGTCGCCACCGTTGGGTTCGCCTTGAAAATCGACCAGTAATTCATACACCTTATTCCCGGCATCACCATGACCTATGCGCCTGGGAATCACTGGTGAATAACGGTGTCCGCTCAGCACCATGAAGAAGTTGGAGTGGTTTTTAACCAATTTCCACCACATATTGATCCCTTCCACCAATGTAACCTCATCATGGCCATTTCCTTTCTCTTTACCGTAAATTTATTGTGCCGTTACTTGATCAACCAGCATCTTAACCATCATGGCCACATTCTCTATGTCTGCATCGGCAGGCACAGCGTGAGCCGGAGCTACAATATAGCCACCGTCGCGAGCCATGGCTATCAACCGGGTTATCTCGGCCTGAACCTCATCTATTGTACCGAAGGGCAACAAGCGCTGCGTACTCACGCCACCCCAGAAAGACAGCCGGCCCGAATAGAAGCGTTTGACGGCACATATATCCATCACCTCAGGCTGAAAAGGATTAAAGCAGTCCACCCCTATCTCTATCAGGTCAGGAAAAAGTTCGCTAACCGCTCCGCAGGAATGGATGAATACTTTCTTACCGTGCTTTTTAACCTTGGCATATTGCTGCGCCAGGCGCGGCTTGAAGTATTTACGCCAAAGAGGTGCTCCCATTATCACCCCGGTTTGTGTACCGTAATCATCTCCAAAGTACACGGCATCAACTTCAGGAAAACGAGAGAGACCTACATCGATTACCGCAAGGTTAAATGCCAAAATGCAGTCTAACAATGCTTCCACAAAGTCCGGATCGCTCACCATATCTTCCAAAAGCGACGACAACCCGCGCAAGGACCAGGCTCGTTCATATAAGCTAAAATCCAGAGCCATGATTTGGAATTTGTCCGGATGTTTGACCAAATTATCGGCCAGTACATCGAAACGGTCCGGAGCTTCGGGATCCGGCCAGATAAAGTCGGTCAGCGTTTCCCTGGTAATGATAGGTTTAGGAATACCGATGTCGATATCGATGCGGCGATCATATTCCACGCCGAACTCATCCACATAAAAACCGTCAGGATGGCGTTTGCCCCACTCTACTTTTATTACCGGTGATACCACAATGTCACCCATCCAACCCTCTGGGGGAACTATCTCACCGAGACGCTCTCTTGCTTTGGCACGGGCAAGCACCGTGAAATCGACCGCATATGGTGCCCGTGGTATGCGCTGATGATCCAACGCCGCATGTACCAGTTCTTTACTTGTCAATAACTGCTCCTCCGTCGGTTGGTTTTATTGATCCATCAGGATTAATGCTAATGCGCAGGATAGCCGGGCGTTCTCTGAATGGCGCCTTCAGGTCGTTACCGAAAAATGTCGACCACCATTGCCCATGAACATCTTTGAAGAACATGTTATGCCCTCCATGCGGTATAGCAATATACCTGTGGCCATATGGTCCATAAATGTTGTCTGCTGCGGCCACAAAGCAATCATAACGGCGGTGGCCATCGGGTTCTAATACCCAGTCGGCAGCGGACAATATATACCCACCGTTTATTTTGGTGATAAAAGCACCCTCAAACCCCACCTGATGGTGATTGGTCGGCACCAGCAATCGTCATATTGCCGCCGAGCAGGAGATCGAAATGATTCATTTTCGCCAGGTCTTCTACGCCTTTAACTATGTCGGGGAAAAAGGGGTTGGTTATATCCGATACCAGCAGCCCAATAACCGTCGAGCGGCCTCAGCCGGGCGACATTCTTGATGGTGGCCATTTTGCGGGTCACAGATTACTTCCCCCTAAGTTGTAGCGCACTAATCGGCACTTAACCTCCTGGCACATACGCCATATTACATGCCGATTCCACAACTTCTAACGCCGCTCCTTCAAGACTGCCGCCCGGCTATATAGACTTCATTTCCCGGAAGAGTTCATTGTTACGGTACGATAAACGCCCCTCTCTCCGTATCGATGAGGAAGTGGCAATTGTAACCATATCTGTCCACGGTGCGTTTATATTCATCCAGATAGGGCGAATAGGTATCCACATATATATTTCCGTCCGGCCGGAACTCCATCAGCACGAACCAGCCGTCGCCGCCATTGGGCTCGCTCTGAAAGTCGACCAGGAATTCATACACTTTATTTCCGGCATCACCGTGAGCGATACGCCTGGGAATAGTGGGCGAATAGCGATGACCGCTCAACACCATGAAGAAGTTTTCGTGGTTCTTAACCAACTTCCGCCACATGTCGACCCCTTCCACCATGGTGGTGTCCGGGTTGGAGCCCAGATTATATGAAGAGGCGCTGGCACCGGCAGCGGCGGGGTAGCCGTCTTTCGTGGTATAGGAGTGCGTGATGAGTATCACCTTGCGGGTGGGATGTTGCGCAATCACTTCATTGGCCCAGGCCACCACTTCCTCAGGCGGGCAGAACTCCAGGGAAACGACAAGGTATTCCGTGCCGCCGATCTCGAAAAGGTGGTAGCTGTTTTCCAGTCTGTTCTCTGCGAAGGTGCCCGCCAGGCCGGAGAAATCGCTTTTGCTGAAGTAGTTGTTCAGCAGGGTGAGCCCGCGGCGGCTCACATTGCCCCCACCGGTGGCCATATCGTGATTGCCGACGGCGAGGGCATATGGTATAAAGCCGTTCAGCAGCTTGAGGCTGGTTTGCGCCCTCTTCCACTGATCGGGGGAATTGTCGTCGGTTATATCACCCATGTGCAGGAGGAGCTCGATGTTCCGCTCAGCGGCATTCTGAGCCACCCATTCCACCATGCGGGTGAAGATATGCGGATATCTCTCGGAAAAATACTGGGTGTCGGGGAAGACGGCAATGGTGTAAGGTTCTCCCGGCTGCCAGGAAGGGGGCGAGTAGTTTTGGAATATTTGCGATTCATTTGCCGTCACCAGGCCGATGTCTGGGAAAACTTCGATCTGGAAGACGACCTTCCATAAGCCTTCTTTTTCCGGCATGGGGATATCAAAAGGCAACTGGTAACCGCCGGGCGGCAGATCGAGCTCAAGCTCGGTCGCCACAACGTCCGGGTAGAGTTTCTCTATGTAATCGCGGCTGGTTTTATCCCACACCAATTCCACCAGCATGGTCTCCATATTTATGGAGAGCCCCGGCAGGTGGTCGTCGGCATAGAGATTGATCGTGCCGTACACGGAACTGTCGGCGCGATTTAAATGCACAGCATCGAAAGCGGCTGTTAGATTACCTATGACGATATCCGACTCGATGCTGTAGAGCACCTCGCCGCCGGCGGACAAATACTCTGCCACCAGCTTCGAGGAGCCGAGCGGCAGTTCTTCTGTCGGCAGAGTGAGCCAGTTTGTTTCCTCTGCGGCGGTAAGCACGGCCAGTTCCTTTTCAGCAAGACGGCTGTCCAACCTGATGCGGAAGCTGCCCTGGGGCTGTGCTCCCGGCACATCAAACTTGAGAAATATATTCTCGCTGCGCCCAAAGCGCACCATATGCAGGCAATCTTCAAAGAGGCCTTTGGCGCAGGTGCTCATCTGCATTCCCAGGGGGATATAATCGGATACGATGTCCAGGGAAGAGATGATGGAGGGGGAATCCGTGGGGGCGGTGGCGGGGGCGGCGGGGGCGGCG
>DULU01000056.1 GCA_012840225.1 Bacillota bacterium
CGGCGGGGGAGAGAGGCTGCAAGCCATAGAGTTTATAAGCCAAGCCGTTCACCTCATAACCGCCTTTGGCGAAGCCGGCTTCATCAGGCAGATAGCCATAATCGCCGTTGGCGCAGCCGAGCACCAGGACCTTTTTCCCTTCAGGCACTCTTTGCGCCGCCTCATTCTGATAGCTGACAAAAGTTTCGAACGGGAAAGCCGTGAAGACCAGATCGCCGATGGCAATGGCCTGCAATTCGGCTTCGAAATCATCGTGCAGCATTATAGAGGGCTTGGAGAGGTCGAGGAGGGAGGCAGCGCTGCCGGCCCATTCTTTCACCGCCGCTTCCGCATCCTTTGCCCACTCCAGGTAGATGTTCAAAGCAAGGCGGTTTTCCACGTCGATGCCTGCAGCCACGATCTCTCTCCGGATTTGCGCCGCTTCCTTTCTGATCTCGGCGAGCGGCGGCAACGGGCCGAGCGGCACACGGATAAAGTGGCGGGCGGCGCGGATGCCCTCACCTGTCAGCGGAGTGCCCTTGGTTAGGGCCGTCAAAGCTGACGCCGCCAGGAGGTTGCCGATATACCTGGCGCTTTCGATGCGGTTGGGCTCCCTCATGCGGATTGGATTCACATCCCCGCAAGGTCCGCTGGTATAGAGGCACAGGGTGCCGGGAAGCGTCTTCTTCAGGCGGGCGGCGGCAAAACCGGGGAAGTCCCGGCTGAGGAGGTAATTGCTCCCGCCCAATATGACCGGGTGGACGGCCGCCCAAAGGATCATGGCCAAAGGCTCAAGCGGCTCTTTTTCCGCCTCGACCCCTCTTTCGGCATCCACGGTGTGGTCGGTTGCCTGGGCGCCGGAGTTGCCGGCCGTGTCGGCCGGCCAAACGCCGATCACCACCGCCCTCGGGTCGACGAGGCCGGTGTTGTCTTCACCAATCACCACATTTCCGCCCCGCTGTTCCCGCCGGTTTATGCCGATAGGAGCCAAAGCTTCACCATAGGTTAAGCTGACCGGCTGCAGGCGTTGCCTGGCCAGGACGACGGCGGAGACGATCTGGCGCTGCAGGACGGAATCATAGGCCGCATCGCGGCTCCCGAAACCATGAAAGGTGGACGTAAGGGGGCCTGAATGGGTGTGGGTGGTGTGAATGATGATCTGCTCCGGGGGTATCCCCGTCTTCTCGGCGATGGAGAGACGTATCTGCGCCGCATCACCGGCATCGAGGCATAAGAGATCGCAGCTCACTATGGCCGCCTGGGTTTGGCCGTCGTCAAAGACCATAGCCGTGGCATATAGCGGATCGAGCACCCCTTCGGCACCTTTATACCGCAGGCCGAAACCGGACATCCATACACCGAGGGGCGGGGTGATATCCACCTGATACCAACCGGCTTGCCATCGGCAAGGGCTTTTTTGAGGCAATATGTTGCTGGCCATAGTTGATCTCTCCTTATCAAATCAATAGCGGTTGTAGGTCGCAAAAGTTTCCCACATGGCCTCCAGATTCTCCGGAGGAACATCGGCCTGAATATTGTGCACCGTGCTGAAGACAAAGCCTCCGCCCGGAGCGAGATCATCGAGCCGCCTCTTCACTTCATCCCGCACCTCGGCCGGCGTGCCGTAGGGGAGAACGCGCTGGGTATCGACACCTCCGCCCCAAAACACTAATGCGTCGCCGAATTCCTTCTTGAGCCGGGCGGTGTCCTGCATGCCTTCTGCCGACACCTGCACCGGATTCAGGATGTCGAAGCCGGCTTCGATCAGGTCGGGGATCAAGGGGTAAATAGCCCCGCAGGAGTGCAAAAAGATGCGCACGTGGGGGCATTTCCGCTTGATGAAGCTGCACACCTTTTTATGCCTGGGCTTGAGGTAGGCCCGGTACATGTCCGGGGAGATAAGGAGGCTGGTTTGCGTCCCGAGGTCGTCGGCCTCCACGGCTACCAGCAGGTGCTCTCCCATTATATCCAGCGCCGCTTCCCAGAAAGCCATCTTCATCTCCGCAAGGCGGTCGAGCAACCCGCAGGCCGTCTCAGGGGCGAGAGCCAGATCCAGGAAAAACTGCTCATAGCCGCGCAGGCGCAGGGCCATCTCCAGGATGCCGGCGCAGAGACCGTGCATCGTCCAGGCCTGCGCCTGCTTTTCCTCTGAGGCGGCAATGGCTTGGGCCGTGCTCTGCACACCGGCGAGGCGGCCGGCATCCTGCGGATCCGGCCAGGGGTAGGAGGCAAATATTTCCATCCCCTCCGCCTCGGCCAGGGGATGACCGGCGAGATCGAAATAGTGGCCGTCCTCAGCAGGCATGCGCCAGGGGAGACCCCATTCGTCGGTGAATTCGATGTAGTCGCCCACCCTTTTATATACCTTTTTCCAGCCGGCGCCCGCTCCCGGGATGAGGCCGCGGGTGTCGACCTGCAGATGCTGCAGGAAAGCTTCGCTGACGCCGGCGAGCTGTTGCACTTCGTCGCCTACCTGCGGCTGGGGATCAAGATGTGGCAAGCCGGCATATTCCAGATAACGGCGATAAGCCTTGATGCTGATGCCGGTCACTTTGGTGGCTGCCAGATCGAACGGCACCCGGTCGGGTGCCCGATGAGCCAGCGCTTCCGCCAATCGCTGCCGGGAAGTGTATGGCGCCGCCTTTTCGTGATGGCTGCCGGTATTCATGGCTGCATGCAGACCACCTTTCCGGCTTCATGGCTTTCCCTGATGGCATCCAGCACTTCGCTGAGGTAAAGACCGTCGGCCGTGGTCACCGGGAAAGGCGTGCCTTCAAGGAAGGTGCGGGCCAGTGCGGCATACACCTCATCCTCCGAGCCATAGAGCGAGCCTGTGATCTTTTCCTTGGAGACCAGTTGTTTATCGGCGGCCGTCATGCCGGTATATTTCGTCGGATCATCCGGTTTCTGAGGTTCGGAGATATGTACGGTCACCTCGTAGCGGCGGACGACGATGGTGCCGCGGGTGCCCTGTATCACCCAGTCAGGCAGAGATTCTGCCGACACGGTGTGTTCCACCTGGACTATACAGCCGTTGGTCAAGGTCAGCACGGCCATGAACATATCCTCGGCATCGCCGGGATTGATGACTTGGCGCATGATGCTATATACGGATTGAACTTTTTCCCCGGCCAAAACCAGCGGCGGATCGACCAGATGCGGTCCCCAGTTCAATAGATAGCCGCCGCCGTAGCGCTTTTCGGTTTGCCAGTCATTGCGGATGCCGAAAGCGGTATTGATGCGCCTGATCAGGAAAACATCACCTATGGTCTTCCGGGCGAGGAGCTGCTTCAGAGTGCTGAGCCAAGGGCTCCAGCGGGACGGCAGCCAGGGGAAGAGCTTCTTCCCGCATTTATCCGCGGTGGCGATCATCTGCCGGGCCTCAGCGGCGTTGACCGCCCAGGGTTTGGTGACCAGCACATTCGCCCCTGCCTCCAGGCATTCACAGGTCATGGCGGCATGCTGGTCGCTTCGGGTGACGATGGTGACCAGATCGAGCTCTTCCTTTGCCAGCATTTCGGATAAGGAAGAGTAGACAGGGCAGCCGAAACGGTCGGCTGCTTGGGTCAGGCGGTTCGGATCGATGTCGCACACCGCCGCTACTTTGAAATTGGGGTTGCGTTCCAGCGCTCCGGCATGCATGGTGCTGCCGTTGCGACCATATCCGACGATTGCTGTTTTGACGGGCATATGGTGATCTTCCAATCTATTGGTATTTTAACGTTTCTAGCTGGCCCAAAAAGCCACCAGCCTTCTGTTGCCCATAAAACTACTATTACGATCCATATTATTCCTGCCTCTTGGCCCTATCGGACCAACAAAGTCCTGAACGGCTTGAGGCTTTCGGGTATGGTCCGAGGCGGTGAGGAACACTTTAGAAAGAGTGGGAAGGAAGGCTTAAGGATTGACCATCAAGCTGCTGTTGCTGGCCCGCCCGGCGGTGGGAGGCATGGCCGGTCATATCGAGGCATTATGCCGGTGCCTTGATCCTGATAATTTTCAGATCACCCTGGCGGCGCCCAGCCCGGCTGGAGCACCGGTAGGCGCTACGGCAGGTGCCCCGGTCTCGCTTCGGGCTATACCACATATAGATGTAGCCATCGTCGACGGTCTCGTCCCGGCCCGGGATCTGGCGGCCATAAGACAAATCCGCCGTCTGGCGCACTCGGGGCAGTGGGATCTGATACACGCCCATGGTCTGAAAACCAGCCTGCTGGCGGCACTGACGCTCGGCGGGTTCCGCCTTCCAGGTTTTACAGGCCGCTTTTCGGGCTGCTTAAGCCCCTCTTCCGGGCGCCGGCCTCCTTTGGTGATAACTTTGCACAACACCTTGCCGCAGCGCTCCGGTATAGCCGGCAGGGCGCTCGACTTTCTCCTGCGGTGGATCTTGCGGCCGGCTGCGGCCATCATCGTTGTCTCCCAAGCCCAGGCCGGAGAGATAAGCCGCCGCCGTCTGGCCTCCCCGGATAAGGTAGCCGTGATTCCCAATGGTGGGTTTTATAAGGATACTAACCGGGGGGATGGGGAGAGGGCGGCCGGTGCTGCTGCCGAGAGCGAAGCAGCTGAACCGACGAGCCTCCGCCGGGAGTTGGCGGGTTCCGGGCCGAGCCTTCCGGAGCGTTTGCTGATCATCCTCACCGTAGTCCGCCTGATCAGAGCCAAGGGCATCTATGACCTTCTTGAGGTGGCCGCCCTATGCAGGCCCGGGCACAACGGGGACAGCCGGAACGGCGCCGGGCCAGGTCTGCTCTTTGTGGTGGTTGGTACCGGTCCCGAAGAGGAAAGGTGGCAACAGGAGATCAGAGAGAGAAAGCTCGGGAAATTGGTGCGCTTTTTGGGTTACCGCCGGGACGTGCCGGCGCTGATGCGGGCGGCCGATCTCTTTCTTCTGCCGTCCCACGCCGAAGGGCTGCCGCTGGCGTTGCTGGAAGCTATGGCTGCCGGGTTACCGGTGGTGGCCACGGCGGTGGGTGGGGTGCCGGAATTGGTGACCCCTGGAGAAACAGGCCTTTTGGTGCCGCCGCATTCCCCGGCAGCTCTGGCCGGGGCTATAAACTTGCTCGCTGCAGACGAAAGTTTGCGCAAAAAGCTGGGCCGGGCCGGCAAAGAGATGGTGGAGCGGGAGTATGGCTGGGAAACTATGGCAGCCAAAACTGCCGCCTTATATGAAAGAGTAATCTGCTCCTCCTCCCGTTCCTCCTCACCATTCTCCCCGCCACGGTGAGAGCCGCTCCGGCATGGGCGGCGATGGAGAGAACAGGTATGATCTCCTTCACCACTGGTAATGCTAAAGACGGCTCGTTCCATGCTTTTGGCTATAGTTACTATCATTACCACTATTGGGTTGATGGGGGATGGATAGAATGAATGTAAAGGATATCATGACCACGCAGGTGGCCTATGTGGATGCCAACGCCACCGTGGCCGAGGCGGCGAAGCTGATGCAGAAGCATAATATCGGTTCCGTGCCGGTGTGTGAGGGCACGAGGGTGGTCGGCATCATCACCGACCGCGACATCGTGGTGCGCAATGTGGCGCATGGCAAAAGCGCCGACAGCACACCGGTACGGGAGGTGATGACCAGCAAAGTGCATACGGTCTCTCCGGAAACCGATATTCAGCAGGTGGCCGGTATCATGGCCGAACAGCAGGTGCGCAGACTGCCTGTTGTGGAGGGAGATAGGCTGGTGGGAATGATTTCACTGGGCGATCTGGCTACCGAAGCGCTATACGATGTGGAAGTGGCCCGCACGCTTGGGGAAATATCCGAACCGTCCAGACCGTTCAGGATGTAACCGCCCGCCGGGAAGCAAGCTGCCGGATTTCACCAAGAACGAAGAGTTCATAGCCTGCCGTAAAGGTGGGCTTTTTTATTTTGACGGTCTTTGAGAAGATGCCAGGAAGTCAGACATAAGTGGTGAAAATAAACACTTAAGGCACTTTCTGCTAAACAATGAGGACACGAAGAGTACGAAGAGAGAGGAGATGTGAGCTATGAGCATATCTTTTTCCCGGAACGTGACGACCTTGGCTGCCGACGGCGCATGGTGGGAAGAAGCGGTGCCGATACCGACGTTGGTTTTGGCGACGGTGGTTTTGGTCCTGGTATTCGCCTTTTGGCCTGTACCTGTTTTCGCCGCTCCGGCCGCTGAGACGCCATCCGCCTTAACGCCTTATATATACGGAGCGGATGCCAACGATACCGGCGATCCGATAGGCGGAGGGAAAGGCTACAGCCATATTTACACCAGCGGTGATTATATAGTATCCAATGCTGCCGAACTGGTGGCGGCCCTGCGGTCAGCCCGTATCGGCCAGGTGGTGTATATCACCCCGGAGGCGGAAATAGATCTGACGGATTATCCTGTGCTCTATGTCAACGCCGGGGTGACGCTGGCCGGGAACAGGGGTCTGAACGGCAGCCCCGGACCGCTCCTCTTCAGCACCCGGTACGACACGAATCCTCTCATCGAGCTGAAGGGCTTGCACGCCAGGATAACCGGCCTCAGGCTGCGCGGTCCGGATGGGGAAATCGGCGAGGCTGCTTATTTCCGGCCCAACTCGGAGGCCGTGAGAGCCTCCGCTCCGTTCACCGAAGTGGACAACTGCGAGATCTGGGACTGGAGTTATGCCGGCGTGGCAGTGCACGCCGAGGATGTGCATATACATCATAACAACATTCACCATGTGCGCCGCACCGGCTTGGGCTATCCGGTGGTGGTCAACAGGGGCACCGCCCTTATAGAGGCCAACGATTTCGATTATTACCGCCACGCCATCGCGTCCACCGGGTATTACGGCACCGGCTATGAAGCCCGCTATAACATCGTGCGGGAGAATGCCACCAGTCACGCCTTCGATATGCACGGCGGCAGCGATTTCTGCCCGAAACGGGCAGAGTATTGCCCGGAGGAGGAAGTGCGCATCGCCGGGGAATATGTCGTCATTCATCACAACACCTTCCTGGTCTCCAGGCAACGGGCCATACGCGTCAGAGGGGTGCCCAATGAGAAAGTGGAAGTCTACGGCAACCGCTTCGCCACCTCCGACCCGGATTTCGCCTTCCAGCACTATTACTTCGAAGGCGGCAACACCTCCGTATATAACAACATGTACGGCCCGAACAACAGGATAATCGCCAATCACATACTTCCGGATCCATATATCCGGCAGTGCTCCGGCACCTGCAACGGCAGGGGGCGCATCGTGGCTCTGGCTCCCTCGATGCAAGGGCGCAGCTTCCGCTTCATCAGTCCTCCCGAGGAACCAAGGGGAGCCGTCGTGGGATTGCTCCCGGTGGAGCTGGATGTAAACATCGGGGCGGATTTCGTCATCGCCGAGGTGGTTTTGTATCTGGACGACAATGTGATTTACCGGGGCGATAAGGTGCCCGCACCGGGAGAAGTGGTCATAAATACCAGGGAATATCCCGACGGCAAACACCGGCTGCAGGTGGAAGTGCGCAATACCGCCCGGGAGACGCTCCGGCGCCAGGTGGAGTTGACTACGGACAACTGGTGGGAGATGTTCGACGAGTTTGCCGCTCCCATGACCAGCGGCTGGTTTGGCACCATCGATTTTAAGAGAACTATTGAGGAGTCGCCAGGCTGGGGGTATGCCACCGAAGACGGGGAATGGTTATTTTTGGATCATAACCGGCGGATCCGGATAGCCCGTCCGGATAAATCGCCGGCCGATGAATACCTGGTGTGGGAAGCTGCCGACCTCCTGGAATATCAGGTGGATCTGTTCGTTACGCAAAAGGCCTGGGCTGAGCAGGTGAAGCTCAGCGTGTCCGCCGACCGGCAAACCTGGCATGTGCTGCCGGTTAAGTTGGCGGTGGTGGATGAGACGAGCCGCAGCATTAATGGTAAGGAAGAAAAGTGGTTCAAGGTGGAGTTGACGGAGAGTGTCCCATCCGGTTTCCCCACCGGCTATTTCCGGCTTGAGGTGCCGTCCGTCATACCTTTGGCCGAGATGGAGCTGAGCGCGGTGAAGCTAAAAGGAGTCAATAAATGACGCTGATGTATAAAAGCACCTTATGCCATCTTCATTCCTTGTTCGAAGGACCTGCCAGCATATCCGGCTTTTGTTACGAAGCGGCCAGAGCCGGGGTGGATATCGTCTGGTTGTCGGATCATGATACCCGCATTCCGGGTGTGAATAGATATGAGCACAAGTTTACCGGCTATCAGTTTGGGACGGCCGATCCCTTTGCCGCGGCCGATGTCTATTGGGAACAAGTGGAGGTAACTTGTACGGAGGCTGATTTCCTGACCTCCCATGCTCCCCGGACCTCTCTGATCTGCCGGGTGACCAATGACGGCGATGAATGGGGCGGGGCGTCGCTGCGGCTTAAAGCCAAAGGCAATTATAACCGCCGACCGCTGATCAGCCGGCCTGAGCTTATATTGGATTTGACTACCAATATCGATCCCCAGTCGCCGGATACCCGCCTCATGATCACCATTCATCTCACTCAGACGCCCCCTGAGCACCAGCCGATATCCTTCAGCTACATTTGGGGAGCACCTCCGAAAGAGCACGATTTGCTGTGGTTGCCGCTTCCCGCCCCAGCCGGTGAAAACATTCGGCTGCCGCTCGCCGCCGCGGCCGCCCAGCTGGGCATTGGCAGGGAACACACCGTGCTCACTTTTGATATTCGGTTGGAAAGCAGGAAAGGGCGCGCTGCCGAGGCGGTTTTAACGGAAATAGCGCTGGAAACCGGCATTGTCGACCCCTATTTATTGCTGCAAACACAGCAGGAGATCGGGAAAGAGATCGGCAGGCGCTATGGCGTGGATGTGCTGGCGGGTTATGAGATCTCCGGCGGTCCGATGCATCTGACCTGTTTCGGCGCCGACATACCCTTTTTTCCATATGTCGCCGGGAAAAAGCCCGCCACGGAGGAGATCATCGCTCATGTGTCGGACCATGGGGGGATCGTCAGCATCAACCATCCGTTTTCTCCGTGGAAAAGGATGGAGCTGACCGACCGGGAACGCTGGGAGTTGGTGGAGACCAGAGCTGCAGAGTTTATCGAGCGGCAGGCCTATGGCGCCAGGCTCATCGAAATAGGGTACCCCGAGGGTCGGCATGGTTTTACCCCCGAACATTATCTGAAACTATGGGACCTGCTGAATCTGGCCGGTCTCAGGATATACGGCATCGGGGTGAGCGATGCCCACAGCAATGTCACCTGGGAAAAGGGCAATAATTATGCCAATTACATCGCCTCGCCGGACTGTGAAGCAGAACACCTGGTGGCAGCGATGAAGACGGGGCGCTGTTATATGGCCGATCCCTGGCGGGTGCACGGCCGGCTGCAATTGCAAACCGATCAGGGAAAAACCATGGGGGAGCAGCAAAAGGGTGGTTTTGTCTCCCTGGTCATCGATGGCGTGCCGCCCGGGGCGGAGCTCATCTGGGTGAGGGATGGGGAAGAAGCGGGTAGTGACCGGGAGGAAGGCGGTCGTATAGAGAGTCGCTGCCCGCTCGACCGAGGAGAGCGCTTTGTGCGGGCGCAAGTGAGAGACGCCGACGGCAGGCTCATCCTGTTGACTAATCCGGTATGGCTCGGCTAAGAGCGGCTGAAGCTTTTTCATCCATACGTTACCTGGCATGCCGGACGCTGCAGGCCAACACACTATGCCTGAGATAAAATTCCGACCGTTTCAGGCGGAATGTTGGGGGTAAGGGTGTTGGTCAAGATCAAAGACCGGGTGATGCTCTCTATTGTGGGGACATTGATCAGCCTCTGGCCAGGGCGCATCCTGAGCCGGGTTTTGCTGAAGGAAGGCGTCATCGATTTCAATTACGACCGGCTCGGTGCCGGCTTATTTCTAAAAAGAAAGGCGGCAAAAAGCACAGCGGGACAAGTGACCGGCATGTTGGTCAATGAGATCAATGTGGCTCTGGCCTCTTTGGTTATCACTTATACATTGGCGCTGACCGGCCGGGATAAGGCGGTACTTAAAGGCCTGGGCATAGGCTTAAGCTTCTGGGTTTTGATCAACGGCCTCCTCACCGGTTCGGTGCTGAAGATTAAGTCCGCCAAGCCGTGGACGCCGCTGATCAATGCCGCTTTGCACATGGTATCCGGCGGTCTGACGGGCTTCGTCATCTCCAGGATCGGCGATGACAGTTTGTTTCCCGACAGGATGAAGGGAAAGGTGGGCAAAGATCTGCCGGTGTGGCCGATGGCGGAATCCGGTTCCAAGCGATAGATGGAAAGAGCCGCAATCCTGTGGTACAATCAACATGCTTATGGGAGTAGATGACCGTCTGGTGGCGGCCTCGGTCTTCAAAACCGCAGAAGGTCGGTAAGACCGGCCTTGGTGGGTTCGATTCCCATCTACTCCCGCCATTTTGCCCGCTTTCCGTTTCTTTCGCCAGTCTGCCGCCAAGCGGGGTATGCACGGTGTGTATAGGTCTATATCCGGTAACTCCTAAGAATTATGCAGACTTTAACTCCCGTTGGGGTGTATATGCCTCCGAGGTGTTGGCCCATGCCGGTCTGCCGTTCAAATCACTGAACGCCAACGATCCGGCCGGAGAGCTGCCTTTGGTCTCCATCCTCCTCCTTCCGACCAACCTGCGGCTCAACGACACCGAGCGCCGCCTGATCATGCAGTTTGTGGAGCAGGGCGGCACCCTTATTGCTCTGGGCGGGACCTCCGGGTTGGAGGAGGTGTTTGCCTGCCGCGACGGTGGCAAGGTGGAGGAAGGATGGATCGGCCCCTCACCGCAGCCCCGGCAGGGGGCGGGGGGAGCGTCGGCGCCGGGAACGGCCGCACCAATTATGGAAATTCTTCGCCGCGGCCAAGCGCTCCACGCTTTCGGCGGGCGCCGCCTCGCCGTGCTTTCGGCCCAAGCCAGGGAGCTGGCAGTATGGTTGGCTCCGGAGAGCTGGAATGAGGAAAGAGGTTGGGATGGAGCGGTGGCGGAAGGAGCCGCCGTGGTAATAAATGACTATGGCCGGGGGCGGGCGGTGCTGGTGGCGGCCGATGTGATGCAAAGCATTGTGCGCCTCCAACAGGGGCGCCCGGTACATGTCGATGCCCCGCCGGCGGCCGCCGCCGAGCTGAACGACGGCATTTTAAAGGTGGATGATGGCATCGTCCTGGATTTTGCCAGAGACAGGGAGATTATCGGCGGAGTGCCCATCTTTGCCCGGCCGATGGCCGACGAGTGGCGGGAGCTGGTCATCAGAGCCATCCTCTGGGGGGCCCAGGAAGCTGGGTTGGATATACCCCTCCTTTGGTATTGGCCGGATTTTGTACCGGCAGTGGGGCAGATCTCGCATGATTCTGACGGTAATAACCCTGAGATGGCTCAGGCTTTGCTGAACCTGATGCAGTCGCTAGGCATCCCTTCCACCTGGTGCATTCAGTATCCCGGCGGTTACGCTCCCGAGTTTTACCAGCGCCTGCATCAGCTGGGCTCTGAAGTGGCTTTGCATTTCGATGCCCGGAGCGGCTCCATCGGTACCAACTGGCTGGAGGCAGATCTGCGCCGGCAGTGGGAATGGTTGCGGGAGATGAGCAATCTGCCGGTCATATCAAACAAAAACCATTACCTGCGCTGGGAAGGATTGACGGAATTCTTCCTCTGGCTGGAGCGGTTGGGTATCAAATCGGATCAGACCAAAGGCCCTACCAAGATCGGCGTAGGCGGCTATCCCTTCGGCGGCAGCCATCCCTGGTTTCCTCTGGAAGAGCAAACCTTGCGCTTTATCGACGTGCTTGAGGTGCCGCACCAGACCTGGGAGCTGGTTTCCAGGTGGCCGATAGCGGTGGGACAGGTGATGGTGGACAAGGCGCTGGAAAACGGCGGCGTAGCCCATTTTCTCTTCCACCCGGTAGTCGTGGGCAGAAGTGCTGCCGTCGCCAATGCATTAAGCGGCATTGTGGCCTATGGCCGGGAGCGCGGCATGCCGTGGTGGACCAATGCAGCCATACAGGACTGGGAACGGCGCCGACGTGAGGTGCGGCTCTGTGGCGAGCATCCGCCTCTCTCGGCGGGCGGTGGACCTCTGGTCTGGAAGGTAGAGGCAGGGCGTGAACTGAAGAGAGCGGCCATTCTCTTCTTCACCGGTAAAACGGCCCGGAGCCGGCAGTCCGGTGCCATCGGCGCATCCGGGGAATGGGTGCAGGCTTTCGGCTTTCCGGCCAGGCTGTTGGTGACCGATCTCGTCCCGGGCGAGGTGAAACAGCTCTCCTGACCGGGTGTGCTCAAGGCGATCGTTCCATCGGCCCTCCGCTTGGTCAAATCCATCGCTCTTTAAGATATAAAGTCAAAAACTCCCGTCCCCATATGATTGACAGATTTCTCATATGGAGACGGGAGTAATTATGCGCCGGCGAGCGGAAACGCCGGCTCAGCAGAAATACTGCACCGCTTATTTCTCCAGGAACTGCGGTCCCTGCTCCATGATCTGCCTCACGGCGATTTCCACCGGTGTGTTACCTGCCCAGATGCTGTTCAGGTTGGAGTCGATGATGCTTTGCAGCTGTTGCCGCTCCCGGTTGACCAGGCGCAGCGTGCCCGCCATAAGCAGGTCGGCGTATATTTCCGGATTGGTAACGTTCTCCGGCAGCCAGGTGATCTGGAAGGGCCAAACGGAGGTGGCGCCGGAGAGACCGGACATTACTCTCTGACCTTCATAACCGGTTAAAAACTCGATCAGCCGGAAGGCGGCGTCGGGATGCTTGGACTTGGCGTAGATGGATAGACCCCAGGGACCGATGTCCGTCGTATAGCGGCCGCCTGCTCCCGGACCGCGGGGGTACGGCACCAAATCGACATTGGAATTGGTCAGGGTGTGCTGCGGCAGATAGGAGAGCCACCCGCTGCTCATGCCCAGCTTCCCTTGGGTAAAAGCTGCTATGTTGTTGGTCTGGCCGATGGCATTGTTCAAGGTGGTGGAGGAGTTGGCCATCACCTTGCTTTCCACGATCAGCTTTTGCAGGAAGCGCAAGGCGTCCAAGGTCTGCGGCATGTCATACAGTAATTTTGTGGGTTTTTTCACATCATCGACTTCTAGGCCGCCGTTGGCAAATACCCAGGTGCGGGCCAGGTGCAGCCAGGCTCCTATGGACTCCAGGCGGCCTCCGAAGTAGATCTGCTTAGCCGTTTGGCCGCCGTCTCGAAATTCTCCCAGGTCCAGTCGTTTCTTTTATATAGCTCGTGGGCCCGCATCAGACCGACATTGTTGAACAATTCGGCATGGCAAAAATAGCCGGACGGATTGGCAGTGAGGGGGATGGCAAATTGCTTGCCGTCCACCTGATAGGCATCCATCAGCACCGGCGTGATGCGATGGCCTCTCAACACGGAGCTTCTTTGCATGTAGGGGTTGAGGTCCAACAAGATCCTTTCATCGCCGAATTCCATTATGTAGTTGATGTCCAGTCCCACGACATCGGCCAGGGTGTCGGTGCCTATCATGGCTACCATCTTGTCCCGCATGCCGGAGGTCACCCGTAAGAGCTCTACCTTGATGTCCGGGTTGGCTTCTTCAAAAAGGGCTACCAGCTTTTTCGTCCTGTCGTCGGCTTCCTGGGTTCCCGCCTGGTACATATAGCTGATGACGACCGGTTCGGCCCACACAGGCGGAACAATACCTACCATACCTGC
>DULU01000057.1 GCA_012840225.1 Bacillota bacterium
GGATCGACGCCGGCATCGCCCCCTGTGGGGCGCAGGGTGAAGCCGCCGCCGGCCGCAGCTGCCTCAATGGCCCCTCGCACGCAGGCCGTGACCTCTTCCGGGGACATGTTTATAAATGATTGACTGGGAATGTTGCCGGAGAGCAGCATGCGCTCGCCCACCAGGCGTTTGGCGGCGGCGAGATCCACATCGCCGAAAGGTGGCGGTTCCAGAGGTTCGATGGCATCGATGCCCATTTCCGCCATGCGCACCAGGAATGACATCACCTGGCCGTGGCAGTGGGCACGCACCTTCCCGCCGATGGCATGAACAGCCTCATTGACTTCCTTGTCATAGGGAAATACGAACTCGTCGAACTGTCTTCTACCAAGCCAAGGTGGGATCAACATCTCGTGGGCGGTGACGTTGAACCATGGCTGCAAGCCGGCTTCTCCCATGGCTTTTATGGTCTCCACTATCTGCCTATTGGTTGCTTCCAGGAAGCGGTGCATCCTTTGCGGCTCGGCGGCAAACCAGGAGTAGACTTCGATCATGTCGGCATTGCGTACCAGGAAGCCGAGAGGATGTTGCAGGCTGACGATGGGCAGGCCTCTTTCACCCACCTGGGTGCACCTTTCCTGGTAGGCGGCGGCGGAAAAGGGGCGCGGCAGCAGCCGGGGAGCGGTGATGAGCCTATCGAAGTCGTCCAAATCTGCGATGAAACGCTTGATCCAGAGAAAGTCGGGGTTGTCGAGGTGGGGGTAGCTGTGTTTGGTGAGGGCGGTGAACTCGCCGTTTTCCGTTTGGTGAATGCGGCGGATGATGCAGAATTCGCCCGGCCGGTCCTCTACAATCTCCTCTCGATAGGTGGTGGATAACCCGAAGAATCCCCAGTTGACGCAACCGCCGATGCCGATGAAGTTGTCGGCTATGTTATCTATAAACTCGACTATTCTCCGGCACTCCGGCAAGGTACGGGCAGCTTTTGGAATGCTTAACTCCACCGGCACCCTGTCGGCTTCCCGGAAGGAGGCGGCAGCGAGGAGCCTCTGTTTGCTGGTCATGGGCTTTGTTTTCCTCTCGGGTGGTTCGGGGGCGGGCAACAGTTTCCTCCGTTCGTTTCCAGCTTAATATATACAAATATGGTTGGTTCTACGGCATATCAGTTCAGCAATGTCGGGCCGGATCCTTTTAGCCGAACTTATTAGCCATGCAACAAAAAGAGGCGGAAAGGGGGAGGGAAAGAGGGTGAAAGTGGGAGGAGAATAGCAGGACAGAGCTAAAGCAAACAGCACGTGAGAAGGCGGACTATAGGAGGAAGCGGACTATAGGAAGATGCGGACTTGAGGAGGCGGGGTAGAAATGGATCTGCAAGAAAAATATGGGCTGACTCGCATCATCAACGCCAACGGCAAGATGACGGCGTTGGCCAATGCCAGGGTTTTGCCGGAGATAAAAGATGTGGTATATGAGTCCCTGGACCATTTTTTTGATATGAATGAACTGAATGAGGTGGTCTCCCGGCGCATCGCCGCCTTCACCGGTGCCGAGGCCGGTTTTGTCACCGCCTGCGCCGCCGCCGGCATCACCTTGGCTGTGGCGGCGGCCATGACCGGCAAAGACTTGGGCAAAGTGGCCCAATTGCCCGATACGACGGGCATGAAGAATGAAGTGGTGCTGCAAAAAGGTCATGCGGTCAATTTTGGTGCCCCCGTAACTCAGATGATCAGGCTGGCCGGGGCGAAGCCGGTGGAAGTGGGGAGCGTCAACGGTACGGCGCCGGCTATGCTGGCGGCGGCGATAAACGAGAATACAGCCGCCATGTTGTTTGTGGTATCGCATCATACCGTGCACTACGGTGGGGTACCGCTCGTGGATGCCGTACGCATCGCTCATGCTAAAGGGGTGCCGGTGATTGTCGATGGGGCGGCGCAATCGTTTCTGCTCCGCAAGATAGTGGCTGCCGGTGCCGATGTGGTTGTCTGCTCGGGGCACAAGTATCTGGCCGGGACTGTGGCGGGAATGGCTTGCGGGAGGAAAGATCTGATCGAAGCCATGGCCCTGCAGAATCAGGGCATCGGTCGGACGATGAAGGTAGGCAAGGAGGGGATTTTCGGCCTCCTGGCGGCGCTGGAAGCCCGGGCTGCCCTGGATGTGGAGGCCTGGTCGGAAGAGATCAGGGCTAAGGTGGCCAAGGTACGGGCGGCTTTGGAGGGTATTCCCGGGGTGAGGACGGAAACGGTGGAGGATGTAAACGGCAATCCGTTCTGCCGGGCCAGGGTACACGTCGATCCCAGGATGGCAGGTTTGGATGCTTATGCAGTAGTGAAGCTTGCTGCCCGGGGAAACCCTTCGGTACGGGTGCGGCCGCATCACGTCGACGAAGGCTATTTCGACGTCGATGTGGTGGAGTTGACCGGGGAAGAGCTGGAGCTCGTGATCGCCAGGTTGCAAGGTATTTTTGGCCGGGCCGGGCAGGATATTGCCTCTGCAGCAGGTAACTCAAAAACAGGCAACTTAAAACCAGGATTGATCGAGCCGTGGTTTTCCTGGCTGGAAAGCCGGGAGGCCGGGAATTGAATATACAGATAAAGAAAGAGAAGAAAAAGGAGAAAAAGAAGAAAAAGGAGAGAACCAGTTATGAGCGACGACCGGCAGTCTGATCCACGGGCCGAGGTTAATGTCTCCGCCTCCGCCTACACCCCCGCCATTACCCCC
>DULU01000058.1 GCA_012840225.1 Bacillota bacterium
AACGCAGAAGGCCATATGTTCGCCTTCCCCCTCGGGGGAAGGGAAGCCCACCTGCTACCCTCTGCCTATACTGTAACGCTATCTCTACCCCTTACCAACTCGCGAATGAGGCTACATAGCGCAATTATTGTCGTGGTATCCTGACATTGGCGGTTTCCTCCCACTTTGTATTTTTGGTCCAACCATGTTTTACCACAGTTGTGCGGGAGACCGCCACTTCAATTTCCACGGATTTTAGGACATCCTCGTTCTGTAACCCTAGCCATTGTCGTAAATCTTCCGCCGTTGCTTTTTGTGGTTTTTCGGGATAAATTTGGGCTTTCTTATACCATGCTCGGAAGCTTGGCCCTGACTATTTTTCTGACGCAACTTATCGTTGATGCGCTCGCCGTCACATTTGTCGACAAAATTGGTCAACGCATATCGATCATGATGGCACACATGTTTGCTACTGTCGGTCTGATTACAATGGCTTTTTTACCTGGAGTGTTGCCATCATCGTATATAGGACTCATTATGGCAAGCATATTGTTTTCAATCGGCGCCGGTCTTATTGAAGTGCTTGTCAGCCCCATTGTTGATAGCCTGCCGAGCGAGGCAAAAGCAGCCTCAATGAGTCTGGCGCACTCATTTTATAGTTGGGGGCAGGTTCTGGTCATAGTCGTATCCACACTTGCATTGCTCATAATTGGTTTAGATTTATGGTTCATTCTGCCGCTTGTATGGTCGTTGCTGCCGCTGTTTAACTTTTTCAGATTCATGCGGGTGCCGCTTATATCTCCCGAAGAAAAGGGCAAGCAAACACCACTAAAGACACTGTTCAGATCGAGAATCTTTCTTTTGGCGCTGCTTTTGATGGTTTGCGCAGGTGCCAGTGAGATGTCTATCAATCAATGGGCATCTCTTTTTGCAGAGAGAGGTCTAGGCATCTCAAAAGTGCTGGGAGATTTATTGGGACCTTGTTTGTTTGCGGCAATGATGGGAATCGGCCGTACATGGTACGGAATGAAAGGGCAAAAAAATAATATATATAAATTGTTGGTTGTTAGCTCTGTTTTATGCATAGCAACTTATGTCCTTATAGCGATAGTGCCGGTACCGGCACTATCATTGTTGGGCTTCGCTGTATGCGGCCTGAGCGTAAGCTTAATGTGGCCGGGAATGTTAAGCATGACGGCAGCAGGCTATCCATCCGGCGGTGTGGCTATGTTTGCAATTTTGGCGCTGGCCGGAGATTTGGGTTGTTCCGTCGGGCCGCAGCTAATCGGTATTATTGCCGATAGGAGCAGCCTGAACTGGGGGATTTTAGCAGCGGTACTCTTTCCCGGAATCATGTTGATCGGTTTAGTTGCCTTGAAACCAATGATGAGAACAGCATTGACTCGCTGAGCCGGTGAATTGATGTCATGAGCCTCAGGCTAGTCAGCCCATTCCTGTGCCAAGGACCAGAACAGGCCGGTTTCACCGGATATACGGACTTGCGTGATCAGACCGGCTGTAGCGTATTTCTCCAGAATAGCTCTAGCGGCGCCGCGATTTAAGCGCAACACGGAAGCCGCTAAAGCGGTGGTGCAGCATACCGCGTTTTCCAGCAGTTGCAGCAGGATCAGGCGAGTGGCCTCATCTGCAGATGGCAGTTTATCCAACAAGCCCTCAGGTGTCTGACGTGTCACCAAATCCCAGCTGTGCAACGACCAGCCATCCAGCTCCCCGCCGGCAACCGTGATGATAAACCGGTCCTGCAAGGTAGTGAGCGCTTGCACCAATGCTTTGCGATTACCGCCGAAGAACGGGCGTGTTTCCCGCCATAACGCTCGCGTGTCAATTGGACCTTCTGCCTGGATAATATCGAGCACCATCCGCTCTTGCGGCGACATGCTGCGAGCGGCATACTCCCCCTCCATGCCGTCCACCGGGCCAAATATGGCGTAGAATGCCGGAAACAAACGCCAAGAGATAAATACTCCTCGGTTCCGGATGAACTTGCCGTATGCGCACTGTTTCCGGCCGGGGAGCACTTCCTTCCATTGCCAGGCGGCATCAGTAATAGTGTAGCCTTCCCAGGCTGGACGAGGATCGGCTGCTGACAGGCTGGGTAAAGGCATATCTGGCGATGGCACCAGCAAGACGAAACCGCGTTCATCGATATACCTGACGGCCTCGTCATCGGATATTATCGGCTCACCGTTGGCAAGTGCCAGCCGGCCGGCACGCCGCAGATTCAATTCCTTTATGTCAATTACCTCCAAATCAGCACCCGGCTTTCTCTTCGAAATTCGCTCTTACCAATCTAATAGTAGCACAGGAGCTTGTTGAGGACTAAAAAGGTTCGTTGTCGTGTGGACGAAATATCATCTCAGGCACTTAACAAATTCCCTTCCCGCTTTACTATACCTTTTGAAAGCGCCTTTATGGGATCTGGGAGAGCATACACTGCAGACCGAGCAGATAGAGCTGATACTTAGGGAATATGTCGAACACTTCTTTGGTTTTGCCATGCGCCGGACCAACAATGCCGGTGAGGCAGAGGAGCTGTCACAGGAGATAGCATTCCAGGTCGTGACGGCGTTACGGAAGGCGGGGGAGCGTGTCCATAAGTTGGACGCGTATCTCTGGTCAATTGCTCACAACACCTACAAACGGTGGCTTTGGTTGCGAGATCGTAACCCGTCGTCCTTGGAAGAGCTAAGTGAGGTTCACGGATTCGTCATTTCCGACAATAGCAGCCTGGAGGAGATGATGTTAAATAAAGAAGCATCAAATCTGGTGCGTAGAGAAATATCTCGGCTAGCCAAGAATTATCGCCAGGTTCTGGTAGACTACTACTACAATGGTTTGGAGTGCAGGCAAATAGCGAAAAGGCTCGGCATATCCTCTGAAATGGTTCGCTTCTATCTCATGAAGGCGCGAATGAAGGTTAAGGAGGGGATAGAAGTGTTTAAAGAATGCGGTGAGAAAAGTTATAACCCAGGGGAGTTTCATATATACTACTCCGGCATTGACTGGGCGACCATTAATATTTGGAAACTCTTCAGCCGCAGATTGCCCGGAAGCATAGTTACAACAGCCTACGACAGGCCGATGAGTATCAGTGAGATCAGTGTTGAAACCGGAGTGCCGGCGGTGTATTTGGAAGATGAGATCAAGATATTGATGGATGTAAACCTGATGCAGGAGCCGGTCAAAGGGAAATACCAGACAAGCTTCTTTATCTTGAAACGTGAGATCTACCAGATGATAATCGACGAGTTCGGTAAATATATGCCTGATTATGCCGACAAGGCGGAAGCTATGTTTATATATGCTTTGCCTCATCTGAGAAACTTAGGCGTTTTTCAAACCGAGGTGTCGGATAGCAGATATAAGTGGCTATTCTTGCAAAAGCAAAAGATAATTCGGGTGAAATACCCTAGCGCTGAGGAGTACCCTCGCATATTGGCAGACGGTTCCCGGGCTTTCATCTGGGGACAGGAGGCGCCGGAGTTAAAATGGGGAGGCGGGATTTCTCCTATCTATGGCGATGGCTACACGCTTTACCCAATCGATATTGGGATACTAGGGTATAGGCTTCAGCGCAACTTTAGCCGCAGGCAGAAGTGTGAAGCCTTGTATGATATAGCCATTGGCCGTCTAAACGATACCAACAAGGAGCTTTATGCCGAATTAATTGCAGAAGGATATGCCATCAAGGATGGGAAAGCGATTCGCAGCAATATTCCCGTATTGTCCGTGGACGCCTCGACTAAGATCAATCGGATATTAGATGATGCCGCACAGGCAGTAAGTCTGAGCGTGCCTGGCGAGATATTCGTCACTATCGTCGAACAAGCCATTAAGAACAGCTTTACCAAGATCGTGCAAGGTACGCCGAGGGCGTACGCTTCCCTGATAGCCATGATGAAACTCGAGGCCATGCTGCTGGAAGCCATGTATGATAAAGGGTATATCGCCATTCCGGAGATCGGCGACAATACACCAATGACAAGCTATATCGAATTGATGTGAGTTGCTATTTGGTGACAGGGGACAGCGAACAATTTCGGCAGCCGTCCCCTAATGTCATGCTACTGCCGAAAGGGGATCTGTCCATTATATCAAGTAGACAGTGTATATCCGCCTACCTTATTGTTACACGGAACAAGCGACACTGATGTTCCATATATGCAATCACAACAGATGGCCGCAGCCCTAGCCGAAAATGGTATACCTCATCGGCTTCTGATACTGCCGGGTTTCGGCCATGCCTTTGATCGCAATATGAATGATCCTCAGGTGAAAGAGGCTTTCAATGCGGTAATTGTATTTCTCCAAGAATACCTTACCCTCTAGAAAAAGCTGCTGGGCCTGTCCGGCGACATCGATGCCTTCGGCTGCTTGGTAAAAAAGTATCAGAAGGCCGTCTTCGGTGCTTGCTAGAGGGTAGCTGTGAACTCTAAGCAGAAGCAGGCAGTCTTTGATTCCTACCACGTTGTCGTTCTTTGGTGCCCTGTCACTATCTTACAATGTGCCGTAATAAAGGGCTAAAGTTCCTATTGTAGAACCCCTACTACCAAGTGTCAGCAATGCCAAACAAGGAGAGCGGAAATGCTGGTCAATGATATCCAAATAGATGTATTCTGGGCAAAACACTGGGTTGTACCTCCTTTATGGCGATATCAACGTGTGGTGCGTCCCAGCACAACCATCTGGTATGTGCAAAAAGGCACCTTGGCCTACGAAGAGAATCAGCACACCGCATACCTTAATCCGGGCACCCTTGCTTTATTGCCGGTTGAACATGTAAGTACAATTTGGAACGCAAGCGATGAGGATTTGGACTACTTATCTTTGGGATGCACCATATTGGTAGGTAACCATGATCTGTTTGAATTTGAAAACCACATCATATATGACGGAAGTTTACCACAATATATTGTTGAATGCTGGTGTGACATTATTGAACTTATGGAGAATGCTCATAAGATAAAAGCTACTGTAGACCGTCTTTTTTTCACAGCAAAAGTGCATCTTTTATGTGCATATTTATTTGAACATATGAATCTGGACCCCATGAAAGGTACAGGGAGGTTTGATCACCGGGTGCAGCAATTGCTGGAGATTATCCATCGCGACTTGGCCACTAACCCCAAATTGAAAGATATCGCACAGGAACTATATGTAAGTGAAAGCCATCTAAGGAATCTCCTGAAAAAAGAATTGGGTTTGTCTTTTCGTCAAACTCTACTACGTGTAAAGATGCGACAGGCCAAACACTTGCTGGTAAAAAGTGGGCTCTCAGTAGGCGAAGTGGCGTTGAAAGTTGGGTACTCAGATCATCGCCACTTTACCAGAGCTTTCACGCTCATGGAAGGCATATCACCGAGCCGGTATCAAAAACTTGCAGCTCAACTAAAATAACCCCGGATTACGGGAGTGTTTCCGGGGGCATTCGTCCCCAACAAGCTAAAAAGCCGGGCTAAACGCCCGGCTAAACCTGGTAGCCCCGCGATGAATTATGGGGTTACCAGGCCGAGGTAAAATCGAACTCGTACCGCCAATTGTGCTGTTCCGGCGCATATGCCGCCGTAAAGCGCACTTCTGGGCCCACCGGCGTTTGATAACGCATGGATGCTCCGGGCGACCACAACGACCGCACTTCATTTCCTTCTGCAAAAATGCCGGCATCAGCAAACACCGCTACATGCATTACACTCTCTAAGAAACGGCGCAACTCCAGTGTAGCATGCGCATACGCGGTGGAGGGGATTATCGTTGAATAACCGCGCAATGTGCGGCTGTCCCCTAACCAGAACTGATCTGTCAGCGGGGTATCAGCATCCATCCAACCGGCATTACCGAAGAGTGCCAGTTGTGTGTTGACACCGACGGCGTTCTTTATATCAACCCTAACCGATAACGATGGAAACGTTTCTTGCTCTGCCGGGGCCATCAACAGACTGGAGGTAATGCCAAACACACTGGCCCGCGCCTTATTGCCGACAGAACGTGTTAGACTGGCAGCGGTCGATATGAAGCGGCCGGTGGCCGGTGTATAACCCGCTGGAGCCTGCAAAGTTACCGACTGACGATCAGACAAGCGCCCTTGTAAGGTCAGCGTCCAATCCGGTCCGAGTACTCGATTCAATGTTACCTGGCACTCCTGTTGCCGGTCTGTCTGTTTTGTGCCGGCATACTCTCCATATTCGGCTCGGTAGGATGCCAAGCGCGTTTGGGCTTGCAACCGCACGCTGTTCGCTCCGGCCAAGGCCAATGGTACTTCAACATACGCTAAGCGGTGGCGGGAAGGACCCCAGCTATATGTACCGCCGATGTTGATGGCTCTGCCGGCTAGGTTGTCGTAACGCAAGGACAGTGTCTGCTGCGATAAACCGATAGCAGTGTCAATGATGAACCCGACCGGTTCCTTATACAGGCCAAACCCTTCCTGGATGCGAATGACCAGATGAACTCGCCCTTCTCCTAAAGGAACGGTGGCTACTTGTACATCTTCATATGTACCCAACTGCTCAAGCGAACGTCGCATCGTTCTGACATCATCATCGGTGACCTTGTCACCAACATCAATTCCCAACCAGTTGGGGATCCATGTCGGGTGGGTGCGGTGTGCTCCCAAGATTGAGATGGCTACTACCTCGCCGCCAGCTGTTTTTTGCGTCTGCTGTTCGTCGAGGAAGACTATTACTCTCGACCAGGAAGTCAGTAAGGATCTTGCCGGGCTCTGTGGTGTGAGCAAACCCTTTTTCGCCTGCTGACGGATGCTTTCAGCTCCGCTAAGATCAGGCACTTCCACTGCCAGCGAAGCCTTGTACCACTTGATGGCCTCCTCGCGGTCGCCTTTGCCATCGGCAAAGACGCCCAACTGATAGGTTGCTTCTTGCAGGTAACGAGGATTGGCCAATTCCTCCAACTGAGTGATGCGCTTAAAATACTCGGCAGCCGTATCGATATCTCCCAAGCGCATGTATGTCCAGCCCATTAGCAGCAACATGTACTCCGATGTGGGGTATTTCTCCAGCAGAGGGTGAAGCTGCGCTTGGGCTTCTTGGTAATCACGCGCGAGCATCAAACGCTCCACTTGGTGTAACTTGAGCCAATCCAACCGATGTTCATCGTCGGGATTTTGCAAGGGGATATCCAAGGCAGGCTGGCGCGGATCGGCGCCGGCTAATGCCTGCGGCAGACTAAAGGCCAGCATATCGCGATCCGATGCAGGGGCCGCGGCATCTTGTACCCCAACCCACATAATTTGTCTTGTTGCATCGAAGATGACCGATGCCATGGTGCCGACGGTCTCAATTCCAAATAGCAGTTTCTCATACGGGAGTGTGCCGGGCGCGAACTTATCCCGCAGTATTTCGGCCATCACCGCTGGAGAAAACTCGCCATACCGCTCCTGCGCCAGTTGGGCCAAGCGTTCGTCACGCAGAGCAGAGCTATGCCAGCCGGCGAGCTGGTAGGGCTTCATACTGTCGACAGCATACCGATTGGTGGCAGAGATAAAGCCGTCTGTAGCCGGTCGGATTGCATAACGATTGGCCGAGACCTCCACTACCACTGCTTGTGGGATTTTAGCGTCACTGACCATAATATTCAACCCAACCGTCCGCGGCGTCTCCTTTATGATCTGCAACGCTTCGTCAAGTGTCTGGGCCGTTTCAGCAATCTCCCGCAACATGAAAACGAACGGCATACCATCAATGGTAGCATCATTGCTGACTGAGTAGTTCATGCTCACAGCGATGCCCGCACTGTTTACGGCATGCATTATGCCGAAGTTGGCCGGATAGGAGAGCGTGATGTAGGGTAGACGTCCTTCCGGTTCTACTATGGCTACAAAAGCGCTTTGCACTAATTCCAACGCCATGCTGTTATCGAGGTTGCGCGCATGGTAGAGCCCGCCATCGACCGTAGCCGATCCAAAAGCCGCCAATGAAGTACACATCATCAACGACAGCTCCTGGAAGACATTTCCGATTAAAACCGGTTCAATATCGGTATCCAGACCACCGGAGATTGCATACACAAAACCTTCCATCTCCTCAATGTACCGCTGCGGCAGGTTTCGCACAAAAGTCGGCGATAACTTGACATCCATATAGAATTCGCGGAAGCGCCAGGCCAGAGCTTCCCATCCCTTGTACTCCTGCATGGACGGATCGATATACGGCCTGAGCCGGTTGGCTTCCTCACCGAGTAGCAGAGCATGTTGCATCCCCATTTCCATGGGGGTGCCTTTAACATGTAGTATTTTGATGCCGTCCCGTTCCATGAGGTATCCTTGTCCGGCCCACAAACGATCACCCTCTCGGTGCAATTCGGGGATTGCCGGCTTTAACGTTGCGGCCGCGCCTACCATGGACATTTGAGAACATAGCCCGAGCGAAATCAGAGAAACGACAACAAATAAAAAAACCTTACGCATGTCAAAAACCACCCCTTGTCACGTTCAAACACTGTTACCTGTTTATTGCCCTAGTCCAGGCTGTGGATACTACCGGAGGCCGGTACGGCATCCGGTAGTTCCAATCGTTTGCCTAAAACGTTGAAGGGAAGGGAATGGAAGGGGAGGGGCATCGTCGCAGGAAGCACTTTCGCCTCATACCCGATTTATCCCAAAGCCTCCAATGTTTGCTTGAGGGTAGCTGTGAATAATAACCATACGAATGGGGGCTCGCGATCACCACCTGCTCAGAAACCAACTCTGCGGCTTTGCCATCTGCCAGCTCGTGAAATACATATTCACATGCTTTATGGACCCAAATTTTCATCTCCCTTCCATATCAACATCATGTATAAAAAAGCTGAGCTGAAACAGATTCAACATCTCTGTCGATGATAAATCGCACCCAATGGCTACTAAACCCGGGCTCGAAGCAATATGACTTATATCCGGACGATGGAACCACCACCTCATCTAAGGTCTTCCAGTCCCCGTCACCATAAAAATCCACTTGAATCGTGAACGCCACAGGATGGCCGGCATCGTGGCTCAAATGTACCGACTTATGCTCGAAGCCGGTCATGAGAAACGGATCAGATGGAGAATCTGCCTTTACAGGAGTCCTGTGCCAAGGGCCACCCCATCCCTGCGGCTTGCCCCATTGCCAGAGGTCGTCGGTTTTTCCCAACCAGAGGTTGGCTTGCGGTTGCCCCACAAAGATATTACTGTCGCTAATCGGTGTGGTTTGATCACCTGCCATTACCAGCAGACCATTCCACGAGCAGAAGTCGCCGATAATTCGTAAATGGCTGCAGATTGGCCGTACACCCCAAATTTCCCCGGCATACTGCATTGCCGGCAGCTCGTAAAACATACCGCAGGTATTCATCAGCCACCGCTCCGACTCGACTTCTCTTATTCTAGGCCATTCGGTGGTCACGGTGTGATCTTGTGTATGTGTGGCTTTTGGCAGCCGGTAAGTGCGCCACTTATTATTTACGAAAACCTTAAGTATTGCTGAGGCGCGATCTTGGCCGGTGGCAAAAATGGCGTTTCCAATAGTCGAACGTCCCACCACCTCGTTATATTGGGCAGTGTCGATAATACGCCATGTCTCGCCATCCCATTCGGCTAAGCGTCCATGGTTGATGATACCCATGTAATCATGGTCATCATAGGTGTTGTTCGCCACGATGAGTCGATCATGGCCGCAGAAGGCTGCCTTGAAATGCGGCTGCGCCCAGTGGGCATCGCCCCGCTGGGTCATACCCAGTTCTCTGGTCATATCGCAGATATACTTTACCTGCAAAGTGTGTACATCCGCTTCGTATAGTTCTCCTTCCATGCCAACCATATATACCTTATTATCAGGGTCAAAAAGATGTCTCGCCGTAGCCGTGATGCGAATATCCACTAGTTCGGTAAATGTACGCACATTGCCGTCCGGGTCGATGATATGTGGTCCGATTATCAATTGGCTGGATTCCGCATGGATCATGCGGTTGGCATATGTGCCGACGACGCTTTGCGGATGTTTATGGATTTGCAAATCATCATCTATATAAAACAATCCTGTGCCGGCTCCCGACGGGGCCTTATGTGAAACATATGTCACAAACCATAGACGATTAGCCCAAGGCATCAGGGCGCCTATGCCACTCTCTGAACGACGCGGGAAATGTTGAGCTTTAACAGCCAGGTGTGGTAGAACACCACTTATATTGATGGGATGGAGCATTTCTTTGCCTCCTCCAATTTCTTCTTTTTAGACGACTTCACTTATTGGCTCTTTTTCTTGAGCTTATGTTCCGGTCCTTGGCGCGTAACGACTATAAAAGTGCCATACGCGTTACATTGCAAGGGGGGGAAGGGCTATCGCTTCAAGGTGCTGTCCAACTGCAACATTGTGCCGGTGGGGGCCAAGAATTTTGAGGGTGGATATAGATACCTCCGATCCTTGACGATGTGACGGAAACCGTGTTTCCGCAGTAGACACAGGTTCTTGGTCCACATTTGGTCGGTTAGTATTTGGGTTTGGAGGAGAGTTGATTGCCGAAGTGCTACTACATGGATTCTAGGGCGCCTGTGCCTAGCCGTTTACACGTCCAGGCACATCAACTTCGCCTCCTCGGGTGAAGAGTGGCTCTTTGCGCCTGAGCACAGAGTCACGCGACACCCGGTTCTTCAGCCAGGTTGATTTAGAGACCGATGCCGTCTAGTGCAACCTGCCTGAACGGCAGCGGTAGCCGTGAATTGGCAAGGCCCTTTGGCAGCAGGGAGCCAATATTGCGGTCAAGGGACTCGACTGGGACTCGGGGTTTTATTCTGACGCCGGTATTCTGTTGGTGGTATAGCTAAACGGGCAGTAAAATCCCGTGAAAAATAGTGTTGGCTTCGGTAGCCGACAGAATAGGCGATGGTCTTGATTGATAAATCAGTCTCTTGCAAAAGGCGTTTCGCTTCGTCAATCCGTCTTTCGCTTAAAAATTGGTGCGGACTAACACCAAAATATTCCTTGAACTTCCTCCCCAGGTAAGATCGGCTGTAACCCAAGGTTCTGGCCATTTCCCCAACGCTGCCAATATCACTATAGTTAACATTAATGTAAGAAGCAACCTGCTGCATATCAATGTCTATTTTTGCGACTTTGGCTGTGAGGGGCGTGTTACTACGCGAAATCAATCCAAATACGTTCCATGCCGACCCGGCGTTACGCTGCATAAATCCCGGTTTTTTAGCAATTAACTCTTCTCGCATCTGCCGCATCAAGTCATAGACATCCGAGAAGAGTGGCATTATGTTGACGATAGGTCGTTCATGGCAAAATCCAACGTTTTTAATAACGGCATCAACTTCGGAGCCCATACAGCCAAACCAAGCACTGACAAATAGGTTATTGGGGTCTGTGCCGTACGCGACAACATGCCCCGGAAAAATGCAAAATAAATCACCTGCCGCTAGCGACCAATTCCCTGCTTCGGTTTTAAGCCAACCTTTGCCCTTAAGCACTAGGAGCCTGTCTGAGAATATAATCGGCGAATCGCTAATAGTATCACATGTCGTTTATCTGTGATGACTAAAACGTCCTAATGTAGAGTCTTGGAACCGCCTAGTTTTAATTTCAAGCGGTAGTGT
>DULU01000059.1 GCA_012840225.1 Bacillota bacterium
GGCTCGCCGGCATCGTCGAAGCGGAGGGTCTCGCCGGCCAAGCCTGTCTTGTAGGCATAGCAGATATGCGTCGCCGTCTTGTGTTCCGTCCCGGTTTGGGCGAGGATCTGCCGGACTTCTTCTACGCTGTTGAGGGGGCTCGCCAAGGCGATAAACCGCGATTTTTTGATCACGATTTCCGCTTTTCCGGTGCCGGCTACCGACAAATAGGTTTTTTCCATATCCGCCGCCATATCATACCACCTGATTTTTCCCCAGACGCTTGGCTTGATTGTTGGCTTCCTCGGCTGTTTTGATCAATCCGGATGTGTCGACGGCGTCTTCCGGGCAAGAAGCCACGCCGATGGAGATGGTCACCGGCATCTCCATCTTGGCGGTCTCTTCGGCCATATAGACCCGCAACCTCTCAGCCACCTGCAGTGCCGCCTTGCGGTCGGCCCCGGGCAGCAAAACCAAAAATTCATCGCCCGACAGCCAGCGCACCACCTTGTCGCCGTGGCGCACCGCTCCGGCCAAGAGGGCTCCCATCAGGCGAATAACTTCGTTGCCTTTTTCGTAACTGATTTCATTATAAGCTTTCAATTGATCGCCGTCGACCAACAATATCGAGAATGGTGTACCATTATTCTGATGCTTTTTCATCAGGTCTTCCATATATAATTCAGCGGCCCGATGGTTGGGCAGGCCGGAAATATCGTCGGTCAAGGCCATGGTGCGCGCTTCCCGCAAAAGCACCAAGGTGCGATGGATGCGCTCGGCCATGCCGTCCATCATCTCATCGGCCCAGGCCGGCAAGGCACTGGGACCGACATCCCGGTGCCGGCGGTTCAGGGCCATATATACGGCTTTTATCAATGTGGCGATGCGGGCGTCCGGATCGAAATATTCCACAATGGTCACATGTAGATTAATGCCGTTGAGCTGCTGGTTTTTTATGTATTCCTGAAAAGCGGCGGTGATCTTTGCCATTTCCCGCTCCGCCTCAGCATGGGAGAAACCCGGCAAAATCATGACAAATTCATCGCCGCCGTAACGGAAGGCCGTGGTCTTCATCCCACTTTGCTGCGGTGCCGCTGCCACACTCGCCCGCAGTGCCCCTGCCAAAGCTCTGATACAATCTTCAGTACCTTTGGGCCCGAGGGTACCCTTGAGGTGTATTATTCCTGAGATTTCCACGATGGCAATAGCTCCGGTCTCATCAAAAAAGGAATTACTGCACATCTCCAGAAAACCAAAGAAATTCGGCAGTCCGGTACAGGGATCCGTACTGAATTCATCCAGGATCACACCGCTCTTCCTCTCATGGGTTTTCCTTATCCGGTTATTTGCTCTTGCCGAGGCAGCATGTTACTCTTTTTATGTAAGCAAAAGTGAGTGATACGAATGGAAAATAATGAATCCTGCCCACAACGCGTAGAAAAACTACTCAACGAACTACAATCATTATATCCTGATGCCGCCTGCGGTCTCAATTACAGAACGCCATTTGAGTTGCTGGTGGCAACAATATTATCCGCCCAATCCACGGATAAAAAAGTGAATCAGGTCACAGCCCGCCTTTTTGCCAAAGCAGCGACACCCGAGCAAATAGCCGCCCTCACTCCCGAAGAGCTGGAGGAGGAAATCCGTGAGCTGGGTTTATATCGTCACAAAGCCCGGTATATCATCGCCGCCGCCCGGGCTATTTTGGCTGAATATGGTGGGGAGCTGCCTAAAGATCGCGCCGAGCTGATGACCCTTCCCGGCGTGGGCCGCAAAACCGCCAACGTAGTGCTGGGTACGGCCTTTGCCATTCCCGCCTTTCCTGTGGACACGCATGTCTTCAGGGTGGCGAGGAGATTGGGCCTGGCCGCCGGCCGCACCCCTTTGGAGGTGGAAGAGCAGCTGATGCAGCTCATCCCGGAGAATTTGTGGATCGGCACCCACCACCGCCTGATCCGCCACGGGCGCCTGGTGTGCACCGCCCGCCGGCCGCATTGCCCGGGCTGCGCCCTCCGGCCGTACTGCCCCACCGGCCGGCAAGCGCCGGCTTAACCGCCCAAAGGTCCCCAAAAACCATGAAGGCTGTCTTCGCTAAGAAGACAGCCTCGTCGGCTACCAACAGCCGCTCGGTAGCAACCATCTCAATTCCGACCATCTGCTACAGGGAGGACCCGGACATCAATCCATGAAGAAAATGCCGTCTGGATAGATAGGTCCGGAAGACTGAGTTTTTCCCTTGCTTTCACTCGCCTTCGACTTGGCCGCTGCGGCCGACACACCGGAGAGCACCAATGCCGTCACCAAAGCCACCACTACCAGCCAACGCTTCATTTTCCCTGCCTCCTTTCCCATCACCAACCGCAAGTCCCCCCAGACTCGTCAATTGTATATACATTCATTATGGAGTATTTTTCCAGTCATGTAAAGCTCCCGATTTGCCATTTTCCCCTTCACCATCCTCTATTCAGCCTTGAGCAGGGTGAATCCGGTAATCGTGATGGAGGTTAGACAAGAGATCAAGGAGGAGGGGATCGATATGCTTGCGCTCTTCGTTCATCAGCTCGATGGTGCGGGCATGATAGCCGGTGCCCTTGGCCACCTCCCGCTCCAGCTTCAGCACATAGCGTTCCGACAAAGCGACAATGCGCGCTCCCAGGGGGATCTCTTCTCCCATCAACCCGTCGGGAAAACCGGAGCCGTCATAATTTTCATGATGGTGGCGCACGATGCGCCTGATTTCCTGCGGCACACCGAACATGGCCAATATGCGCTCGCTCATCACCGGATGGCCGCCGCCGCTCATCTCCCTTTCGGTGGCGGCTTCCGATTCCGAGGTCAGGCCGACATCCCGGAGCCGGGCGGCATAACTCAGGCGGGCCAGCTCTTCATCACCGAGACCAGAAGCCCGGCCCAAGAGCAGGGAATACCTGGAGATTAGTCCGGTGGTCCGCGCCATGTCCGGATAGAGAGACTCCAGGGTATCCATCAGACCCATCAAAGTGGTGAGAAAGCGCAGCAGCTCTTTGTCCTCGAAAGCCACGGCCGCCCTGCTGAACTGCTGCTTGTGCCGCCTCTTGATCAGGGCGTCCAACTCCTGGGTGGCTCTGCTCCACTCCCGCCACATCTGGCTCTGGGCAAAATAGGTGCTGGCCCGCTGCATATAACCCATGGCCGCTTCCCTGTCGCCGGTATGGGAGAAGATGGAACCGAAGAGAAAACATAACCTGGCCACTTCCGCCCGGTCCATCAAGCCCATGTTGTCCCACAGGATGCGCAGGGCGGCGCTGCCGTGATGCAGGGCGGCAGAGATACCGCCTTGCTTGAAATAAAGGCGCCCCAGCTCGGAATGGGTGTAGGCGGCGAGACCGGCATCATGCCAGGAGACCAGGCGCTCCAGGGCGGCTTTGAGCAACTCCTCAGAGCGGTGGTAGTCCCCGGACTCCATGGCGATAATCCCCAGATTGTTCAGGCAGATGGCCTCGCCTTTCCGGTCCGGGATGGACCTGAACGAGGACATAGCCTTTTGCATCCATTTTTCTGCTTCCGGCCACGAGTCGTTGTTCATGAGAGAGAGTCCGGTGACCAAAGAGATGGAAGCGATCAGCGGCCTTTTTTCTTTGGTGTCGGGACAGAGCTCGGCGGCCAGAGTAGCCAGCGGCAGAGCATTGTCCGCCTCTCCCATGCGCAGGTAAGCCAAGGCCATGTTATATAAACCTGCGGCCCTGTCCTGTTCGGCCGGCGGCAGCTCCTGCTGATACCGGTCGGCCTTGCTGAAATGAGCCAAGGCCTCTTCCGGGCGTCTGAGCTCCAGCAGCAGAGTGCCCAGGGCATTGCACAGCCGGGTGGCCAGCGGTCGCGGCGGCGGCTCGGGCAAGAGGCTCAATGCGGTCTCCCAACAGTCGCGGGCGGCCAGAACCAGTCCCTTGCGATAAAGTGAAGCCCCGCAATTAAAGAGATGTTCAGCTTCGGCGGACATAGCAGCATGCTCTCTTCCCGACATTATAATTCAGCTCCTGTCCGGATGATCGACAGGAGCTGCGTCAAACCGCTATCGCACCCGAGCGGCAACCGGACGATCATAACCGCTGTTTACGGTCGTAGACTCCTGGCTTTGCGTCCCCGGCTTTCGTCCGGGTTTGCCCCTGGCACTCACTGGTTTTTCATCACTGCCTCATAGTATAACCTATTTTTTCCACTGCCGCAACCAGTGGGCCTGATGGGGATGGGCCGGGAGCGAATCAATACAAAACATAAACCGTCTCACCCTCATAGGGCTGCAGGGCCATGACTAGGTCGTTGCGCTTCTCCCAAGCCTCCAGCATAAGTTTCTGATACGCAAAATAATCGCCCCGGTTAATCCGGCCATCGAAGTTGGCGTCGATCCAGGCATATAAATACACCGGACCGGAGGTGACCTGCAGCTGGAATTGCCGCTGCTTATACGCCGTATATTTGGCATGCGGCTTGATGATATGCCCAGTGGCGGGCTCAGCATCGGCCATCACGATTATCTCCGGATAGCCGCCGCCGGGGGCTACAAGGTCCAGGTTCTGACCATAGTTGGAAAAATGCGCCCTGTTGCCCCACAAGGTAATGGCCCCGACGGAAAGCACCGGATCATAGGCCGCCGGCCAATGCAGTTCCGCCGCACCGGTATTGCCGGCCGCCGCCACCACCACCACTCCCCGCTCCAGGGCAAAATCAATAGCTGCCTGCAGAGTAGGGGAAAGTCCCCATCTGTGCTCTTGACCCAGCGATAGATTGATCACATCCGCCCCGTTCAGCACGGCATAATAAATGCCCCAAGCCAAGGTGATGGAATTACCATGACCACTGTAGTCCAGGACGCGCACAGGCATCAGGCGCACCAGTCCCGCCGCTGCCCCGGCGATGCCTATACCGTTACCTCGCCCGGCAGCGATAAGACCGCTCACCAAGGTGCCGTGACCATTGACATCATCGGCCACCTGGTCCTCGCAATAGCGACCGGGATTTTCCATATCGAAAGGACCGTCAAATTCCGGCGGCGGATCATCTCCGGTTTTATTGGCCGGCACCAGGCTGCAGCCAGGGACAAATTCCACCCCGGCCAAATCCGGATGGTTCCTTTTCACTCCGGTATCCAGCACGGCCACCGTGGTCTTTTCCACCGCTATGGTACCGGCGTCCAATGCCTCCCACAACAGATCAAAGCCGGAATACACCATGCCCCACTGGTAGGCGGCGAGTGGATCGACGGCACCTAAAGCTTCCACCGGATAAGAAACGGTATAATAATCGATATATCCGCCGGCGACTAAGGTATCTGCCAATTCCTGCCAATCCTGCCGGCCATCGAGGAGCCACACCCGGGCTTCTTTTCGCACCTGGATGCCGTAACCGGCCAAATAGGCCAGTAGATCTTCCTCCCGGCCCGGAGCGGGTTTAACAATCAGTCGGCTCTCACCGCTGCCGGTTGCCGCCCCGAGAGGCTCCTCAGCCGCGAAAAGGGAGCTGAAGTGTCCGGATTGCTGCTTGTTCCCCCCGGAGTATGGCTCCAGGTTTAGCAGTAGGTATAAGGCCTGAGGCGGTGCCGGAGCGCGGCCAACGTGCAGCGCCGCGGCTATATCCAACAATCCGGCGCCATAATAAAAATGGCGGCTGCTACCTTCCCCGATTTCCCGGGCGCTGCTTTTCAGGAGGTTTGGCACCTCTTCCGGGGGCACTCCCCGGCCGAGCATAAGCGCCGCGGCCGCAGATACCAGCGGTGTGGCAAACGAGGTACCTTCCGCCATAGCGTATTCGGCATAACCATTCAAGGAATCGGGCTTAGCCGTGGAGATGATGCCAAAGCACTCTTTTCTTTCAGGAGGGCAATCATACTCAGAGGGAATGGTGATCGTCCCGGCGACAAAAGCCGGGGTGGGCGGTTTCTCCTGAAACCAACCGCACCCCGCAAAGCC
This sequence comes from Bacillota bacterium, assembly GCA_012840225.1. Taxonomy (GTDB): domain Bacteria; phylum Bacillota; class Limnochordia; order DTU080; family DTU080; genus DULU01. The sequence continues at coordinate 5,925 of DULU01000059.1, forward strand.
CATGGCCAAAAGGATCACCATGGCTCCAGATAGAGCTCGTCTCACATTACCAACTTCTTTTCACTAGCCTTGGTGACTTGTATTGCTAACATCATGTTACTGGTGACCGTCAACGTTGACAACTCCCGGACACTGTTGGTATAATCCCCTTGTTTGTGCAAAAGCTACCTCGTGCCCCCGGTGATAAGGTTGGCTAGCCGCTCACATGAGGAGGAGTCAGGATATGAAAAATTTTAGTCACAGAGGCGACTGGTTCAAAAACGGCATGGACCCGACCGGATGGCTGGATGCCGACGCCGATGATGATACCGACGCCGATGCCGGGTTTATAGAACAGGAATTTGAATATACCCTTAAATTCCCGCTTCCGGCCGATAAAGTAGTGCAATCGATGAAAATGGTCAAAGGCCGGCTCATAGTCACCTACCAGTTCGTATTCACCGATCCTCTGCTGTTTGAGGATGAGGAAGACTAACCTGCCGCCACGAGACCTGCAGTGTTCTTTTCCCCACTATGTGGCATTTCCCTGCCGCACCAGGCGATCAAGCAGGATTTTCACCTTTATATAGCCAATCTTTTTCCCATCGCCCAACCTCCGTGAGGGAGGTGATCTGCGTGTTCGGTTATAGAAAGCGAAATGGGGAACAGGCTGAAGCGTTTGCCGGCTTTCAGCTGCCCGGAGGACAGGAGCCTTTTTCCGCCCGCTCTTTCGGCCGCCTGGAGGATGAACCTCTGGCTATCTATTTATGCCATGAAGCCGCCAAACAAATTGAACAACACCTGCTCACCACCTATAGCCCAAAGGCCGGCCTCCTCGTCGGCAAAGCCGCCAAAAGCAGCCGGCCTTTCGTCTTGATTGCCGGAGCGCTTCCCGGCACAGGTGCCGACGGCGCTGCCGGCACCGTCGATAAAAGCAGCGCCGATCCTGAGGGGCTGACGCTACCCAAACTCCACAAGATAAAGCAGGAAGCCTGGCAGGAGGATTTTCCGGGTGCCGATGTGGTAGGCTGGTATGTGAGCCGACCGGGAGAAGGCGCAAATCCGGCGGCAGAAGACGATACCTATCATGAGCGGCATTTCAGGCTACCATGGCAGGTGGCGCTGATGATCGATCCGGTGCAGAATACTTCCCGGTTTTACCGCCTGGAAAACCACCATCTGGTGCCTGTCGACAGTTTCGCCATCTGGAGCAACAAGCGTGAACCTTGGCTTCATCTGATACCTGAAGACGCGGCGACCGGCGAAAAAAGAAAAGCTTCCCCAAGGAACAAGGCAGCAATCTTCGGCGCCGTTTTTCTCTGCGCTTTTTTGTTTTTCTTTATTATCTCCAAGATGTCACCCCCGCCGGCCGGCCTTTCCCGGCAGGCGGACGATCCCTCCGGCGTGCCTGCTATGGCGGGTTCGGGCCCTGATGCCGGGAGAGAGGTAGACGGCAGTGCACCGCCGGGCGGCAGCACGCTCGCCGGTGACGGCGAAGTTTCTCCTGAAAGAAACTCATTCAGCTCCGGTTCAAGCCTCGGCTCCAGTGCCGGCACCAGCCCGGCTTTCGATGCCGACACGAAGATCTATATCATCCAAAAAGGGGACACTCTGTGGGACATCAGCCGCCATCTCCTGGGCGATCCCTGGAATTACTCCGTCCTGGCCGAAATCAATAACATCGCCGACCCATCCTATATCCTGCCGGGCCGGAAGATAAAGCTTCCTGAACAGCAGGAATAAAAGCGAGCGGTCCCTTTCATTCAAATTCCCACATGCAGCGGGCCATGACGTTCCTGTAAACGGCTGCGTGGTGGCGAAAAGCCGCCTCATCGCGCCGCGCCAGCGCCTCATCGATGGCCTGCCTGGTAAAAACGGCCAAAATGGCCAAGTCGATCTGCTCCCTGATCACCTCGGCGCACAAGCGGTCGATATAAAACCTGCCGGAATCATTCACTGCCGGCAGAGCCGGATTAGGTTCGACCACCTCTTCATACCACTTGGGACTGGTGCCGCAAAAGGCCAGCACCACATACAACCTGCCCCGGAAATTTTGCAGGTGCTTGATGGCAGCCATGGGCTCGTTGACGCACAAGGTTCTCTCCCGGCAGATGCGCCGCACGAGCTGCCCGTTGACGACGGATACCTCTTCCCGCTGCGTCGCTCCTAGCTCCAGCTCGAACCCTAGCCGCGGACTGCCCAATTCCGCCACCAGCATGGTGTCGGGAAGATAATCGCGGTTGCGCACAAAGGATATCCTGGACAAGAGATCCGGTTCATCCAAAAGGAACTGCAACAGGTACTTGCTCATCGGATGTTTCAGGGATAAGTTCCTGAAATTGGCCACAGCTCTCCGCTTGGCTTCCAGCATCACCCATCACCCCGCCTCTTCAGCTCGCGGTCACCGCAGCCCATCCATTCCTTTTCCGGGCGTCGCTCACTAAAGGTATATGGCGCTCGGCAGAAAGACATGCCCTAAATCTCTCTCACCTCCCGATTGCACCGCCACCGCCTGCCGGTATATAATGATACCAGAACACATATTCGCCGGAGGTGTGCCATGCCGCCACGCTATCGCGTGCTGGCCGTAAAAATACCCTTTTTCTACACGGCATACGCCCAAAGGCGGGCCGGTATCCCGCCTACCGTCCCGCTGGCCGTGCTGCATCACCAGCGGGTGGTGGAGCTCTCGCCGGCCGCACTCCTCGCCCTCAGCGGAGGCGAAGCTAGCAGCTTGGGCTGGGGCTTTGCCGGGGACGGCGACATGCTCGGCCTGTCCTGCCGCGCTCTGCGCCACAGGGTGCCGGAGCTGCGGTTCATCCCATATGACGAAGCTTTCTATGCCGGGGCCGCCACCCCCATCTATGAGGTCTGCGCCGCCTTTTCCCCGCTGGTGGCGCCGCTGGCGCCCCATCTCATCCTGGTCGATCTGACCGGCGCCGGACCTGAACCGGAGAGAGCCGGCCAGCTCCTGGAGGCCATCAGGGCAACCTGCGGGCTACAGCCGGCGGGCGGCTTGGCCGGCAACTGCTGGCTGGCCCGCAGCGCGGCCGCCA
>DULU01000060.1 GCA_012840225.1 Bacillota bacterium
CGGCGGCCGTCCCTGCCGGCAGTCAGGACAAAGTGGTAGACGGACTGTTGTTTCGTGGTGACGACCAGTTCGGCGCTGGCCTCGCTCGGAGATAAGGTCACGAGTTGCAGGACGCCCGCCGGCGGGTACCATTCCCAGACCTTTTCCAGCTGTCCTTTATCCCGTGAGGGATAGTGGCGGAGCGGCCGCTCAGCGACCAGAGCATTCCCCTCTTCTCCGCTCTCCAGAAGGGCGGCACCGAGCAGGGAAGGTATCCCTGCCGGCGTGGAGCCGGCCGGTTCCTCTGAGGGATACCATTGCCAGAGAGCCATATAGCTTTGCTCCCTCGCCAGAACCAGCTCATGGCGACCGTCGCCGTCAAGATCTCCCACCGCCACATGGACCACCTGGCCTTCCCTCACCCCCGATTGCCACACTTTTTCCAATCCGGACTCCCGGCGCAGGAAGACTATAATGTTATTCTGGCTGGCGGTGGTGCGGGCCACCACGTCGGCAAAACCGTCTCCATCGAGATCGGGAGTGTAGATCTCCGCAATCGGGTTCCACAGGGGGTTGGTCTTATATAGCAGCGGGTAGCCCAGGCTCATTTTATAGATATAGATGCTGCCGAAGCCAGCGGACCCGATCCATAACTCATTCACCTTATCGCCGTCGAAATCGGCAAAAGCGATGCTGTTCGGGGCGGCGGGAAAACCGGTCAGCTCCTGCAGCGGGCGCACTTCGCCACCTGTGAGGTCATAGAGGACAACCCGGTTGCCGATGACGGCGGCGAGAAGCGGGCGCCCGTCCTCATCCTCGCCGATAGCCCAGCTGCGACAGCCGATGAACTCAGATAGCCCGCTCTGCCGGATGATGAAGGTGAAGGGAGAGGAAGCGGGAGCCGAAGCCGATGCTACGGCTACAGCCGCCGGCTGCGGTTGTGCGGTCAATGCAGCCGGCTGGGCCGCCGCTCCGGCTGAAGGTGTGGTTGAGGCTGCCGGTGCCGCCAGAGCTGCTCCCCCGCCTTCTCCGCTGAAAAAACCCCAAGTTCCCATTACCAGCAACAGGCAAATGCCAGCACACTTGATTGCCAATTTCCCGGCCGTTTTCGGTGCCCTCCCCATAAACAACGCAAAAAACAGCTTACCCGATCCAAGTATTTTTTCAAGATATATTATTTCATTTTAATCATCAGGTTCCCTGCCGACCTGCGGCTTCATAGCTTCTTCCTGGTTTGCCGAGGATTGCGGGCGGATGTGCAGAATAACTACATTATATACTACGTGGGAAAAAGGAGAGAACAATTATGTGCAGTAGTGGGTGGATCATATTTGGATTGGCAATGGCCGCGGCGCTGCTCTTGGTGGTGATGCCAAAATACAGCCAGCCGGCCGAGGCGGCGGAGGCTTTGACCATGCTCACCAAAAACGGTGAGACGCTGCGGATCACCCCGCTCGGTCACGGCACGCTCATGGTGGAATATGCGGGGCAGGTGATCCACATCGATCCCTACAGCGATGTGGCCGACTATAGCCGACTGCCCAAGGCGGATCAAATCTGGATCACACATGAGCACGGCGATCATCTGGATCTCAAGGCCATCCGCCTCATTGAGAAGGAAAACACCGTTTTCGTGATCAACCAGGCCTCCGCTTCATCCCTTTCGGGCCGGAAAACCATCGTCCTGAAAAATGGCGATAAAACCACGGTGAACGGCGTGGAGATATCGGCCGTCCCGGCCTACAACATCAAGCGGGAGCGCTCCCCGGGGGTGAAATATCATCCCAAAGGCAACGGCAACGGCAACGGTTATGTGGCCGACCTGGGAGGTTATCGCCTCTATGTGGCCGGCGACACCGAAGATATTCCGGAGATGGCCGACCTGAAGGATATCGATATGGCCTTCTTGCCCTGCAACCTACCCTATACCATGACACCTGAGGAGACGGCGCAGGCGGCGGCCAAATTCAAGCCCAAGACGCTCGTCCCCTATCATCAGGGGCAGAGCGACATATCGCAAATCGCCAGGCTCTTGGAGGGAAGCGGCATAGAAGTGGTGGTCCTACCTTTGCCGTAGGGTCGGTTGCCGGAATTCGGCGGTATATAGCTGCCCTTCATAATTGGTTGTGAGCAGGGGGCGGGCTTTGGTGGTGCTGCTGTAGACCAGCATATGCGACTGGTTTCCCCACAGGCTGCCCCCTTCATAGCGGTTGAAACCGGGTTTGATCTCCCGGAGGTAGAGACCCATGCGGGCCATGTCGGCCTGCACCGCGAGCATTTCGTCCGGGCCTTTGGGGGCAAAGGACAAAAAGGCGGTGAAGCCCTCCGGACGGCACATCTCCACTCCCCTCGAGACAAAGAGGCGGGCTCCGGTCACTGTGTAGGGAGGATCGGTGAAAAAGCCGTCATGCCGATGCAATAGGTCGGCGGGAAGTGGCCGGCGCAAGTCGTGGCCATAGGCCAGAAGCGGCCAGGAATGCTGCTCGGCGAGCTCAGTCAGGGTGTTGACGATGCGCTCGTCGATATCCAAAACTGTGATGGCGGCCGGTCCGGCGGCCTGATGTTCCGCCAGCATGTCCCCTAAAACCGCTACCGCCACGGAAGTGAAGTCGTCGTCACCTAAAAATGCGAGCCGCCTGCCGGCGAGCAGGCCGTTTTCCAGCGCCAGCAATGCTCTCGCCGCCGCGGTTTCCGGAAGGCATTTGGCCTGGTCGAGCTGGGTATCGGCCGGCGGCCTGTGGCGGAGAAGTGCGCGGCACCTCTCCGTCAACTCCGCAAAGAGCGGCGATTGCCGCGCCCGGCCGTATGGTTCCGGCGCGCTGGCGGAGACCCCCGCCCAGCTGGGATAAAATGTTTCCAGGAGGGCCTCTCCTTTCGGGCTTAGGAAAGCTCCTTTCCCCTCTTTGCCCACCAGCCCCGCCTGATGCAGCTCTTTGCGCAGGGCGGCGATGGTCGGCGTCGGCAGGGAGCACCAAGCGGCCAGTTCCCTGGAGGTGGCGCCGGGATGCTCCCGGATGTGCAGCAGCACCTGTTCCACTCCGAACCGGCCTTCTTTCAGCCGGGCGGCGGCGGCCACCTTTTCTAATTGCCCCGTCCATCGCTCGCTGATCTGCCCGTTGATAAAGCGCAAGAGAGAACCTACGCTATCCAGCGCCGAGAGATCCACATCCAGATCTTCCAGAGTGATACCGAATTGCTGCTCGAGCCAAGTGACGAGCTCCACCCCGGAAAGCGAGTCGAGCGCCAAATCCCGGCCGAAGAGCTTCATCTCCGGCCTGATGGCCTCCGCCGGCAGGGTGGCGAGTTTGCTCAACATGTTATATAAAACGGTTTTGGTATCTTCCGAAAGCACCGGATGAGCCTTCCTCTCTGCGACGGTTAACAATCTTCGTCAAGGATGGTTATCCATTCGGGCCGCGTGAGGCGGGAGGGGTGTCTCAACCTCAGCTCTTCTTCCTGCAGGCTTTTTTCTGTGCCGGCAAAGCCCAACAGGCGTAAAGTGGTGCGCAGCGGCTTATTCACCTCATCTTGGGTGCAGATGCGGATTGCCAGTTCCAGCGGCAGGTGCTTATTGACCAACCAATACAGAAAGGCTTCCGTCACGCCCCGGCCTTTCACCCGGCAAGAAAAGGCCAGCTCTCGGCAAAAAGCCACTTCCTCGTCCGCCCCGGGTATGACCACAGCCACGGCCACCAGTCCATAATCGCCGAACCGGTCGCTCAGGCAGCCCACCCACATCCTATCCTCTGCCAATGCGCTCCGGACGGGAAGAGCAGTGGTGGAATGAGGATGGGGATTGGCGTTCAGCCGGTGAGCTCTTTTCAGCAATTCAAAGGCTCTTTCGCCGTCGGCCGGTCCGGCCGGGCGGCAGGCGAGCTGCATCCGGCAAGACAAGAGAAAAGAGCGCCGGTCGCCGCCCATCGCCAGGCGGGCTTCTTCGCGCCGCTCTTCATCCTGCAGCATGCGGCGGCGAGCCGGTCCCAGGCTGGAGGTGACCATCAAGCGGGGATGGTGCACCAAACCGGCCGCTTCTTCAGCCGGAATGGTCAGAACGCCCGGCACCAGTTCCGCCACTTCCGCCCGGTGAAAAGGATCGTCGTCGACGAAGGCGGCATGCTGCGGCAGGAGGTTCAGAGCCTCAAGGGTGGCCGCCACCGCCCTGGCTTTGCTCCCGGCGTTGAACTGAGGCTTGATGAGCAAAGGCCAAAGACCGGCTTCTTCCAGGGCTTTCTGCGCTGCCATCCCGGAAGCTTGCGAGACCACCGAATGCAAAATGCCCCGCCGGTCCAACTCCTGCCAGACCGGCAGGATATAAGGATATGGACGGAACTCCGCTCCCGGCTCAGCCGGCTCCCCGTTCGCCGCCATTTCTTCCAGAGTCCCGGGCCAGACCGTGCCGTCCAGATCCCAGAAGACAATCTTTACCGGTTCGCCGATGGCTGAACACCTTCCCTTCCGGTCTGCTTGGCCAGCGACAGTTCCATCGTGATATGCACCGGCTGAAATCCAAGCTTCTTATATAGGATCCTCATGGGCAGGTTATGCATATGTACCCGGCCGACCACTTTCTTCACATCCTGGTGGGCGACCACTCTGGCCAGCCCGGCCTGGAACAGGAGCTCTCCCCACTCCCCTCCCTGATAGGTCGGGGAGAGGGCGAAGCTGCGGAAGTTGGCATAGCGGTCCCCGGTGAACATATTGGTGTTGATGGAGATCCAAAGCCAACCGTGAACCTTTCTGCCCTCCTCCAGCACCAGCATGATGTCCTCGCCTTTGGCCAGGGCTCTCTTCAGTTTTTTCAGGTGTTCCTGCGGATCGGTCACCGCTTCCTCGCCGAAGGAAATGGCAGCGATCCGGGCTTCAAATTCGGCCGCCGCCAAGAGGTCGTTTTCGGTCAGATCCCTGATGCAGGCGGTGTTCTTCTCACTTATACCTGAGTTCCGACCGGTCATTTGTTCCGCTCCTTTGCCGGAAAGGTCGGTTCCGGCCAGATTGGCTTGCTTAAGTCAAGATTAACAATAACATCTTTATCTGCCGAAGAAAAGTACGGTGGCCCATAGTGCGGCCAGATAGCCGATCAGATCGCCCAGGAGACAAAGGGGCAGGGCATGCAGGCTGCGCTTGATGCCCACCGCTCCCAGATAGACCGTGAGTACATAAAAAGTAGTCTCCGAGCTGCCCTGCATCACCGAAGCCAGCCGACCGGAGAACGAATCCGGACCGCGGGTGGAGAGGATGTCCGCCACCACACCCATGGCGGCGGCATTGTTGAAAGGTCTGATGATCATCAGGGGGAGCACATCGACCGGAAAGCCGAGCCAGGTCAACACCGGAGACAACCACTGGGTCAGCACCGTCAGGACCCCGCTTTCCCGGAAGAGACCCACGGCGACGAAGATGGCGACAATATAGGGAATGAGCTGCAGCGATAGTTTCACCCCTTCACCGGCGCCCCGGACAAATTCCTCGAAGACGTCGACCTTGCGGAGCAAGGCGGCGAGCAAGGCGACCACCACCAATGCCGGTACAATCAGGGCCGTAACCTGCGCCGTGGCCGTCATCATCGCCTTCCTCCCTTCCCCGGTCGGCTCCGACTGCCGGCAACTTTTTCCCGCCTATATCTCCAGCGCCACAGGCGATCGATGATGAGCACCGCCGCCAGAGCCACTGAGGAAGCCAGAAAGGCCGGAGCTATGATGGCGCTGGGTTGCTGGGCGCCGGCATTGGCTCTGAGAGCAATGGCCGTTGAGGGGACCAAGGTGGCGCAGGCGCTGTTCAGCACCAGAAAAGTGACCATGGCCGGCGTGGCTGTGCGCGGCAGCGGATTCAGCCGCTGCAACGCTCGCATGGCTTCCAGACCGAACGGCGTGGCCGCATTGGCCAGACCGAGCAGGTTGGCGGCCAGGTTCATGCCCATGGCCGGAATGGCCGGATGACCCGCCGGCACACCGGGAAAAAGCGGGCGGATCAAGGGTGCGATCAGGCGGCCGAAGGCCGGCAGCAAACCGGCCTTGGCGGCTATGCGGCTGAGGCCGAACCAGACCGTGATGATCGACATCACCTCCAGCGCCATGGTCACCCCCCTCGCTGCTTGCGCAAACAGGACGGTGGTTATCTCCTCGGCGCCGCCCGTAACAGCGGCATAAGCAACTGCCAGGATGATCATCCCGGCCCAGATGATGCTGAGCATTTGCCATCTCCCTCCCGACTCTCATGTCAAGCTTATGGAGCCGGGTGTCCGGGCAGAACAATGAACATTCCCTTGAACCTTCCGTTCTCCACCTTTTCCCGGACCGCAAATATGTTCATCATTCCCACCATGTTTGCAGCAAGGTTTATATCCTTATGATACCGAACAAATAAATGTAAACAGATGGCTGAGGAGGTTACAAATAGATGACGGCAATGGGCAAAGGCATGGCAAAATTGATGATCTTCGCACTTATGCTGGCGCTTTTGGGGTGGGGAGCTCCGGCGGCAGCAGACACCCTGGTCTATGAAAGCTGGGCTGTTTATGAGCATGAAGGGCGGCCGGTCGGC
>DULU01000143.1 GCA_012840225.1 Bacillota bacterium
GGGGTGGTGCCCGGCGACAGGATCCAAGCCACAATAACCGAAGTGCACAAAAATTACGTCCGCGCCAGGTTGGAAAGGCTGTTGGAAGGCTCACCTGACAGGGTAGATCCCATGTGCATTGATTTCGGCCAATGCGGCGGTTGCCAGCTGCTGCAATGGAGCTACCAGGCCCAGCTGACCTGGAAAGAACGGCGGGTGCATGAGGTCCTCACCAGGATCGGCGGACTCACCTCCCTGCCGGTACGGCCGATCATTCCCTCACCTTTGATATGGCATTACCGCAACAAGGCTCAGTTCAAAGTGGCGGCGGCTGGAGGCGGCAGCAACACAGAGAGCATCTGCACCGTAAAAATCGGCTTTTACAGTTCCGGTTCCCACAACCTGGTACCGCTCGGCGAGCGCTGCCGCCTGATGCATCCTCTCATCAATCAGGCCGTGCAGTTCCTGAAGACGCACTTGCCTAAGTACAGTATACCTTGCTCCGGAAATGGCGGTTTGCAGCAGATCATCTGCCGGGTGTCCTTTGCCCGGAAACAGTTACTCCTGACGCTGGCCGGCGGTAAAAGGTTGGCGGAGCAGCAAACGGCCGCCCAAGTGACTAAACTGGCCCATGAGATGAAAGTCGACATACCCGGACTAGCAGGCTTAACGCTCAGCATTTCCATGCCTTCCGGAAACCGGAAACAAGGGCCGGAACCAGAAAACATCACCGTCTGGGGGCAGAACTTTATCGAAGAAGACTTGCCGGCTGCCCATGGTCGATCTATCACCTTCCGGATCTCGGCCTCTTCTTTTTTCCAGGTCAACCCTACACAAGCAGCCAATCTATTTAATACTGTCATGGCCCTGGCTCAACCCGGCCCGGATCTGTTCGCCCTTGATGCCTATTGCGGCACCGGCAGCATCGCCTTGTATCTGGCTCAAGCCGGCGGTATGGTTTGGGGCATTGAGGAGGTGGAGGAAGCTGTAGCTGATGCCATAGTCAATGCTGAACTGAATGACCTCGGCAACGTCCATTTTTCCGCCGGCAAGGTGGAAAAGACAGCGGGGAAAATCGTGACCCGCTATGGACCACCTGATATATTGGTGGTGGATCCACCACGTTCCGGATGCTCGGAGCAGTTCCTGACCGCCGCCCTGTCCTGGCAGCCCCGGCGCTGGGTGTATGTTTCCTGCAACTTAGCCACCTTGGCCAGAGACCTGCGCTTCCTGAGCTCAGCCGGCTATCGCCCTACCGTGGTACAGCCCGTCGATATGTTTCCCCACACCAGCCATGTGGAGTGTGTGGTATTGATGTCGAGGGTAGATAAATAGGTTGATAAAGTTCATAAAGGAGTTATTAGGCTTATGGATGGAAAAACGAAAGCCAAAGCGGCCATTGCCTATTTTTCCAGGCATCATGGAAATACAAAGAAGCTGTTGGACGCCATCAAAGACAGCGCCGATATTGAGCTGATCGATGTGGTAGAACACGACAAGGCGGACCTGACTGGATATGGCATCATCGGTTTTGCCTCCGGCACGTATTTCGGCAAATTCAACAAGAGAGTCGTTGAATTTGCCAGGAACAACCTGCCCAGCAATAAGCAGGTGTTTCTGATAAACACATACGGGTTGAGAGCGGCCAACACCAAAGAAATGGAACAGATTATTAATGAGAGGTCAGGTCGCTTGCTCGGAACATATGGCTGCAGGGGATACGATACTTTCGGCCCTCTCAAGATGATCGGCGGCATAGCCAAAGGTCATCCGGATGAAAATGAGGTGAAAGGGGCGGTGGAATTCTTCAGGAAAATTATGGCCGGGAAATGATTTGCCAAGGATGATGTCCAATGGAATCACACCTCTTTAGCACCACATCTCCTTGCGGCAGCAAAGACACCATGCTGGGAACCTATCCGGCCAGCAACTATCCTGTCAGCAACTTGCCGAAGAGGATCTGACCTCTTCCTTGCCGTCGCCTTGATTTCCCCGAGCAAGAGCAAGCCGAAACCTCTCTTCCTCAATCGCCCAAACACCGCATTGGTTGGTGCGTTTAGCCAGGTTTCCCCGGTAGAATTGCAGGATGCGCTGTTCATCCCAATGAGCCAAATGCGGACTGTCATCGGGATTACAGCGCAGTTGCTCCGGTGAGAACACCAACCGCCAGAAGGATATGATCTGCTCATCCGTAGGCTCCCCGTCCTGCGGGGAGAAGATTGTGATCCCCACTTGCGCTCCTCCCCCACTCCCCTGCCGCCGCTCCCCATCAGCCATCTATTGAGAGCCCACCTGTCCATAATAGTCTCTGACGATACGCCGGATGTTCTTCCAATGCAGCAGCTCATGCCATACCAGCCTGCGCAGTACCTTCCGCACGGACCAGGCCTCAACGGGTATAGCGGATTTGTTGATGCGCGTTTTGTCTTCCGCAGCCAACAGTTCATCCAAAAAACGATGGGTTTCTTTCCGGCTCAGCTGCAACTGCTCATGCCAGGAGCTCTCCCGCAGATCCTTCGGCTTTAAATTTGGTTGCCATCCTATCTTCGGCAGGTAGTACCCTATCTCCGTACAAGCGATATGGGCCAGAATCTGCCGGATGGTGCGCCACGAGGCAAAAGAAGCAAAGTTTTTGTATGGCGGATCCCAGTCCATCACCTTGTCGTCGAGCTCCGCAACGACAGACAGAAGATCGGAGCGGGTTAGTTCGAGCAGCCGCTTGCAGTAGGTTATTTCCGCCGCAGCTGCCGGGAGCATATCTTCCTGGAACGCCACCTCGTCACCGAAAATCTCCTCCACAATCTCCAGGCTATTTGCTCTTTCCTCTTTGCTCGGAGGTAGCCCATGTCTGCCAAGCCATTGCTGATACTCGACAAATTTCATGGGCACGCGTGCTAGCACTTCATCCCGGGTAGGAGCCCAGGTAGCGAAGCCAAGGTGGTCAAGAGACCATGCCATGTGCCCAAACTCATCCCCCTCCAGATGATGCCGCCAAATCCTCATGGACCGTTACCTCCTGTCGGTGGGTAAAAGCGCAGAAAACGCACGAGAACTACCTTACCTAATGCTTATGTTACTGTTTCCTTGCTTCCTTGCCCTCAGCATAGCAAGCCGAGCTATATTCTCATATGGAAAGATGAATCTGGCCCGGCATTCTGAGCAATTGCCCAGCTCTCTCTGGATATTACAAGATCTGACCGGGCACGACTATGCTCATTCAATAGGGCTTCACAATTCCCTTCAATGACTGCCTGCCGATGGCTTAAATCAGCGGAGGTACCCCGACAAATAAGCGGCTGTCGATATCGGCCAAGGGATCCACTTCACGGTTGACCGCAGCCCGGGCAAACACCACACCGGGGCGGGAGGAGCGGCGGGCCCTGGCAAACACGCCGTAGTGATCACCAGCTTCCATTTGGGTATGTGCGGTTTCTGCCATGCGCTCCCAACTTTCTTGGAACTGGACAAAGCGACGCCAGGTGTCGGCTGCCGCAGCTACCCATTCCTCGTATGAAAGACCTGCTAGATAGCCTCTGCGCATGAATAGCCGGCTGTCGTCGGATGAGGTGAGGGCGCGCCCGCCAAAGAGGAGTGCCGCCAACTGGTTAATATTGCCTCGGGCACCGCACTTAACCGCCAGCAACTGCGGACCCAGATCCTCAGCCCGGAAGTCGGTTCTGGCGGCCAAATCGGCTAGTTGTATCTCGTTGTCTCGATCAATGTCTGAGGAGGCGGCTGTGGCTGTTGTCGTAGTTGCCGGAGTTGCCGCAATTGCAGCTGGTGGCAATCCACCGGCTTCGTGCTTGGGGCACAGGCTAAATGAGGCGCCTGAGGCTTTGGCGGCAGCAAAACCTATGCGCCATAAAGACTCTACCAGTTCCAGGACGGCATCTATTCCTTCTTCCAACAGCACGCGGCGGCACTGTTCGTGTAAAGTGCTGCGATTGAGATATCCTGCAGCCAGATGTAACTTTTTGCCGAACAAGTCATGAAATTCATTGCGTCCGCGCTCCTCAAGCGACAACCAAGCCAATCCCCACATAGCTTCATCACGAGGCAAGAGCTTTTCCAATAGATTTGGCTGGCGCTCCAGATGAGCCTTTATGGACAGTTTATGCTCGGCATCATGTTGACCGGCTTTGGTAACCGGCAGGAAAATAGCGACCTGGTCACCGTCGAAATCGGCGTTGAGCCACTCGCAAACCATCGGGTGGAGGCGAATCACATGTCCACTGCATCTGACAGGCCGGAAGGCCATAATGGCGGTCGGAGTTGTGGTAGGGGCCCGGTTAATTACCACCCATGAACGGGCCATAACCTTATCAAGAGCTTTCTGCGCCGCCTCGCTGCGGATAGCCAACTCTTTGGCTGCTTCGCCGGTTTCGCCGGTAGCGGTTGTAGAGCCGCTTGAGGTAGCATCGCTTAAGATTGCACCGCTCAATTCCGATAATACTGCCGGGCAAAAGAGCTGCCAGGCCATTTCTTCAGGCACACCCACCTGCTCAGCGCCCAGATCCATAGCCGGGGAAATAACCGCCCGCCCACTAAAGAGCCCTCGTTCCCGCAGGTGCACATCTTCGGCTCGCACCAGTTGGTCGCAAACCTGACGCACGCACACCGCCAGCTGCTCGGCCGCCTGCTGTACCAAACTGGCCGGCGACCGGCCGGCGATGGCTTTATACAGCCGGACATTGGCGGCTTTCAAAGCCTCATATCCAGGGATATCTCCCCCACAACCGACTCTGCCTATTATGCCTATCTCCTTCATCTGTAGTTCAGGCAGCCAGGGATGGGGGATGGGCTGGGCAAACACGATTTTCTCCCCCGACGAGGCTTCTATACTAAATTTTACGCAATGATTCTCATCCAGCTCGGCATGCACTCCTGCGGCGGCCAAACGCTTTTGCAGCTCAACAAAAGCAGGGGTAGGAGTGGGCAGGACAGGCGACTCCATTTCGCCGTTGGCTGCTGTTAGGCGGGCAGGTAACGAAGACGTATCCGGATTTCTGGTGGAGCGGGTATGCAACTGCTCGGCAATAAATCCATATGCTCCAGCATCCCGTAGGACAGCATATTCCATGCGCCCCATCAGCTGGCCTTGCTCTCCCTTGGTAAATACATGCATGGCCGGGCGGGCCCGCTGGCTGAGCACCAGCCAATATACATATCCCACCAGGCTGCGGCGGCCCAGCGGACGGCCGGAAACAGGATCATACAACTGCTCCATGCCGTCCCGAGGTAGGTCCAGGCCGGCCAGATGCTCCTGAATGGCTTCCAGACCAGGTGCCTGGAAAGGTGGCGCCACTACAGGCTGGCCTGTACAATGAGCAATTCTCCCGGCCAAAGCCTCCAGCTGTTGGCCTATA
>DULU01000061.1 GCA_012840225.1 Bacillota bacterium
GAGAGCCCTTCCACTTCACATCCTTCATATATCCTCCCCCGGGGATTTGGTTGTTCCGGATGATACGGGCATCCACTCAGGTGGAGCATGACGATGGAGAATGACCACCTTTACGCAGGGAGTTTGCTGTTGGTTAAGGTATATAAGCAGCTCAAGGCATGTCTATATTCATTATCTAATCATACAAAGAATTACTCCGCACGCCACCACACATTGCCGGACTTGGTGAGGTGGTGTCCAAATAATTCCTCTATCCGACCGGGTGGGGTGAGGAGGTGTCCAAATTATGCCACAACCGGCCGGTGTCGGGTCGATGGAGCGGGAAAATTACCAGTATATGGCAATTCTTGGCGAAAAGCCTTCCATTTTTTCCCTGAAATCGCCCACCATGGCCCCTACCGAAACCTTAAGGGAATAATTTGGACACCCCCGGTTGAATTGCGTCCCTTTTTGGACACCCACACAGCCCCCTTCAATGTTTACGGTAATAAATGGACACACCGGTGGACGGGAGGTTCTCCATCTCTCCTCCCTCGGGGGATCTGGCCGTTCCGGATGATCCGGGCGCCCACACGAGCGAGGCGTAATTGATGCACCACCAGGCACGACGATGGAGAACAATCACCTTTACGCAGGGAGTTTGCAGTTGGCTGAGTTATATCAGCAGCTCAAGGCATGTCTATATTCATTATCTAATCATACAAAGAATACTCCGCACGCCACCACACATTGCCGGACTTGGTGAGGTGGTGTCCAAATAATACCGCCATCTGACCGGGTGGGGTGGGGAGGTGTCCAATTTTTGCCGCAACCGGTCGGTGTCGGGTCGATGGAGTGGGGAAATTTCCAGTATGTGGCAATTCTTGGCGGAATGCCTTCCATTTTTTCCCTGAAACCGCTCACCATGGCCCCTACCGAAACCTTAAGGGAATAATTTGGACACCCCAGGCAAGTTTGTGGCACAATTTGGACACCACCACAGCCTCTTTCCATGTTTGGGGTAAGAAATGGACATGCCGGCCGACGGGCGGTTCTCCATAGAGAGTCGCTAGGTCTCTTTCGACAGCTAAGGGGTTCACATTCGATGTCATCAGCGTTGTGGCACGAAAACTCATTCACTACATGCAGTTATTTGTGTACAGTTGACTGCATTAATCAGCAAGAAAATGGTATCATGGTCGTGTATGGATGCAGTTGAGGCAATTCACCTGTGTATCAGGAGGGAGGATTATATAATGTCTATGTGTATATGGGAGCGCCAGCGTAGCCGGCTTGGCCATCAGCTCGGCCATCAACTCAGCCATCAGCTCGGCCAATGGCTCAGCCACCCGCTCGGCAATTTGCCCTTCACCTTGCTTTGCACCTTGCTCATTTTGGCCTATTGCGCCGGCGCTGTTTCCGCTACCCAGCAAATACCGGATATACTCATCTACGGCGACGAGGTAGGTGAACTAGATACAAGTTATCTCTTTCCTTCGCCGCTTGAGCTATATTATAGTCATGTCTACCCGTTCCCGCCTTTGTCCACAGCCATCTACCGTGGGCATATAGCTGTTTGGGAAATCAAAGAAGGAAAGCTATATTTGACCGGCGTGCTGGTAGACGAGATCGGCATCCCCCTGGACTGGCTGTTTGATGTCGAACCTAATGCCGCCCAAGTGTCTGCCGTCTGGTTTTCCGGCATCCTGCTCGGCCGCTTCGGTCAATATAAAGAATGGCATCGTAATCCATATTATCCGGGTAACTTCTACGTCGAAAGATATGCCGCTTATGTTGTTTTTGAAGTGCAAAACGGGAATGTCATAGACGAAGTGGTGCTGACGGAAGAAGAGTATTGGCAGGCGGTCGACCTGAGAACCAAAGATAGCCTGCATGTTCCCGCCGAAAAAGAAGCAGCAGTATTAAAATATCGTAATTACATTGAGAGTTTTGCGCAGGCGGAGGAAAAACCCTGGCCGGCTGATAGACAAGAGAGCCAAACCTCATCACCCCAACTTCAACCCCAACTTCAACCCCAACCCCAACTTCCACCGCCATCCGACACTCCCATAGGCCAACTGCTGGCCATACCGGCAACAAACAAGATTGATGAAAGCGACGTGATAGGCTGGCAAATGTGTCGTAATCTAGCCGGTTTTGAAGCCATGAAGCAGGATTTTGCTTTTGATGAAGCGAGAGTAGGAAATGTAAGTCTATTTCCCAAATCGCTTTATATTGAGATGTTTGCCAGCAATAAAGGGATTATCAATTCAATCAGATGGTGGAATCCGCTCCATAACGATCTGCCACAATATAATTGGCATGATTTCCTGAAGCTATATGAAGAAGCTTCAGCTGTTATAGCCCAACATACCTGGCTATATGAGTGGCGTGAAGCTACTCCCGGACGAAGAGTGGAACTGCGTGCCTTTGGCCTGGAGATTGGGGAAACAGACTCCAAGCTCGAAACCATTATTATGCCGGTATGGCAGCAAGCCGGCTTTCGGGGCCAACCGGCTTATTCGGTGCTGGCCCGGTTCGGCAACCATGATTATGTCGAAATATACTTTGGCAAAGATGATCCGCGCGCCTTAGTCACCAGTAACTCCAGTACTGTTTCATTTTATTATGACGATAATTCCCCCCAAGCCCAAGAACCCAAGAGCATCAGTCATTGGCTGGATAGTCTCGATGTTTATTTCCATCCCCGCTGTACATCCGGCGAAAAGTCCGAGCGCTATGCTGTGATCGAGCCGTCCGGCAAGTTTGAGGTGAGACAGTTCGTGGGGTGCAGGCGCTAGCAAAAAGAAAAAATGGGAAGGAAAATAGGGGAAGGAAAGAAGGAAAGGAGCAGGTAGCTTCCAATGGAGAACCGCCGGTTTGCCGCTCATGCTGCCAGGGAAGATGATGAGGATATAATCGCACGTTTTGACCGGCTCTATGAGCGCCGTCCTGATCCGCGGGGTCCATTCCTGCGGGATTATAACAGATTGATCCATACCCAGGCGTATCGCCGGTTGCGGCATAAGACGCAGGTCTTCTTTGCCACCAGGCATGACCACATTTGCACGCGCCTGGAGCATGTGAATCATGTAGCGGCCATCAGCTACAACATAGCCAAGGTGCTGGGTTTGAATGGTGAGCTGGTGCAGGCCATTGCTGTAGGGCATGATCTGGGCCATGCTCCATTCGGACATGAGGGCGAGCGCATTCTGTCCGAAATTGCCAAGAAGCCGGATGAGATAGGCGAGGTTTTCTGGCACGAGCGCAATAGCCTTCGCTTTGTGGATTATATCGAACTGCTGCCGGATCCGGAGAACTGCAAGCGCAATCTGAATCTGACCTATGCGGTGCGGGACGGCATTGTCTGTCACTGCGGTGAAGTGGATGAGGATTACCTGCGGCCGAGAAGCAAAAAGGAACGCATCGATCTATGGGAAATCCGGCATGATAAACGCCCGGCTCCATATACCTGGGAAGGGTGTGTGGTCAAGATCGCCGACAAAATCGCCTATCTGGGACGCGACATTGAAGATGCCCGCACTTTAG
This sequence comes from Bacillota bacterium, assembly GCA_012840225.1. Taxonomy (GTDB): domain Bacteria; phylum Bacillota; class Limnochordia; order DTU080; family DTU080; genus DULU01. The sequence goes on from DULU01000061.1 coordinate 3,529, forward strand.
GCATTCTGAACGAACGGAATATCCAAGAATTGGAAACCATTATTTCCCGGATCCTAGGAGAGAAAAAACGCGTCAGCAACACGGCCTTGATCCACAATTTCGTCATGGATCTGGCGGAAAACAGCACGCCGGAAGACGGGCTGCGCTTCTCGTCCCGCTATTTGGAGCTGATCAAGGTCATCAAGAAATATAACGAGGACAACATCTACACCTCCGACCGCCTGGAATGCTTCAAGAAATATGCCCGACTGATTCTCGAATCTATATACAGTAAACTTAAGACGGTGTGCCAAGCCGAAATAAAGCACATTCCTGCAGCCCTCGCCGAACTCCGGAAGAGCAGTCCGCTGCTTGAATATCATTTCAGCAACTGGTTGAGCGACTATGGTGAACCGAGCATATGCCCGAGGTCGGATGGGATGAAAAACCGCCCGGTGTACGATCTGAACGATCGCACCGAACGCCATAGAGCGGCGCTGGAATTCATCTCCGGCATGACGGATGCCTTCGCCATCCGCATCTTCAATGAACTCATCAGTTTTGACAGGGAGATGGAGGATTAACAAGTGCAGGACATAGCCATACCATTTTGGATCCAGCATGCGAACTATCAGACGGAAGACCGGCCACCTACCCCTCTTGCCGCTGCGATCGAGTTTATTAAGCAATATGACTGGGAATCCGAGCTTGAGATCATGCGGCAACTGGAGAGGGCGAAGAAAGATTTTTGCCCTCCCGGCATCGGCTTCGTTCCGGGCGACGGGCGAATATTGCACATCTGGTTGGATGAGCCGGGCCAATTCCAGGTTCATTATTCGTATAAGCGCAGGATCAGGCTATTCAGCTTAACGATGCCGGCCGGAAGAAAGGCCTCTGCGATGAGCGAAAATATGTCCCTACCTAAGCTGGCCGATGCCGTCACCCTTTTTTATAAAGACGAACATGACCGGTTGTTGGCGCTGCTTTGATATTGAGTGTCGAGCTGCTAGCCGGCGTGATTTTTCAACGCCTCCTCAAAGAACCGGTTGATGTCGTTCATAAAGGCGCTGTCCAGCTCGTGCCACAGGAATCTGTCGATCCCTTGATAATAGGCAGCTTTGGCATCTTCAGGTATCTCTCTGCCGTATCTCTCCGTCAGCTCACTATATTCCCGGTTCTTTTCCGCCCTGTATTTGATGGCGGCCTCGGAATAGAACAAATCGCTGTGACCGTTGTGACCTTCTTGGCTGCAGGTTTTGTAAACCACGTTGGGATTGGTTATCTTGCTTCTCTTGGCGATGATGGCGGCTCCGGTGTAGCTTATCTTTTTATCGTTATCGCCGTGGATGATCATGACCGGCGTGTCTCCGGCTTTATTGATGCTGTCAACCGCCGAGATCCAGGCGGCCTTGCCGAAAAGGATGGTTTGGTACAACCACATGATGGGATACTCCAGGTAGGCCAACCCTCCCATAATTCTTCCCGCTTCTTCGATCAACATTTCCATAGGTGTGTTGTACCCTGCTACACTGGCCACGGCGGTGATGGGGTGATCATAGCTGAGCACGCTGGCCACAGCATACCCGCCCCAGCTATGCCCGAAGAGCATTATAGGTAAGTGGGCTAGATCATCACGGCTCTTTATGTATGTAAGGGCGGCATGGAGATCAAGCTGCGATTGGGCCAACCCCATCGTGCTCCGGCCTTCGCTGGCGTAGCTTCCGGTGCAGTCATAGGCAAAGACGGTCCAGCCATGATCCACGAAGTAGATGATCTCCTGCAGGTAGTTTTCCGTGCCGCTCCCCAGCCCGTGAGCTATTACTACCAGGCCTTTTTCGTTGCCGTCACCGAAAAGGTAACCTGTCAAGGTGTTCCGGCCCGACATAAAGTGGACCACTTCTTTCTCATACTCAGGTGCGTCCTCGAACTGAAGATATGTAGAATATTGCGACCTCCCGGCTCTGGGGAAATTGCCGTCATAGAGGGTTTTAATTGCGACAAAAGAGCCGACGCAGAATACAACAAGGGCTGCACAGAAGATGATGAGGAAAACCTTGAGCCTTCTTCTTCCGGGTGAAACACTTCCTGTGTGCTGGGGTTGCGGGTCATTGATGCTTTTCATATAACTCAACATCCTTCTTTTTATTTGCCGGATCAAATATTTACCAGATCCAGGGTATCAGACGATATCTTACCTTCCAGCAATACGCTACATATCCGGGGAGCTCCCGCGGTTTCCATAAGTTGCGGATGGTGGCGCAACAGATGGATAGCGAAGAGAGTCATGGGGATGAAGAGCACGGCAGCGAACAGCCAGGCTTCCCAGTACCGGACGGTGCCTGCCGGAACGAGCAGCGCCGCCAGGACGAACAGGATGCCGCATATGAGCCACAGGAAAGTAGTGCTTCCTGGCCGGAGATGGTTCTGATGGCTGGATATCGGATGACTCCCTCCCCGCTTGCGCAGAATAGCCTATCGGCATGTGTGTGCAATTTCACTTTCGGAGAAAGCCATCCGACTCCTTTACATCGCAGAAATTAATTTACAATGAAAAGAGCCCTTCCGGTCATGGCTCTGTGTGGTAACTGGTCAGACATATCCAGGCTGGGAGGGCTGGGCTGGTGGACTTTTGTCGGCGGTATCTGAGGGCATCTGAGGAAAGGTGCCTATAGCAGTTTATATTTGCTGTACCTTGTGAACCTAAAGGGTATATTGCTGATTCACCGAAATGTTAAGATCGACCAATCCGGAAGGAGGGTAATATGCCTTTTGAAATTATCCGCAACGATATCACCAAAATGGACGTGGACGCTATTGTCAACGCGGCGAGCACTTATCTGAAAATGGGCGGCGGGGTATGTGGGGCCATTTTCAGAGCAGCAGGCATTGCAGAGCTGCAAAAGGCCTGCGACCAACTGGCGCCGATAAACACCGGCGATGCCGTCATCACCCCAGGTTTCAGGTTGCCGGCGAAATATATCATTCACACAGCCGGCCCAATATATATAGACGGCCGGCATGGGGAAGAAGCTCTTCTGCGCTCTTGTTATGAAAATTCGCTGAAACTGGCCAAAGAAGCCGGCTGCGAGTCTATTGCCTTCCCGTTGATCGCCAGCGGCACATACCGTTTTCCCAAGGGCAAAGCGCTCCAGGTGGCCACTGCCGCCATTGTAGATTTTCTGCTGAAAGAAGAGATGATCATCTACCTTGTCGTGTTCGACCGGGCGGCTTTTGAAATTTCGGAAAAACTGCTCGGTAAAGTTCGGGCTTATATCGATGAACACTATGTATATACTGCCGAGGAGTTGCCGCGCCTGGCGCAGGAGCGTTTTTTAGATTACCAGGTGCGCGAAACAACCGCCGACCTTAAAAGAGAAAGCTGCTCGGGGATATTATATTCGGCTCCTGATCATCTCCTTAGCAGCCTCGACAAAATAGTTGACAGGCTTGATGAGTCCTTTTCGCAAACGCTATTGAAGCTGATCGACAGCAAAGGCAAAACGGACGTAGAAGTTTATAAGAAAGCAAACATCGACCGCAGGCACTTTTCCAAAATCCGCAGCAATGCCTCGTATACTCCGAGCAAGCGGACAGTCCTGGCCCTGGCGATCGCCTTGGAGCTCACCTTGCCGCAGACGAACGATCTCCTGAGGCGTGCCGGATACTCCCTTTCGCACAGCTCGAAGTTCGATGTGATTATCGAGTACTTTATAAAGAACGGTATTTACGACGTCTTTGTAATCAACCAGGTTCTGTTCAAATACGACCAGCCGCTTTTGGGCGGATGACCGGCCCGGCACAAGACATGGCCTTATGGTTCGGTATGGCATTTTGTCGCCCGGCAGGCGACCATCCTGTCCTTTGAGAAAGCTATTCTATAGCCATGATGATACCCATGAGGAGGTTGTCAATATGGCTAAAATGACGGAGTTGGTCTTTATCCTCGACAGAAGCGGCTCGATGGCCGGGCTGGAGTCGGATACCATTGGCGGGTATAATGCCATGTTGGCCCAGCAGAAGCTGGTCGACGGTGAGGCGTGCGTCACCACGGTACTCTTCAATCATCAATACATATTGCTTCACGACCGTATCGACATTAAGGCTGTGTCGCCCATCACCAATAAGGAATATGAAGTGGGAGGGACAACAGCGCTGCTCGACGCCATCGGCACAACAATCCACAAGATTATCAACGTCCAGAAGCATACTGCCGAGGAGTATCGGGCCGACAAAGTGTTGTTCGTGATCATCACGGACGGGATGGAGAATTCCAGCCGGGAATATGATTACGACACAGTAAAAAAGATGGTGGAGCGGCAGAAAAACGAGTTTGGCTGGGAGTTTATATTTCTGGGTGCCAATATCGATGCCATTGAGGTCGCCGGGAGATTCGGCATAGCCCGCAATCGGGCGCAAAACTACCATGCCGATGCGCTGGGAGTGATGCTGAACTTCGCAGTGGCCGGTGAGGTGGTTGAGAATTATCGCAAATCGGGCATGGTTCAGGAAGACTGGAATGCGAAAATAGAGGAGGATTACGCACGCCGCAGCAAAAAATAATCGGGCAAGGATTTCCCACATATAGATGACAGAGGTGGGTGGCATGCCGGATAAGGCAGGTGAGATATACTCCTCAGCTCGCAACTCCCAATTGCTAAAGCTTGCTTTGATCGGCATACTGGCTTAGCTTTTGCAGATTCCCATCGTCATGATCGATGGCCAAATTTCCGATCGGCAGAGTAGGCACGCCGGCGTCGTCGGGGAAGTATCTGCCAAATGGGGTAAAAAGCAAACTATCACCGGCCCGGCGCTGGTTGTGCCGTATACATACCAATGGACGGAGACCCAGGCGAGCGGCCAGCGAGTGGTGCGGTCTGAAACACGTCAAGCTATCTTCCTGCCGCAGCAATTGCAGTATCAGGGTACCGTCGATTCAGAGGTGCGGACCCGCGGGATCTTTTCGGTACCCGTTTATAAATTGCTGTTGACCGCCGCAGGCGAGTTTGTCCAGCCTGATCTGCAGGAGCTGGGAATCGATCCGATTGACGTACAGTGGGACCGGGCTTATCTGGCGGTGGGCATCTCCGATGTCAGGGCAATTCAAGAGGAATCTGTCGTTGCCTGGAACGACAAAACCATCTATTTTCTGCCGGGCGTGGCGGACTTCAAGGTGGTAGACGGCGGTATTCATTTCAAGGGAA
>DULU01000062.1 GCA_012840225.1 Bacillota bacterium
CCGCCGCGGCGCCGCTGCCGGCGCCAATGGCGTAGACATCCAGGTAGGGCGTATGGGAGGCCTGCACCTGCACCGCCCCGGCCTGAGCGATCTCGCTCCTGCCAAGAATCTTGGCCGTCGTGGCGTGGTCGTCAAAAAGGCTGGCCCAGACGGCTCCGATACCCAGGAAAGCGCCGACCGAAGGCGCATAGGCCTGCGCCTTAACGCCATTCTTTGAGGTGGCACCCACCGCCAGTGTTCCGCCTGCCGTGAGGGTGGCATCCCTGCCGATCAAGGCCTGCGTCTGGCCGCTGTTGTCACCCCAGACCACAGTACCGTTGACGGCGCCCATCGCCATGCCGGCATTGACGGCTAAAATGTCGGTCTGATGCACCGTATCGGCCGATATGAGGATATCTCCGCCACCGGTGATCACCGCCCCGGCGTCGACGGTAGCCTTGGAGGAACCGGTGTCGGTCACACCGGCTACAGTACCGCCGAGGCTGCCGAAGAAGCCCAGCGTGCCGGCAATAGTATCGATATCCTGTTTTTGCGTAAGCACTGAGCCGACCTTGAGGGTGCCGGCCAGATATAGCGCCGCATCCATACCCACCTGAGCTTCGGCATGGTTGCGCAATGTGGTAATACCGACTGCCGCACCGGCCGCCGCCGCCCCGGTGGAAGCGCCCACCACGGTCTGGTTGTATATAACATCCTCCCTGGCCACAATGGCGGCATGACGCCCTGTCAGGGTGGTGCCTTCGCCCAGCAAAGCCCTGGTGCCGCCGAACGGCTGAGCGAGGACACCGGCGGTGGCGGCACCGGCGGCAGTTTCACTTGCGGTGTAAGTGCCGCTAATGGACTGTTGCGGCATGTAACTCCGGTTTCCAGCACTATTTGCATCATCGCCTACCAAACCGGCAACCGCCAGGCTGAAAAGCACCTGGTTGACGATCCCTCTCACCGATTCAATGGTTTCAATGGTAGTGCTGATATAACCGCCCAGGAGGAAATCCACCACATTAACAAAGCCCATGGCTCCGAAGCTGGAGTCCTCATCATCGCCGGAGCTGGTCGAAGCCCTTCCCACATAACCGGCCTCAGCGCCGGCCTGCGTGCCAGCCTCTGCACCGGCCTGCCGCATCGTGGACTCTCCCGTATCATACAGATGGCGGTCGATCAAACCTTCCACACTGCCGCCATCCTCAAATTCCAGAGCATCTCCTACCGTCTTCCCCTCTCCGGTAGGTGTCTGCATGGACAGATCGAGGTCAGCGCCGATGGTCCAGATCGATACACCTCCGGTCACTCCGACCGCGCCACCAGCATGACCTAAGGCGTAGTTGGTCAATTTTTTACCCGACATGGTGATGATGCCGACATCTCCGGCGGCATAGAGCGATGCTCCCCGGCCGGTATAGGCGGCGGTGGTGTTTTTGATGATACCGATATCCACCGCCCCGGATACTCCGACGAACGCTCCGCCCACACTGCCGGTGATCGATTTGGCTATCACATCATTGACGGCGATAATGTTGATCCCCTGCTCGCTGTGGGCCGCCGCCCGGTTGGGATTGATGACGGCTTCATCACCAGCATAAGCCAGAGTCGTGGCATTGATCTTGTTCACTGTCACAGCCCCGGCTACTCCCGCCCAGATACCGGCGCCGCCGCTCGCCACCACATTGAAAATGTCCTCTTTGCTGCCGGCTTCTATCAATAAGCCTTTGGCGCTCTGTGCCACCCGGTGGCCGGCGGCATCCACCTCGCCGGTGTATACATTCATGTAACCTCCATTGTGACCCCGGGCATCCACCATTGCCCGGTCGCCCACATAAGCCCTGGTATCTTTGTTGATGACGGCCACATCGAGCGCCTGCCCCACGCCGGCGCTCACGCCCACACCCAGGCTGCCGGTAATAACGTCCATTTCGGTGATGTCGGCGGCGCTGATCCTGATGTTGCCCAAAGACACGAGCTCCGTGTCGGCGGCGGCATAGGCATGCGTGTAATTCTCGATATTGCTGATGGCTGCTCCTCCGGCCACCCCGGCGATGCCCCCGCCGGCGGCCGCCGCTGTAATAGAGAGAATATCCTCATGGGCATAGGCATCGATCTCAATGCTGCCGGCGGCGTTGACCACGGCCGCCTCCCCGATATAGGCTTTGGTGGTGTTAAATATAAAGGAAAGATCCGTACCGGGACCCACGCCGACAGACCCCGAGGCGGCAATGGTGCCGGCAATCCCGAGGTGGTAGAAATCGGTCCCTGCACCGACAAACACCGCCTGCTCGGCGGCGGCGCCGGCATTATCCATGTTGATCCTGGCGCCTTTGGCAATATACGCTTCCGTATTGTTCCATACCGTGCTGACGGTAGCGGCGACGGAAACGGCAGCAGTTCCCGCCACGGCGCCCCCGGCAGCAATGCTCTCAATATGATCCTTGGTTGTGGCGGTGACGGCGAGACCTTTCCGCTCTTCCGTCTGCAAGGCGGCCTTGCGCTGCTTGGTCATCGACTGATTGTCAAAAACGTCGTCGCCGGCCGCTTCAGTATCGCCGGTCAGGTTGGCCAGGTTGTAATCCGGTCTCTCAATCCGGCCGTCGCCGCTTTCCAGCTGTTCATAACTGATGTTATAACGGCCGGTATGCGCCATAACAGCCGCAGTCATACCCTTGGCCGAAACGGCAGCATTCTCATCTATAAAGGCTTTGGTAGTCTTGTCGATAATCACCACGGCACCAGAGGCCCCGACGCTGGCCGTACCGGCCAACGCCACATGACCGCCGATCAGGCGCATGGTGTTATCGTCATCGGCGGAGATGAGCACATGGCCGTAGCTGCTCACTTGGGCCGCCTTGCCGATATAGGCCAGAGTGTGGTTGTTCACCGTATAAAGCGACACATTTCCGGCGACACCCGTGTTGATCGATCCGGCCGCACCGCCGACAACCGAGATGAAGTTTTGGGTGGCTTGCGCGGCTACTTTGAGCAAATGGCGCACATTGATCACCGTGGGATCGGCGGTGGCAGAAGCCACGTAAGCCTGGGTATTCTTGTTGAAGACCGTGACGTCAAGGCCCATGCTCACCCCGGCATTCCCGCCGAAAGCGGCGCCGCCGGCGACGCTGGTCAAATCGGTAGTATCGGTGGCGGTGATCGATATATATTGTTCAAGAGCGACCGGCATGAGCGGACGCACCGGATTGATTATGACCCCCTCACCGATATAAGCATGGGTGACGGTGTTGATGGTGTTGACAGTTGTCGACCCGGCGACCCCTACTTTTTCGCCACCTGCTCCACCGGCAGCTATGGTGAACAAATCCTGGGTGGAGGACGCAGCCACATCGAGGCCGTGGTTGGCATCAATCCCCGCGCCTTTACCGATGGCGGCAACAGTCTCATTGGCGATGGTGTTGACGGCCTGGGAGCCGCCCACGCCGACATTACGTCCCCCGGCCGCATCGCCGGCGATGTTCCGGCTTTGATAATTATTTATAGCCCTGACATACACATCTCCAAAATGGTTGTCGTAATACTCCCCGACCATTGTGGAGGTCATCAGGATGGAATTGTCGCCCACCAGAGCCTCGACTTGGTTATTGGACACTATCAAGGAGGTGACGCCGGCTACCCCAACCAGGTCGGTACCGGCAGCACTGGCGGCAAAGGAGGATATGTCGGTATCCGCCGCCGCCGTGACGTTTATGGAAGTCGCTCCCAAAATGTAGACATCATCCGCCAGGGTGCTCCGGACGGAAGTGGTATTGATTATATCGGTCATGGCCGTGCCCACGCCGACCTTGAACCCTAACGCCACATTGCCGGTGATGGCTCTGGCGGTAGCATCATATTGAGCTTCCACTCCCACAGGTCCCCTGCTGGTGATCACCGACCCTAAACCTACGGAAGCCTCAAGTGTATCATCCAGCACGTTGACGGCATAAGAGCCGCTCACCGCTGCCTTGCTCGCCGCGGCGCCGGCGAGGGCCTCGGTATAGTAGTTGCTCCGCCCCAAAAGGTTCTCCAGTTCCAGGTCGTCAAAGCTGCGATATTCAAAAGGCACCGGCGTGTCGACTTTGTTGTTGCGGGAGAAAACAAAGAGGCTGCCCAGCTGGGCCTGGATATTGTCGCCCAGATAGGCCCGGTATTGGTTCTCCGAAACAATGGTGGCCACGGAAGCGCCCACACCTGTACCGCCCGCCCCGCCGCTCCAGGCTTTAACTGAGAGCCGACCGGTATTATCTGCGCTGACGGACACATCGCCCACCTGTTCCAGCTGCGCATCGTTGCCGATAAAGGCTTGCGTTTTAGCCATGGAATGGGTGACAGCCAAGGCTCCGGCCACCCCCACCTTCGTGGCACCGGCGCCGGAAAGCGCTTCCGCCGCCAGCTTGTGAACGTAAGAATCATCCATGTTGGTGGTGGAGACCGCATTTATTACCACATTGTCCGCATTTACTATCTCGCTTCCGGCGGCTGCAGAAGCCGTGGTGTCGTTTCTGATGATGTTCAAAGCCACGGCATTGCTGATCCCCGTCTCGTTATCCCAGCTGGCGGTGGAGCCGTCGGCGCGGGTGCTGTAGTTGGCATGACTGACGGCGGACAGGATGATGTCATCTTTGCCGGTCAGCGACCCGTCTATGGTAGCCTCGACGTCGTCGTCCAAAATGGTCATGGCTACTGCTGCCGCCACCAGCACCTTGCCGCCTTCTTTGGTGCCCCTTTGAGAGTCGGCGTTATCCTTCAAAGCTTTGGAACTGGTATTCTTGGGTTCTTCATCTTCTTCGATCTCTCTGTCGGCAGCGCCCATAGCCCCGGCAGACGCGCTCGCATCGTATCTGCGGTAGGCCTGAGCCGAGATGTAGATCGAGCCTCCGGCCAGCAGATCCCTCATGGCGACGGCGCCAATATCGCTATCCGTGATGAGGAGCGCCACGGAGGAGCCGGCGCCGACATTGCTCGACTCGACATCGCCAATAGCTGTCACTCCATGATAGGCTTTGTCATCTGCCTTGATATTTATATCCCGCGTGGCCTGCACCGGCTGGCCTGCACCCAGGCCAGCGTAGGTCCTTTGGTTGATCACCGCCATGGCCACCACTGAATCGATAGCCACACCGCCTTTCGCCCCGGCTATCGCCTCCGTCTCCGAGCTGTGATCAGCCTCTGCACCTATACTGAGAAACCGTAGATTTGCCGGCAGCCCATTCTCTTCCACTTCGGCCACAGTGGCATCGGTGTGCCGAAAAATAGCCACCGAAGCGCCGATGCCCACTGTAGTGCCGCTTGTCCCTTCCTCCGCCGGTCTGGCAACCGTACCATGTCCGGAACGGCTTATCGCCATCAGTTGCAGATCGCCGCCGTCGGCATTGACCACCGCACCGTCCCGGATCTGAGCCGCAGTGGCCGTATCCACGAGTTGAAGGGCCAGTGAGCCCGCCACACCGACTTTATTTGCTCCGGCGCCGGAAATGGCCGCTGCTATGGATTGGTTATAGATGCCGGGGATCATTTGGGCTCTAACGGCTATGGTCCGCGCCGTATACTGGCCGCGGTCCAAATAGGCTTCATTGGCGGCGGTGGTCTTGTTTATGGCCACGGCGGCCCCGACGCCCACGGCGGTGGCGCCGCCCTCAACCACACTGCCGTCGGCTATCACGCTGGTGGCATAGCGGCCATAAGTCTCCAGGCCCAGTCTGCCGTAAGTGTAGAGGTTGGTGTCGGCGGCTGAATAAGCCCGCACCGCCGAGGTGAAGACGTTCACCCCAATGGCACCGGCCACGCTCACACTTCCTTCATCCGCCTGTGCGGCCGGCAGACTGTCCAGTTCGCCTGCCGGAATCCGGCCACCGGCCTGCCCGGCTTCCTCCCTCTTTCTTTCTGCCAACTCCTTCTGCTGTTGCAGTTTCTGGTCAACGCCGTCTTTGGGGGTGTTTTCGTCCTCTGCCTGGCCGCCTTTGGCACCGGCCTCTGCGGTAACTGTGCTTCTGCTCTCCTGCCTGGCCGTTGCCTGAATATTCTCATCGGATGATATGATGCCGGCCAAGACAGCCGAGGCGTCGTTCGTCACAAACGCCAGGGCCAGCGCCGACCCGATGGCGGCATCAGCACCTTCGCTGTGGCCTTTGGCCAGGGTGGCCGCGAAATTATTCTGTTCAGCCGCCAGGATGAGCTGGTCTGTTATGATGATCGACTGGGCATTGGTAGCCGCCCTGCTTTTTTGCTCGGAGACGGTAACGGCGACGGCAGGAGTGACAGCCACGCCGCCGATCGTTCCGGCTTGTGCCACAGTATTAGTATTGCTTTGATGTATGGCCGTGAGATTGACGGTGTCGGTCTCGATTTCGGCATCACCGGTCAGTTCAGCCAAGGTTTCACTCAAGACCACGTTCACAGCCACCGAGGCGCCCACACCGACTGTCCCGCCCCCTACCTCTTCCTTGGTAGGCAGCGCCATGGCCTCGTATGAACTGAATTGCTGAGCCGACACTTCCATCGTTGCGGCGGGGCTCTCCACCACCACACCCTGACCGACCAGCGCCGAGGTGCGGCTGTCGCTGAGGTTGATGGCCAGGGAACCGGCCACACCGACCTTGTCGGCGCCTGCTCCCGAGACAGCCTTTGCCGAAAAGATGTTTTCTTTACCGTAGCCGGCATCGTTCTTGCTTTCGAGTGTTTTGGCGGTGATGGCCAGTTCGCCTACGTTATATAAGCCACTGCCTAAATAGGCCTCGTTGACGGCGGTGGCTTGGTTGATGGCTACAGCCGCCCCGACGCCGACGCCGGTGCCGACGCCGGTGCCACTGCCGCTGCCGCTGCCGCTGCCACTGCCGCCGCCGCTGCCACTGCCGCCGGTCACAGTGCTGCCGTCGGCTCTAACAATGGCGGCGGTGTTGGCGGCGGCGCTCACAGTTAATTGGCCGCTGGTGGAGATGCTTATATTATCAGCGGTACGGGCTCTGGTGGTGGAAGCGACCACATTGACGCCAATCGCCCCCGCCACGGCGGCCTTGCCTTCCCCTGTCTCTGCGGAAGGTACCGGTATGGGACCGGCCGGCTCGCCGGACGCCGCTCCGGCTTTGGCCTCTTCCCGTTTCTTCGCCGCCAGAGCGGTCTGTTCTCTCACCTTGCTGTCTACCCCGTCCTCAGGGGTAGAGGTGTCTTTCTCCTTTTCACCTTTGGCGCCGGCTATAGCTTCAGTCTCCACTTTCCCGGTGTTTGTCGCTTCAATAATCATAGGCGCCTTGCCCGGCGACTCAATGACATGGGCCGCTGCCGCTTCCGTCGTGTTATCTACCAACGCCACCGCCACGGCAGCGCCGATGGCCGCCGTATCACCACGGCTGCTCCCTTTGGCAGTGGTGGTGATATTCTCCTGGCTTTGCGCTTTCACCGTCAGGCTCCCGTCGGTATAGACCATACCGGGCGGCTGAGCGCCGTTCTCCCCGGAAGCACCAAGCTGCGCCCGCGTGACTCGCTCCGACACCGTCAAAGCCACCGCCGGCGTCACTGCCACATCTCCGGCGGCGCCACCTTGGGCTTCGGTGGTTATGGTGTAATCTCCGGTAGCCGTCACACTGACCCCGGCATTCTCCCTGGTGGCACTGATGGTCGTCTCATTGCCGAGCTCTGCCGTCGTCTCTCCCAGGACCACATTGACGGCTACAGAAGCGCCGATACCCACTTCTGCCTCTTGACCGCCGACCTGAGCTTTGGCCGGTAAAGCTTTGGCGATGTTTTTGGTTTGTTCGGCGGCCGCAATATTCACACTGCCGTCGTCAAGATATGCCTGGGCGCCGGTACGGGCAATGGTGCGGCTCTCGGTGAGATTGATGGCCAGGGAACCGGCGACGCCGATCTTGGCAGAGCCCGCCCCCGAGGTGGCTTCCGCCGAGTGCGTATTCTCTTTGTCTGCTTTATCGCCGCTGCCGATCTCCAGGGTTTTGGCCTCAATGGTGAAACTCTTGGCGGTATAATTTGCCGCTCCCGAGATAAGCCTCATTGGTCAGGGTAGCCTGATTGATGGCCACGGCCGCCCCGACACCGGCGCCGCTGCCGCCGCTCCCCACGGTGCTGCCGTCGGCAGCAACTTTGGTGTCGGTATTTGCCGCCGCCTGCAAAGTCAAGTCGCCGGCAGCACTGATATTTACCCCATCAGCAGTGCGGGCCCTGGTGTTGGAGGTGACCACATTGACGCCGATCGCCCCCGCCACGCCGACCTTCCCTTCTCCCGTCTCCGCTGAAGGTACCGGCTTGGGTTCGGTCGGCTCGCCGGACGCTCTCCCGCCGTCTTGATCTCCTTGACCCTGATCGGCACCGCGCTCCCCGCCTTTGGCTTCATCGCGCTTTTTCTCCGCCAGGGTGGTCTGCTCTTTCACTTTTTTGTCCACGCCGTCCTCAGGTGTGGAGGCATCTTTCTCCTTCTCACCTTTGGCGCCGGCAACAGCGCCGGTCTCCACTTTCCCGATGCTCTTGGCTTCGATATTTACCAGGCCCTGCGATACGACATGATACGCCAGTATTGCTTCTGTCGTGTTGTCCACCAACGCCACGGCCACAGCGGCGCCGATAGCCGCCGTCTCTCCTTGACTGCTTCCTTTGGCGGTGGTGGTGATGCTTTCTTTGCTGATGGCCTCTACTGAAATATCGCCGTCGACAATCGCATAATTAGGCTGTCCGTCGCTCCCGCCGGAAAAACCGAGCTTCGCCAGGGTGGCTCTTTCCGCTACCGTTACGGCCACCGCGGGAGTCACCGCCACATCCCCGGTGGCTCCACCTTGGGCTTCGGTGGTTATGGTGTAATCTCCGGTAGCCACCACACCTACACCGGCGCCCTCACGAGTGGCGTCGATCGCCCCCTCATCGCCGAGTTCTGCCGTCGTCTCTCCCAGGACCACGTTGACGGCCACGGAAGCTCCAACGCCCACCTCTGTCTCTTTACCGCCGACCTGGCTTTTGGCCGGCAGGGCCTTGGCGATGTTCTTGGCCTGCTCGGCGGCGGATATTTTTATGCTGCCGCTGCTGAGAAGTGTTCCGGAGCCGGTGCGAGCGATGGTGCGGCTTTCGGTGAGATTGATGGCCAGGGAACCGGCGACGCTGATCTTGGCAGAGCCCGCCCCCGAGGTGGCCTCCGCCGAGTGCACGTTCTCTTTGTCGGCCTTATCGCCGCTCCCGGTCTCCAGGGTTTTGGCCTCGATGGTGATGCTGTCGGCATGAAAACTACCGCTGCCAAGATAAGCCTCATTGGTCAGGGTAGCCTGATTGATGGCCACGGCCGCCCCGACACCGGCGCCGTTGCCGCCGCCCGATACAGTGCTGCCGTCGGCACTGACTTTAGTGTCGTTATTCGCCGCGGCGAGCAAAGTGAAGTTGCCGGTGGCATTGACGCTTATATCATCAGCAGTGCGGGCTCTGGTAGTGGAGGTGACCACATTGACGCCGATCGCCCCCGCCACACCGACCTTCCCTTCTCCCGTCTCCGCTGAAGGTGCCGGCTTGGGGTCGGTCGGCTCACCGGACGCCCCCCCGCCGCCTTGATCTCCTTGACCTTGATCGGCGCCACGCTCCCCGCCTTTGGCTTCATCGCGCTTTTTCTCCGCCAGAGTGGTTTGCTCTTTCACCTTTTTATCCACGCCGTCCTCAGGTGTGGAGGCATCTTTTTCCTTCTCACCTTTGGCGCCGGCCGTAGCCGATGATTCCACTACTCCGGCGCTTGCGGCCTCAACAGTCACTTTGCCCTGTGATTCTACTTGGTACGCCAGCACTGCCTCCGTTGTGCCGTCCACCAACGCCACCGCCACGGCGGCACCGATGGCCGCACTCCCTCCCTGGCTGCTACCTTTGGCGGTGGTGGTGATGTTCTCTTTGCTCCGCGCTCTTACTGTGAGATCCCCGTCAGTAACGGCAATGTTGGGCTGTGCACCGTTCCCACCGGAAACGCCCAACCGCGCCAAGGTGACTCTTTCCGCTACAGTTACGGCTACTGCGGGAGTAACCGCCACATCCCCGGCGGCTCCGCCATGCGCTTCAGTGGTCACGGAATAATCCCCGTTAGCCGTCACACTTATTCCGGCACCCTCACGGTTGGCCTCGATCATGGCCTCGTCGCCAATTTCCGCCACTGTCTCCCCCAGGACCACGTTGACGGCCACGGAAGCTCCAACGCCCACCTCTGCCTCTTTACCGCCGACCTGGCTTTTGGCCGGAACAGCCCTGGCTATGTTTTTGGCTTGCTCGGAAGCCGAAATATTCACTGCACCGTTGCTAAGGTGTGCCTGGTCGCCGGTGCGGGCGATGGTCCGGCTCTCGGTAAGGTTGATGGCCAGGGAACCGGCAACACCCACCTCGGCAGAGCCTGCTCCCGAGGTGGCCTCCGCCGAGTGCGAACTCTCTTTGTCGGTCTTTTCGCCGCTGCCTGTCTCTAAAGTTATGGCCTCTATCGTGAAGTTACCGGCATAATGAAAACCGCTGCCAAGATAAGCCTCATTGGTCAGGATAGCCTGGTTGATGGCCACCGCCGCCCCGACACCGGCGCCGCTGCCGCCGCCCGATACAGTGCTGCCATTGGCCACCACAGCCGTATCTATGTTGGCGGCCGAGCGCAAGGTCAGCCCGGCGCCGGCCCACATCTGGGTATCATCGGCGATGCGCGCTCTGGTAGTGGCGGTGACCAAACTGACGCCGATCGCTCCCGCCACCCGGGCTTGGCCTTCGCCGGTCTCCGCCGCAGGCGCCTCTTTGTTTTTGCCTTCACCAGTAACCGCTTCGCGTTTATCCTGAATCAGCGCCTTCTGATCGGCTATTTTTTGATCCACCCCGTTTTCCGGCGTCTCATCGTCCGCCTTTTGGCCGCCGCCGATACCGGCTATAGCCTCGGTGTTGATCGTCCCGCTGTTTTTGGCTTCTATAATAACTTTACGATCTGTATCTATACCGCGTGCGGTATAAGCTTCCGTAGAGCTCTCTCCCACAGTGAGGGCAATGGCCGTGCCGAAAGCCCGGCCTTCCTCTGCGTTTTGCCCTACGGCTCTGGTGGTCACCCTCTCTTTGGCATCGGCAGCAATATGGATGTCCCCGCTCACACCGAGAATAGGTGACCATAGCTCTTCTGCCGCCGCTCCCAGTCCCGCGTGGGTGGTGTTCTCCACCCATGCCAAAGCCACCGCAGGAGCAAACCCGATATCTCCCCCGGCGCCGGCTTCAGCCGTCGTGCTCACGTCATGCTCACTTACGGCCCGGATCTTCACCCCTGATCCGTCACTGTCCGGCGCGACAAGGCGCGAAAGAAGCGCATCATCAGGAGATCCTGCCCTGGTAGAATTAATGGCCACATTCACAGCCACCGAGGGGCCTATCCCAGGCCGGCCACCCGTTTGTCCGGGTTTGGCTTCGGCAGTGTTCTCAGAAAGGTTTACCGATATAACATCAATATTGCCGCCTATGGTTTCTATATCCCGGCTAATAAAAGCCCCGCTATCGGTGCGCTGCACATTGACAGCCAAAGCGCCGGATACCGACGTCCCCCCGGCGCCGCCACCCGAGGTGTCTATGGTAGAAAGCCGCGCCACCGCTTGTTTATCCAGCTCGTCATCAGTCATCCTGGCGGCGACCGAGATGCCCTCGCCGGCGGACACCTCCGTGTCGAGGAGAGCGTAGTTCTGCGAGTTGACCTTGTTTATGCCGAGAGCCGCGCCCAAGGTCCCCTCACCCGGCACTACCGAAGCAGCATCGGCATTCACCGCAGAATTATAGGTGGCATTGCTGATCACATCCACCCGCCCCTGGGCCACGACCCCCGCATCACCGCCGATTTCAGCCCGGGTAGTGCTGGTGATATCATTGATCGCCAGCGCCGCCGCCACACTTATGGCACCTTCGCTGGTTTGGGCATCTTCCCGGTATTCATCCAGTGTCCGGGCCATCCGGCTTTCCTGCCCGGGATCCTCCTGGGCTCCTGATGCAGGAGCGGTAGCCACGGCGGTGACGGTATTGGCGGAGGTGGCTTTGACTGAGAGCGAAGAGACTTCGAGAGGCATACCGCTATTGATCAAGGCCTCTGTGCGCGTGGTCACCCGGTTTACGGCCACCGAGCCGCCGATATAATCGCCCTCGGCTCCCTGGGCCGCCGGGTTGACGGTGGTGGAAATATTAACGGTATTCCTGGCCTCAATCTCCACATCGCCGCCGGCTATAATGCCAGCCATCTCTAAAAGCTGGATGCGCGAAGTGCTGTCCACATCCACCGCGGCATACCCGGCATCATAAGTATCACCCGACTCCACTGCCGCTCCGACTTCCAGCTCGACCCGGGCTTCCGCCAGCAGGCCGACATCACGACCTGCTTGAATGAGCGTAAAGCGGTCAGGATGCGCCTTGGAATACATTTCAATGGACGCCGTCACCTCCGGCCGGACCAAACCGGTGGCTTCGTTATCCACCAGTGATGAGCCGGCTGCGATGAAGATGTCGCGGCCAAATACCTCGGCCCCATCCAGCCTGATGCGGGCCGTGCCGCCACTATCCCTCCTGGCTGTAATGTAGACATCACCACTGGAGATACCGTCTTCATGGGTACCGGCATTGATCAACCCGGATATATAAATCTCCGGTGCTAACAGCGAAACAGTGCCGGAAGGATCGGCCGCCGGCCCTTGCGCATCCTTTTGCTCCGAGCCGGTGTATATTTGTCCGGCATGCTCAACTCGCTCTTCCGCCGAAAGGCGCACATCCCCGCCGGAGGAATTCTCCATCCCGCCCCTGGCATCAATTACACCCGCTTTTTCAATCACAATCCGGCCGCCGGCATCGATGGTGATGTCACCTGCGTCCAGATCCGTGTTACCCTTCACAGTCGTCAATATCTCGCCGCTGTTGGTGACATCCCCCGTGGCCACGATCTCGATGTTGCCGTTGCTTATCCGGATCTCATTACCGCTCTCCAGACCATCCAGATTGACCAGATCGGCAAAGTCCGGGCTTTGTGTCACATCGACGACCAGCCTGCCGGTGTTCGTCACCTGGCCGGCCAGCAAGGTCAAACCTTGAGTGGCGTTAATCTCTCCCTCAATCCTAATTTCCCCGGCATCGTCGATCTCCGCATCGCCGGAGAGCACCCGGTTGACGGAGTTGTCGAGATCGGTGAAGAATTGCTCCATAAAGGTCGGCGGTGGAGTGATGACCGTCAACTGACCCACATTGAGCCGCCCTTTTTCTCCCACGATCATCCCGTAAGGGTTCAAGAAGTATACATTACCGCCGATGCTGCCGTTCTTATAAGCGTTTACAATACCGTCGATTTGGGATTTTTTCTCATGTACCAGATTGAGCAGATTGGTGGCTCCCACAGGTATATGAAGGTTGACTATCTCACCGGTGTAGACATCGAATAATTTAAAGGAATTAAGGGCGCTGTTGCCATGAATGGTCGAGGTAGTGACATCTATAGCGTCCGGACCATAGGTAACATCCGTGGCTGTCTGCCCGTCCGGCACAATACCCTCAGCCTGAGCCAAGTTTGGTATGATGAAGGCAAAATCCCCGAAGACGAGGGAAAAGCAAACAAGCTGGGTCAGCACCTGCCGCACCAGCTTTTTCGTTACCCTGCGCCTACACCATCGCCAGGCACTCCCTGCACCAAGTTTCGCCAGCAATCGATGAGGGATCATGGCAAACATCAACCATCCTCCCTGTTTATCTCCCCGTTATTCCACTATTCTGTTAATACCACTGGCCCCAAACCAGCGATTAAAGTTGTATGTAATAGTTCTACTACGATCGCCTTCACAGCCTTACCGAATAAGATTCCAAACCTATCCTGTTTTTCCTTCCGCCACAATGGCCACATTAATTAAATAGGCCTATATATAGGTACTTATTCCTATGCCTTACCCCATGATTCATGACGACAGGAGTTACTTACAAAGGTATAACAGATCGTCATAGCGGTAAGTGATTTGGATCACCATCCTACATTGACCTACATTGACAGTTCCCCGGAACCTGTGTCAACATCAGGATGACCGGGGTGGGCAATCATGAAAGATGGCTGGAGATGAAAGACACCCATGAAAACTCAGCCACCACCTGCATGGCTCCCTCAACTGCAGAGCGCTTTAGCAGAAGATCCCTCCGTCTGTCTGGCCTATCTCTTCGGCTCATATGCCAAACAGCGCCAGATGCCTGAATCAGATGTCGATATCGGTGTCTTCCTTTACGAACCATATACCGAAGATGATGAAAACCGCATCTGGAGCATGATCGAAGACATTGTGGCCAAACCTGTGGATCTGGTGATCATCAATAATGCGCCGCCGCTCATCGCCGCTGCAGCCATGGAAGGGCAAGCTCTTGTGGTAAAGAATACCTATGTTGAGATACAGACTTGGCTGCGTGTATCAGGCGAAGCAATGGATTACACCGAGTTCATCAATGAATTTTGGCTCGAACGCGCCAAAGCTCAAAAAGGAGAGGGTAAATAAGCATGTCGCCTCTCAACCCGGGACAGATAGCAAGCCTACAGCGCTATCTTGTATTTCTGGAAACCGAGCTCAGCGATCTGCCGCAATTCCATGACCTAACATATTCCCACCACTTACAGGCAAATCTTCGAACTGCTTCACCTGAATGGCATCATTGCATCAGATACTGCGCAAATGCTTCAAGAATTCGCCCGTTTGAGAACCTCATAGAGCGGGCGCAGAGTAATTAACCGGCACTGACCATCACCGCCTGGAAGGCGACAGAATAGTCGATCATCTCGTTGGCCTGAGGTCCGGAATGGTCTCCAATCATGAAGAAAAATAAGCGGGACAGCACCCAACCGCCTTGGTCGGTGCAGCCCCGCTTTCTCCTCTACTAGAATTTTGCCCTGAGGCGGAAGTAGACGCCCTTCCGCCATTGAGCCACATCCTGCAGATCGGGATCGTTCAAATCAGAGTCGGCCATCCCGACGCCCAACGTGAGCCAGTTCGACAGATCATATAGCAGTTCCACGGCGTGGCTCCTCACATCCGCACCGGCAGAGTCGACGATGCGTCGGCCGAACAGCTCCACCCCTAACTTCCCGGCCACCGGCACATATACCGACGACTGGCAGAGGAAGGCCTGCGTACCGTAGGCTGCCACATCGCCTTCCGGATAGGTCCACTCCCGCACCGTCTGCCGCAGGGCGAGTTTGTTCGAGAGGGTGAAGCGGCCAAAGAGACGATGCGACCAATCCAGAGCCAGCACCTGCACCTCCCGGATATCTTCTTTTTCGGCTGCATATAGCCTCTTATAGACCCGGTCAAAGGCTTGAGCGAACACAGTGAGCCGACTTTGTTTTTGGTCGCGATAGGCGAGCGAACCGCCGCTCTCCGCCACAAGCTTCTCCTCCTGCGCCAGTTGGGTAGGATCATACCGGCGACTATAGAGCGAGTAGGTCAAGCCCCGCAGCAGCTCCCCTGCAGCCGCCATGGTCAGCGAGTATCTCGGACTGCTGCCTGTGCTACCACCGGTCACCAACTCCTGCCTCACAGAGAGGTCATGTCCTCTAAAGCCGGAGTAACCGGCCGACCAGGATAGGGTGGTCTTTCCTGTCTGGACGTCGTTCCCGGCCAGCACCTTTTCGGCATTTACGGCCAGATGGGTGTGCTTTGTAAGGTTCCAGGCATGACGCAACCCGATCAACACCTCATCGTCGTCTGCCGCCTCTCCTGAGAGACGATAGAGGCCGTAGATGTTGGGCCAATCTTGGCGACTGGTACCCAGCGAAAGGAGCCACTCGGGATAGGCGGTCGAACTTGTCGCCCGAGACTGATAGCCGACGTTCAGGTGCATATTTTCGGCCAGATTGAAGCGGTAATTTGCCGCGAACCGGGCTTCCCGGTCAGAGGTTGAGCTAGCACTCAACTGCCAACGGCTGTCGACCGAGAGCACATGCCTTGCGTTCGGCGTCCACTCCGTGCCGAGCCGCAGCCAGGATGAGCGTTGACCAACAGGTAGCGCCTCTGTGCCCTGCGCTTGCCACTCCACCAGGTAACGGAGGCTCCGGCGATGCAGGCTGAAGGCCAGGGAATCCTCGTGTTGATCCGGTGCCGTCTTGGTGCGGTATATACCATGAGTATACTTCAGGCTACCGGAGTTACCCAGCCGATATGAGATTTCCCCGCTCATCTGCAAGCCTTCGGCAATCTTGCCGCCGGGCAGGCGCTCCACTGTGCCGGTCACTTTATGCACCCTAGCACCCAGACCTACCGGCCCGAGAGCAGTAGCCCGCCACTCCAGATGGGCTGCCTTCCCGGCATCATTCCCGTTCGCCTGCGATACCAACTCATAAGTGAGTTCCGCATTTCTTGTCTTGCTGTTCTTTCCGCCAAAAGTGATGGCCCCATGTATGCCCACTGTATCGACAGGTGCGGCGGCACTTCCCCCCCGCTGCCAGGTCAAACCGAACGGCAAGCTGCTTCCGGCACCTGCGCTGAGTTGCAGCCCGGTGCGCATTTCTCCCGTTCCTCCTGCAGCACCGTCGGCTACCGTATAATGCACATGGATGAAGAGGCTGGTATCGTCAGCAGTGAAGCTCGGCAGCGGCCGATTGAACCAAAGGCTGCCGGTATGTGGGTCAAGGACATAGTCCACCCCGCGGGTCAGCCTAGCCCTGCCGGTTTCGGTGAGCATGCCGTTGTCGGTGCACATCTGCACCAGCCACACTGTCTCCGATTCGACCAGCACCGGCGTGTGTGCCAGATAGTATGGTCCGGAAAGGCCGGTTGCCGGGATCTCCTCGTAATATTCCGTCCCTTTAACCGAGGTAGTAAAGGCCGTTACCTCCCAGGCGCGGCCGCCGACCGCCGCCTGCCAACCGGTCAACCGGCCGGTGGGTGTCACAAACCGGTTTTCCACCTCCGGGAGGGTGAAGTCGCCATAGAGGAGAGAGCCCTCTTCCCCGGCTACCTTAAAATAGATGCTGTCCTGAGAGGGTGCCAAATCCCTGGTGCGGCTTTGGTCACCGGTTTGCATGCCGGCGGGGAAAGCGGTTATCTTTTCATCCGCCTGGGGCCGCGAGGTATATCTGACCGTCATCACCAGCCCGTTAAACAGCGGCATTTGCTTGTAGAAAGCCCCAACCACCTGGGCATCGCCGGCTTTGTCTCCTGAAGCGGCCGGCAGCATCACGTCGATCAGACCTACCGCGATCGCTTCCGGCTTATCCGGAGCGTTCAAGCCGTCTCCACTACCCGAACCGGCCATACCGCTCCCAGTGCCTGCCATCCTGACCGGAGCCACGGCAAAGTCAAGCGTGGTCATTCCCGAGACCGGCACCCGCACCGTCCGCGACTCCGCCGCCACCAGCTCAACTGTATATACCCCGGGATATAAACCTGGTATGGAGTAGAAGCCATTATCATCTGTTATAATTTCGATCCCTTCGTCGGTAACGAGCCGTGCCCCCGCAATACCAGGCTCACCGGCATCCCGGAGTCCGTTGCCGTTGAGATCGGCAAAAACCGAGCCGGCGAGCATGCCGGCAGTGCCGAACAGCCCTTTTTCCACAGTGACCCGAGCCTCAGCCGATTCGGTCTCAAACGGGTACCCTGCCTCGGAAAGGCCACGCACTTGCACCACATTAATGCCGCCGGAATTGACGGCTGCTGCCGACACAGCAGCTGCAAACGTCAATTGCCCCTTGGTCCCGGCAGTCATATCCCCGATCTGCCACACCAAAGTGCCGCTGTTCACCGCCGGATCCGCAGCAACCTGGCCGTTGAGGCGCGTCGATCCCTCCAGGTATACAAAACCTGCCGGCAGCCGGCTTTCGATATAGCCTTGCCTCAAGGCCACCGGCGTGGTCACATCGGCGCGGTTCTCCAGCTCGACAGTATAACCCACCACATCGCCGACAGCTGCCGTGGCGACATCCGCCGCTACCGTCAAATTCATTTTTGGCCAGTTGCCCACAAAGACGGAGGCTAAACCATAGCCCACACCCATGATTCCGGCAGCTTGTACCACCACCAGATTCTGCAACTCCGTTCCTTCCGGCACAGTTCCCGCCACCCCGCTGAAGCTGAAGGTAACGGACTGTCCGGGGGCCAGTTGATCAATGTTCCAGGTGATGGTGCCTTTTTCCGCATCGAATAGGTAACCCTGGGCATGAATGATAGCGGCCTGGGAAATGGCACCTGCGGAGACGGAACCTGCAGAGACGGAGCCTGCAGAGACGGAGTTTGCGGAGACGGAACTCTCATCTAGGATAAAGCCCGCCGGCAGGTAATCGGTAACGCTTATGCCGGTTTGCGTAGTATTTGAACCGTTTTTTACTGTAATGTCGAAGGTGACCTGCTCCCCATATCCGGCATATCCCGGCTGCACGCTTTGATTGACCGTAAGCTGGTTATCAGGTTGCAGGAAAGTCACTTTCACCGGACTGCCGTTGGTCACGGCTTGCCAATGGTCGCCATAGAGGTTCACTTCCGCCGTCACTTCAGCTTCGCCGGCCTCGGTCGATGTTACCTGAACGGTTGCCGCACCTTTTTCATTTGTCGCTACGGCATCCAAGTTCACCCTGCCTAAAGAAGTGGTGAATCGCACCAGCACACCGGGCAGGTCGAGATTTTCACCGTTTTCCCTTTTGAGCTGCACGGTGATGGTCGCCGCCATCTTCCCGTCGGCCACCCGGGTGAGTTTTGCTCCCTCCATCACAGTGCCATCCGGACCCAAGTAGATCGGACTTTGGACCGCTATGGTCGGACTTTGACCCACAATCGCCGGATAGTCGGCATCGGTTGCCGTCACCACATGTTGGGTGCCGGCAATGTCGGATACAGTGAATTTTACTGCGGCGATGCCGTCGGCATTTGTCGTGGAAATGGACTCGCTGAAGCTTCCACCGTTCGTCGCCGTCCAATTCACCCTCTGCCCGGCTGCACTGATGGGATTGTCGTTTTCGTCAGCCAACTGCGCTTGTACCGTCACCTCGGAGCCGGCAAGCGGTGCCGTCTCACTTACACTGACAAGGTATTTAGCACCTATCAAAGTAGTGATGGTAGGGCTATTACCTTTGATGCTGCCATCTTCACCATCCGTCGCCGTCACTACATGTTCCGTGCCGGCTACGGTGGAGACAGTGAAGGTGACGGTCGCCAGACCGGTAGCATCGGTAACTGTCGTCTGGGCATCGAAGCTGCCGCCTCCCGTCGCCGACCAGTGCACCGTCCGCCCTTCTTGCGCTACAGGATTACCATACTGGTCGGCAAGCTGCGCCTGTACCGTCACAGCCGAGCCGCTGACGGGGTTTTCTTCGTCCACCCTCACGATATATTGCGCCGCCGCCCCCGGCCGCGTGGTAATTGCCGGGCTATCGCCTTTGATGTTGCTATTTTCACCATCAGTCGCCGTCACTACATGTTTCGTGCCGGCTACGGTGGAGACAGTGAAGGTGACGGTCGCCAGACCGGTGGCATCGGTAACTGTCGTCTGGGCATCGAAGCTGCCGCCTCCCGTCGCCGACCATTGCACCGTCCGCCCTTCTTGTGCTACCAGGTTGCCATGCTGGTCGGCGAGCTGCGCCTGTACCGTCACAGCCGCGCCGCTGACGGGGTTTTCTTCATTCACCCTCACGATATATTGCGCCGCCGCCCCCGGCTGCGTGATAATTGCCG
>DULU01000063.1 GCA_012840225.1 Bacillota bacterium
AGAGCGTCACCGGCTAAGGGTCGGGTGCATGGTAAACCCAGCATGATCAGGCGATGGTATTCAAAGTAATATCTTGGAGTTATACCTCTGGGACATCTGCCAATGCTGCTTGCGTACTAACTTTAAATGGGTAATGCAACCCCGCTACAACTCTATGCTTGGCTCCGCCTTCTCCGCTCCACCTCCTCAGCCACAATGGGGAGGGGTGTGCACAACGTTCCTAAACCTGACCAGTCAGGATAGGGGGTGTAGCTTTTTGGCTCAAACAAGCCGGCGGAGGAGCGGAATTACCAGTATATGGTAATATCACCCATGTTTACTTCCAATATTTACCTCAGTTTAACCCATGATGATCCAAACGGACAGCTTTCTGGAACAAAAAAGACATCCCCTCACTAAATGGGGAAAAAATGGACGCGCCTCAGGGCGGGTGCCAAATGGAATTGCAGGGTTGGGTTGAAGGTGGGTTACAAAGGTGGGGTGCGATTGAAGGTCACAGATGAAAGTAGATGGAGAAGGTCGAAGGAGAGGGCTATTTTTTGATGTGTCTTCGCCAATATCTTGCGCTCGACTGGTGGGCTTAGTTGGCATGGTTGTAGCTCTTGGCACCTGGAGCTGGAAAGCTGGATTCGGTGTAGGCCAGCTTGGCGCACATGGGTCCTATGGTTCCTATAGATCCGGCGCAGATTGACCTTCTATAAACGCTGGATTACAATAGAAAAAGAGCATTGAGCCGCATTTTATAATACATTTTAGAGGGTTCTACGGAGGTTTTTGATGCTTGTTCCTCTGTTCATGGTGATAATGGCGGCATTTCTTGTTGCCTATATAGCGACTCCTTCAGCCGGTCACCTGGCAGCGCACATGGGTATGGTTGCCAAGCCGGGGTATAGGCGTATTCATCAGAAACTAATACCTCAGGGAGCGGGAGTGGCAATTTATCTAGCTTTCTGGCTGGCGGTAGCCATCTGGCATTACGGCTTTAAACAAAGTGTCGCCCCGCATTGGTTATCATTGTTCACCGGCTCTACTCTTATATTGATCCTAGGCCTGGTTGATGATAAGTATGAATTGTCCCCCATATGGAAGCTTGCCGGGCAGCTAGGGGTGGTGACCTATGTGGTACTATCCGGCCACTGCATTGAATTTGTCACCAATCCGCTTGGTGGCATGATCCATGTCGGCAGGTGGGGGATTCCTCTTACTATATTGTGGATTACTGCCGTGATTAATATGGTAAACCTGATAGACGGTTTGGATGGGCTGGCTGCCGGCGTATCGGGCATCGCCTGCCTTTCACTGGCTATTGTGGCGCTGGAAGCCGGCCGCCCGGAAATGGTTCCGATCACCCTCATGCTGGCCGGAGCAGCTTTTGGCTTTCTGCCGCACAATTTTAACCCGGCCAGGGTTTTCATGGGGGATACTGGGGCTATGTTTCTGGGCCTGATGCTGGGGACCATAACCGTGGACGGGGCTTTAAAGGGAGCGGCAGCCATCGCTTTGACTGTGCCCTTTCTGGCTCTGGGCGTACCGGTCTTTGATACGGCATTTGCCATCATCAGACGCCTGCTTACCCACAGACCGATATATAAAGGTGATCAACAGCATTTACATCACGGGTTGCTGGCTATCGGGTTAACCCAGCGTCAATCGGTGTTGGTGCTCTATGGAGTCAGTCTTTTCCTCGGAGGGATGGCATTTTGGTCGGTGGATCTGCCGGTGAAGGAGGGACTGTGGCTATTTGTCTCCATATCAATCCTGGCCGTTGGTGCTGCCAGGAGGATCGGCGTGTTGCCGCCGGTTTACCAGCACTCCCACCAGCATCAATAGATGTCGATAGCAAAACAATGAGAAAGATGAGAAAGGCTGTGTTTATCTTATGCCGCTGAATGATAGCACTACCACCGCCGCTGCTCCCACAGCCACCACAACCACTGCTGCACCCACACCCACACCCACACCTCAATCTCCTTGCCGGGTATTGTTGGTGTTCGGCACCCGCCCCGAAGCGGTCAAGATGGCTCCGCTGGTGCAGGTGCTCTCCAATGATCCGGCTTTTGATTGCCGAGTGGCGGTGACGGCACAGCACCGGGAGATGCTCGATCAAGTGCTGCGCTTGTTTGCCATCAAGCCCCATTATGATCTGGACATCATGCGTCCTCAGCAATCGCTGGAGGATATAACCGTCAAAATCCTGCAGGGCATTTCCGGCATCCTGGCCAAGGAAGCGCCGAGGGTAGTTTTGGTGCATGGCGATACCTCCACGGCATTTGCCGCTACCCTGGCAGCCTTTTACCGCCAGATTGATGTGGGCCATGTAGAGGCTGGTTTGCGCACGGGAAAGCACTATGATCCCTTCCCGGAGGAGATGAACAGGCGACTGGTAGATGCCATGGCAACCTGGCATTTTGCGCCCACCGCCACCAACAGGGAAAACCTCTTGGCCGAGAACATCAAGGCATCCGGTATTTTTGTCACCGGGAATACCGTGATAGAGGCTTTGCGTTCCGCCGTCAACCCGCAACACGTTTTCCATGATGCCCAATTGAATGCCATTGTCCGCTCGCCGGGGAGGATGCTTTTGGTGACCACGCACCGGCGGGAAAATATCGCCGCCGGCCGGATGCCCGGGTTATACCGGGCCCTGCGCCGCATCCTGGAACTATTCCCCGACACCAGGGTGGTTTTTGCCGTACATAAAAATCCGGCAGTCAGAAGTATAGTGGAAGCGGAGTTAAGCGGTCTGGAACGCCTGCATCTGATCGAGCCTCCTGATTATGCCGACTTCATCAACCTGGAAGCCAGAGCGCACCTGATCCTTACCGATTCCGGCGGCTTGCAGGAAGAGGGTCCGGCACTAGGCAAGCCGGTTTTGGTTTTGCGGGAGACAACCGAGCGGCCGGAGGGAGTGGCAGCCGGGGTATTGCGTCTGGTCGGTACGGCCACTGAAAATGTGGTGGCGGCGGCTGCTGAATTGCTGAGTGATGAGGCAGCATATAACCGTATGGCTAGAGCGATAAACCCATATGGAGACGGGCTGGCGGCTATCAGGATCAGGGATGCCCTTAAGTATGCTTATATGAACGGGGAGCGGCCGGCGGACTTTTCCATAGTCGGTGAGGCCCTCACCACGGTAGCTCATTAGGTATCGGCAGATGCATAAAGACTATTATGATTACAGCCGTTTCGGCGGCATGGGCATCTCCTTTGTCCTGGTCGCTTCGCTCTACATATTTTTGGGGTATAAAGGCGGAGAATGGTTGGATGCCCGGCTGGGCTCATATCCCTGGTTAACGGTGGTGGGATTAATGGCAGCGGCTGTCTTGAGCCTGCGCTTTCTGATCAGGATGGTTTTGGAGGCAGATGAATGGCTGCGGGAAAGCGCCTCGACCCGTAAAGCCCGTAAAGATCACAAGAAAACTGACGATGAAGATAAAGACGGGCGGCGCAGCGGAGAAGAAAAATGAGTATCCAATGGGCCATCTTGGCGAAAAAAATACCAGGCTGCTTTTATTTTGCCATCATTGCCGCCCCCCTGGCTTGGGCGGCAGGCCTGAATTATCTGGCATATGGCATTTTGGCAGCTACCCCGGTGGCCATTTTATATAGAGCGCTGTTCCTGAGAAGCCTGGCCACGGCAGAGAAGCAAGCGGGAATGAAGGATATAACCATGGTAGCCCGCAACTCTGTTTTACGGCTGGCTATAGTGATAGCAGCATTTTTCGGTTCTATTCCGTTCGGTCCGCTCTTCCTTTTTGGGGTATTCCTGGTTATAATGGTGGAAATGATTATTTACATTTTCCGTCTATGGCGCCTGCTGCGTAAATCATAAATAGAGATGCATTTGGTGATGTAACCGGTCAAAGAGGAAAACGGCAAGAGCCAAAAGCCAAGAGCAATGCCCAGTATTTTTCTGAGGTGAAGCAGTTTTGGGTGCAGTTTTGGGCGGTAAGTTGCAAGCCATTCTGGATGCACGTATCGCCGAAGCGACAAATGTGTTGAATCACCTGTTGCGGCATGATGTATTGGTTATCGGTCCAGTGGAGATAACCTCTACCGTAGTCAATACCTGGTTCATCATGATTGTTTTCTTCATTGCGGTATTCTTACTGACCCGCCGATTGGAAGAGCGACCCCGTGGCGTGCAATTGTTTTTGGAAATGGTTATAGAATTCTGTTATTCGATCATTGACGGGACAATAGGTCGCTCGGGGCGCAAATACCTGCCCGTGGTAGGTGCGCTTTTCGTCTTTATAGTGGTTTTGAACCTTTCCTGGTTTATTCCCGGCATGCTGCCGCCCACCATTGACATCATGACTACCATGGCCTTGGCCGTATCAACCATCATTATCGTGCAAATTGTTGGCATCAGGGAAAAGGGACTAAGAGGCTATCTGCGCCATTTTGGTCAACCGATCGTCTTCATGGCGCCGATGAATATTATTGAAGAATTAGTCAAGCCTTTCTCCCTGACCATCCGTCTTTTCTGCAACATGTTCGGCGAAGAGATGGCTGTGGGCATCTTCTTTGCCCTGCTTCCACTGGTGGCACCGGTACCTATTATGGCCTTGGGTATATTAATGGGTATCATCCAGGCTTATATATTCAGTGTATTAGCGGCGTCCTATCTGGCCACTGCCACAAAGGGCCACTGAAAGCCGACGCCGTGGTAATTAATGGAGGAGGAGACGAAAATGGAAAACGTTGGAGCATTTTTTGCTGTAGCCATTACTATGCTGGTGCCGGCTGTGGCTTCCGCCCTCGGTCAAGGTTGGGCGACCAGTTCCGCCGTACAGGCCATGTCGCGGCAGCCGGAAGCGGCCAACGACATCAGGGGCGCACTCATGATTGCCTTGGCCTTCATGGAAGCTTTAACCCTTTTCTCCTGGGTTATCGCTATGATCATGGTCCTCTTGAAGCTGTAGAAATAGTGTGCGATTCGGTTCGGTTCGGAGGATGGTGAGCCATTGTGGTCATACCGGCGACGCCGGCGGCGGCTGCTGCTCAAGCAGCGGCCAATCCGATCTCCTTCCACCTGTGGACATTTATCTTTCAGGTCATAAACGTTCTGGTGGTAATGTTCGTGCTCTATAAGCTGCTATTTAAGCCTTTGAGCAGGATAATGGCTCAGCGGGAGCAGCATGTAAACGACTCTTTGGATCAGGCGGAAGCTGATCGCCGGAAAGCCGGGCAGCTCCTGGCTGAATACCAAAAGAAGATAGATGAGATAGAGCGGGAGACGGAGAGGATGCTGGCCAAAGCGACGAAGGAAGCGGAGGAATACCGGCGATCTCGCCGCTTGGCTGCCGATGAGGAATACCAGAAGATGATCGATCAGGCCCGCCGTGATATCGAGGCGGAGAGGGAAAGGGCAGTGGCAGCCATCCGCAAGGAGATGGCGGCCCTGGCCGTCATGGCCGCCGGAAAAGTGATCGAGAAAAGCCTCAATGAAGAGGATCACCGGCGGCTGGTCGATGACATAATTGTCAAGGTGGGCGAAACGCAGTGAGAAAAATTTCCGGGGCGGCGCGCACCTTGGCCAGACGTTATGCTGAGGCCCTTGGTCAGCTGGCGCAGGCTGCCGACCAGCTGGATCAGGTGGAGAAAGATCTGCAGGCCGTGCAAAACCTGGTGGATGAAGTCCCGGCCTTTGCCGGCATGCTTAACAATCCGCGCTTAAATTCCCGCATCAAAAACCAGATGCTTGAAGAGTCGCTGGACGGTCAAGTCAGCCGGCTGGTGATCGGTTTTCTTAAGCTTCTCGTGGTCAAGCGGCGGGAAGAAATTTTACCTGCTATAGTATCGGAATTTGAAAAGATTGCCGATCAAGCGCGTGGTGTGTTGCGGGCCGAGGTGATCTCGGCTCACGCCCTGAGTGCGGAGCAAACTGTGGCTCTCCAAACCCGGTTGGAAAAGATGGTGGGGAAGCCTGTCAAGTTGGTGCTGCAGGTTGATCCGGGCCTCATCGGTGGCCTGAAGATCCGGATGAACGATGTTGTCATAGACGGTAGCATAGACAGGCGCCTAAAACTTCTGCATAAGCACATGACCGCCGACGCGAACAAGCGACAAGAACAAGAAGGCATAGGCGCGCAAGGGTGAGATCTAGTGGCAATCAGACCAGATGAAATCACTGCTGTTCTTAAGCGGCAGATAGAAACCTTTATCCCTGGTGTGGTGACCGAAGAAGCCGGATCGGTGCTGATGGTGGGCGACGGCATCGCCCGCGTGTACGGCCTGGCCGAAACAATGGCCGGGGAGCTGCTGGAGTTTCCGGGCGGCTTGATGGGTATGGCCCTCAACCTGGAAGAAGATAACATCGGCTGTATCCTCTTGGGTCCATATCAGCACATCAAAGAAGGTGATCCGGTCTATCGCACCAAACGGATTGTCCAGGTGCCGGTGGGCGACAGCCTGATTGGCCGGGTGGTCAACCCCTTAGGGCAGCCGCTGGACGGCAAGGGGGATATTGTTACGGATCAATACCGCCAGCTGGAAGGCGATGTGCCCAGCGTCATCGAGCGACAGAATGTGGATAAACCTTTGCAAACGGGCATCAAAGCCATCGATGCCCTCATCCCCATAGGCCGCGGCCAGCGCGAGCTGATCATCGGCGACCGCCAGACAGGTAAAAGCGCCGTGGCTGTGGATACCATCCTGAATCAAAAGGGCGGGGATGTGATCTGCATTTATGTAGCCATCGGTCAAAAGGCTTCCAGTGTGGCCGGCATAGTGGAAAAATTGCGGGAATATGGGGCAATGGATTATACCATCGTCGTCTCGGCCACCGCTTCCGAGCCGGCACCGATGCTTTATATCGCTCCATATGCCGGGGCGGCCATGGCCGAGCATTTTATGTATAATGGCCGCCATGTGCTGATTATTTACGACGATCTATCCAAGCATGCGGCGGCTTACCGGGAGCTGTCTCTGCTGTTGCGCCGGCCGCCCGGACGGGAAGCCTTCCCCGGCGATGTATTCTACCTGCATTCCAGGTTGCTGGAGAGGGCGGCCCGCCTGCGTGATGATCTCGGCGGGGGTACCATGACAGCTTTGCCTATCATCGAAACGCAGGCCGGGGATATTTCCGCCTACATTCCCACCAACGTCATATCCATCACCGACGGGCAGATATTTCTGGAGTCCGACCTCTTTTATGCCGGGCAGCGTCCGGCCATCAATGCCGGCATCTCGGTGTCGCGGGTCGGTGGCGACGCTCAGGTTAGATCCATGAAGAAGGTCGCCGGCACCTTGCGCCTGGATCTGTCCCAATATAGGGAACTGGCGGCTTTTGCTCAGTTCGGGTCGGATCTGGACAGGGCTACCAGAGCCAAGCTGATCAGGGGCGAGCGGATCACGGAGATCCTGAAACAGGAACAGTATAAGCCCATGCCGGTAGGTGAGCAGGTGGCCGTCATCTATGCCGCCACCAACGGCTACCTGGATAAATATGAGATGGATAAGGTGCGACAGTTCGAAGAGGCCTTTTTATCGTTTATGCGCCGGGAAAAGGCTGAACTCCTGGCCACCATCGGGCAAGGCAACTGGGACAACGAAGTAGAGGCGGCGCTGCGGGCTGCCATAGAGCAATTTTTGTCGGGATGGTGACAAGTTGGCCTGGCAATCGCCTCGTGATATCAAACGCCGCATTAAGAGTGTGAGCCATACGCAACAGATCACCCGGGCCATGCAGTTGGTGTCCGCTGCCAAGCTGCGGCGGGTACAGGAGATGGTGGAGCGCGTCCGCC
Source organism: Bacillota bacterium (assembly GCA_012840225.1). Taxonomy (GTDB): domain Bacteria; phylum Bacillota; class Limnochordia; order DTU080; family DTU080; genus DULU01. Next base: position 7,749 of record DULU01000063.1, read on the forward strand.
CCTATACAGAAAAAATCGAGGCGGTGCTCACCAGGATCACAGCCTCGGAGAAAGACGCCGGAAAGCATCCCCTGTTGGCGGAACGACCGGTAAATAAAGTGCTTTATTGTGTGTTTACGGCCAACCGGGGTCTGGCCGGCGGGTATAACATCAACGTCGCTCGGCTGGCCGCCGAAAAGATCGGCAAGGAGCAGCATGAGCCGGTTTTGATCGTGGTGGGGAAGAAAGGGCGAGAGTATTTCCAGAAACAAAACCAACCCATGGCGGAAGTGCTGCTGGGGCTGGATGACGATATATCCTGGCCGGAAGCCAAAGAGCTCGCCGGCAAGCTGCAGGATTATTTTCTGGAAGGCCGGGTGGATGAGGTTAATATAGTCTATACCAAATTTGCCGGCACTCTGACGCAATACCCGACGGTCCAGCGCCTTCTGCCATTGAGATATGAAAAAGACGGTTCGGGGACTGATGATCCGGCGGCCGATGGGGAGTTTCAGAAATATCTGGTGGAACCGTCATTGCCGGCGGTATTGGATGTGCTGGTGCCCCGCTATGTGGAGACTGTGGTTTACCAGTTGCTCATGGAGGCGAAGGCCAGCGAGCACAGTGCCAGGATGAATGCCATGCGCAATGCTACGGACAATGCTGAAGAGATGATCAACGAATTGGTCATGACATATAACCGGGCCCGCCAGGCCAGCATCACCAAAGAAATTACGGAAATCGTCGGTGGGGCGGAAGCCTTATCGGGCAGTTGGTCGTGAGCCGGGCGCGCCACGGTGAGCGGTAATGATGCACTCGCGGGAGGAAAGTTAAGTTGATGAATCCCGAGCAAGAAGGTTTTGGACGTGTGATTCAGGTGATGGGGCCGGTAGTCGACGTGGAGTTTCCCTTCGGCCGCCTGCCGGACATAAATAATGCCATCATCATCGATATGTCGACCGACCAAAAGCAGGCGCTCCTCACTGTGGAGGCCGCTCAGCATCTCGGCAATAATATCGTGCGCTGCATCGCCATGGGATCCACCGACGGACTGTGGCGGGGGATGTCGGCCCGTGATTTGGGTGGGCCCATATCGGTGCCCGTAGGCCGGGGTGTGCTCGGGCGCATCTTCAATGTATTGGGAGAGACCATCGACGGCAAGGGTGAGGTCGATGCCGTCGAGAGGTGGCCTATTCACCGACCTGCTCCCGATGTGAGCCAGGTGGAGCCGGCTACCCAAATCCTGGAAACAGGCATCAAGGTGGTCGATCTGTTGGCTCCTTATCCCAAGGGCGGGAAAATCGGTCTCTTCGGCGGCGCCGGGGTGGGAAAGACCATCCTGATCATGGAGCTCATACGCAACATCGCCTATGAACACGGCGGCTTTTCGGTGTTCGCCGGCGTGGGGGAGCGGACCAGGGAAGGGACGCAGCTATATAAAGAGATGATCGAATCCGGCGTCATCGACAAGACGGCGATGGTTTTCGGCCAGATGAACGAGCCGCCGGGCGCCAGGTTGCGCGTCGGACTCACCGGGTTGACTTTGGCGGAATACTTCCGGGACAATGAAGGTCAGGACGTCCTCCTTTTCATAGATAATATTTTCCGCTTTGTGCAGGCCGGTTCGGAGGTGTCGGCTCTCTTGGGCCGCATGCCGTCCGCCGTAGGCTACCAGCCCACGCTGGCCACGGAGATGGGCAAGTTGCAGGAGCGCATCACCACCACCAAAAAGGGCTCGATCACCTCCATCCAGGCTATTTATGTTCCGGCCGACGACTATACCGACCCGGCACCTGCCACCACCTTTGCTCACCTGGATGCCACCACCAACCTGGAGAGGCGGATCGCCGAGAAGGGCATCTATCCGGCAGTGGATCCCCTGGCTTCCACTTCCCGCATTCTGGCTCCGGATATCGTCGGCAGGGAGCATTATGAGACCGCCCGCCAGGTGCAGCAGGTGCTACAAAGGTATAAAGAGCTGCAGGATATCATCGCCATCCTGGGAATGGATGAGCTTTCCGATGAAGACAAATTGACCGTGAACCGCGCTAGGCGCATCGAGAGATTCCTCTCCCAGCCCATGTTTGTGGCCGAAGCGTTTACCGGACGGCCCGGCGTCTTTGTGCCGAGAGAGGAGACGGTGCGCGGCTTCAAAGAAATCCTGGCAGGCAAGCATGACGACCTGCCTGAAACGGCTTTTTACATGGTGGGCACCATCGACGAAGCCGTGAAGAGAGCCGAAGAGGAGGCTTCCTAGGTGGCTGGGTTATTGCACCTGGAAGTGGTTACTCCCAACCGCCTGGTAGTCGACGATCATGTGGAAGCGGTGATTGTGCCCGGAGAAGACGGCGAGTTGGGAATTCTGTATAACCACACCCCGCTGGTGGCTGCTTTAACCATCGGCATCATGCGCTACGGCCAAAAAAATGGTCCGAAAAAGGTGGTGGCTATCACGGGCGGTTTTGTTGAAGTGGTGGACAATAAAGTGACCGTGTTGGCCGATGCGGCCGAGCTGGCCGAAGAGATCGATGTCTTAAGGGCGGAGGCGGCCAAAGAGCGGGCCGAGCGGCGGTTACGCCGCTATAGCGAGGGTATAGATTTCGATAGAGCGCAATTGGCCTTGCGCCGGGCAATAAACCGCCTGCGGGCGGCCCGGGGCGAAAAATAAGCGAGACAGCGGAATGCCTAAACGCATATACGCATAATCCGGCCGGATTGGGTGAAACTAAGCATGTTGCCGCTTTCTACCTATACTGCTCACCCATGACGGCTAGGAGGTATGCACATGTGGAAGGCATTTCGCCGCTTTTTTTCGTTAAAGACAAAGGCAAAGGCAAAGGCCGCTGTCGCACTGTTTCGGAAGTGGCGGCAGCATTTTCATCTGGCGGGGAATCGCCACAACCGCAAGTTGGTTGGGTTTTACCGGCATTATTGTGCCTTTTTTCTCCATCAGGCCGGCAGGGTGACCGCACTGGCCGGGCGGCATCGCCGGGGCCTGGTCTTTTGGCCGCTAATGGCGGTAGCGGCATTTTTGTTATATGCCAACTACCTGCCGGCCGCCTGGTGGCACCCGGCCGGCGAGGTCTGGTATGCAGGAATCAATAAAGAGAAAGAGGCGGGGAACTCTCACAGGGATGTGCCGCCGGTCTATCCATTGAATCCATTGATGAATGATTACCTCTTCTCTTCGTCTCCGCTTGAAACCAATGTGAATGAGCCGGATCTGCCTGAGCCGCCTGAGCTGCCGGGGAAGGCGGAGCCGGTGGTAACCGTGGTCGCTGAAGGGGCCGCAGCCGCAGCTACCGCTTCCTTCTCTCCGACCTCGCTGGTAGCCCCGGTGAGCGGGCGCATAATGAGGGAGAGAGGCTGGTACCGTCATGAAGATTATGGCGACTGGCGTCTGCAACCCGGCGTCGAACTCGAGACCGTTCCCGGTGAGCCGGTGAGGGCGGCCTATGATGGCGTGGTGCAGGCAGTAAAGAAAAGTACCGCTGGCGACACCTGGATCGTGGTGATCAAGCATGACGACACGTGGTCCAGCGAATATGCCGGTTTGGGCAAGGTGAGTGTCCAGCCGCAGATGAAGGTGAGAGCCGGTGATGTGATCGGGACGGCCGGAGAATCCGGGGCGGCTGGGGCGGATGGAGTGGCTGCCGTAGTTGGGACGGCTGGGCTGGCTGGAACGACCGGGGCAGGGAGCAGCATGCCGGCAGGCAGCGGGCTACAATTCATCCTGCGCCGAGGTGATGAGACTGTCGATCCCGCCGCCTTTCTCTCCGGGGCGGGCAGAATCAGCCCTCAATTAGTCCCCAAATAAGACCATCAGGACTGCGCTTGGCTAGAATACGGCCTGACCCTTCGCATATACATTTAGCACCACAGATATGCGAGGGGGCGCGGCGATGCGGGACTATATCCGCAGGCGGGTGGTCGACATTTCCCAATACATTGTCGATACCAGAGCAACCGTACGCCAGGCGGCAGCGGTTTTCGGCGTCAGCAAAAGCACCGTTCATAAAGATGTCACCGAACGATTGCCGAGAGTCAGCAAGGATCTGGCCCGCCGGGTAAAGCGGGTGCTGGAGCGGAATAAAGCTGAGCGGCACATCCGGGGCGGTGAGGCAACGAAGAAAAAATATAACCGGCGGCGGCGGGCATCGTGATGCGCATAAAAGCAGGAAATAACGGCATACCGTCGAAAAAGCCCCTGTCATATTCATTTTCTTACCAATTAAAGGGGCACGATGCATGCTGGCCAAGGATATCGGCATCGATTTAGGCACTGCCAATGTCAAGGTGTATGTACGGGGGAAAGGCGTAGTCCTGATGGAGCCTTCCGTGGTGGCCATCGATTCCGATACGGGCCGGGCTCTGGCCGTGGGCGAAGAAGCCAGAAAGATGATCGGCCGCACGCCGGGCAACATAGTGGCGATCCGTCCGCTAAAAGAAGGCGTTATAGCCGATTATCGCATTACGGAGATGATGCTCCGTTATTTCATCGAGAAAGTGTGCGGCCGCCGGCGGCTTTTCCGCCCGCAGGTCGTGGTCTGTGTACCTTCAGGTGTTACCAGCGTGGAAAAAAGAGCTGTTTTGGAAGCCTGCATGGAGGCTGGAGCCAGGCGGGTTTTCCTGATTTCCGAACCGATGGCCGCTGCCATAGGAGCCGGTATGGCGGTAGAGGAGCCGGCAGGGAATATGGTGGTGGATATCGGCGGGGGCACCTGTGATGTGGCCGTGATCTCTCTGGGCGGTGAAGTGATCGGCGAATCCATCAGAGTGGCGGGCGATTCGTTCGACGATGCCATCACCAGATATCTGCGGCGGGAGATCGGCTTGATTTGTGGGGAAAGGACCGCCGAAGATGTCAAGATCAGCCTGGGCAATGTCTTTGAACCGGATTGCAGCAAAAAGATGGAGATACGCGGCCGGGATGTGGTCACCGGCTTACCGCGCACGGTGGAAGTGAACCAGTGCCAACTCGCTGCCGCCATGGAGGAACCGGTGCGGACCATTGTCTATGCTGTGCGCTCCGTGCTGGAACGCACACCGCCGGAGCTGTCTGCCGATATCATAGATAAGGGGATATTTTTGACAGGCGGCGGAGCGCTGTTGCAAGGCATGGCACAGCGCATATCGACCGATACGGGTATACCGACATATATCGCCGAAGAGCCTCTCTCCTGTGTGGCTCTAGGTACCGGAAAGGTGCTTGAGAATCTGGACAACAGAGCGCATCAAAACATGTATGTATTGGCCAGTCGTTCGTAATTCCATATTTTTTGCCCTGGCTTTATTTATCCTGGTTATCAACATATGCGTATGCGGTGCGGCGCCGACAGGCGGAGAAGAGGCCGGGAGCGAGATGCTCGCCAAAGTGGTGGAGGTCTCCTGGGAGTTCCGCGAAGGGGAAGTCGTTCTCACCTTCAGCTCGCCACGTCCTTATCCCTATCTGGTGTGGAAGACCGCCAACCCGCCCCGCCTGGTGATAGACATAACCTCCAAGCCGCAGGCCACTGCGGCGGCAGCTGGGTTTGTTGGCCCCTATGAAGAGAGACGTACCCGGGATCCGCTGGTGCATGGCATCAGGGAAGGCAGCATAGCTGAAGGCGGCCTGCGGGTGGTGGTGGATCTGGTGTATGCGGTACCGGAATGGTCCGTGCGGGAATGGCGGGAATGGCGAGAGACGGGCGATGGCCGGGTCGGCTTGCAGGTCATCATTCCCAGGCGGTTCGTGGCCGGACAGGAGGTTGGGGTCGGTCGGGCAGTCAGATTCGGCATCCAGCGGCGCGGCGAGAATTTTGGCCAGGTGACCGTGAATTACCTGGCTGTGCATCTCGCCGATCCGGAGGTGCGCCTGGAGCTGGTACTGGCCCGTGACGCTATTGCCGGGTTGGAGACGGTGTCGTCCATGGCAGTCCGTCATCAGGCTCTGGCGGCCGTCAATGCCGGTTTCTTTCATTACACCGGACAGCCTCTGGGGCTGGTCGTGAACAGCGGCCTGCCCGTCAGCATGTCGATTTACGACCGTTCAGCCTTTGTGCTCATGAAAGACGGGAGTTGCGACATATACAGGGCGGCGCTGAAACTTTACCTGATCACGGCGGACGGACGCCGCTTGGCTCTTAACGGTTTGAACCGGCAGCGCGGGGCAGGAGAAGCGGTGGCATATAACCAAGCTTACGGGACTGCCACCCCGGCGGGACGGTCGATCAGAGAGTTGGTGATCGAAGGCGACCGGGTGGTGGCTATTGGCACAGGGGGGACGCCGCTTGTGCCCGGCCGGTGGGTGATTGCCTTCGACTCCGACCGCTTGCCTGGCGGAGCGGCGAGCGTCGGGGCGCCAGGCCGGGTGGAGTGGGAGCTCTTTTTGCCCGAGGAGCAATTGACACTACCCGGAAAAGAAGTTTTATTAGCTTTAGGGGGTGGTCCCCGCCTGGTGGCCAGTGGGCGTGTGGCCGTCAACGCCGAGGAGGAACGCTTTCAGGCCGATGTGGCTAAGGGGCGGGCGCCGCGCACCGCCTTGGGGCTTACAGCGACGGGACATCTGCTGCTGGTAACAATAAACGGCAGGCAAACCGGGCTCACGGAGGGAATGACACTTGCAGAAGCGGCAGCTTTATTGATGGAGTTGGGAGCAACAGAAGCTTTAAATCTGGATGGCGGCGGTTCCACCACCATGGTGGTGAGAGACAGGGTGGTCAATATGCCGAGTGCCGATGAACGACCGGTAGCCAGCGCCTTGCTCGTCTTTTCAACGGAATTCTGAGCTGTGATGGTGAAAACCGTCGGTATGAATGGAGTGACCTGTTCATGAAACGTATCGCATGCTTACTTATTACGGTGCTCTTGCTGTGTCTCGTCTCCACAGCAGGCACGGCGTCCACCGGCGGTAAATTGGACATCATGCCGCTATCCATGGTAAAACCCGGACAAAAAGGTACAGGTCTCACTGTGATCTCCGGTACGACGATCGAAGCCTTTGATGTGGAAGTGCTCGACTGCATGATCACCGAGAGCCCCACCCGTTCCTTGATCCTGGTGCGGGTTTCCGGTCCGCCTATTGAAAGATCGGGAGGTATTGCCGCCGGCATGAGCGGCAGCCCGGTTTATATAGACGGCCGCCTGGTCGGAGCGATAGCCTATGGCTTTGACAATGCCGACCATACCCTGGGACTGTTGACTCCGGCGGAGGATATGCTGGCTGTGCAAAAGCTTTTGCCGTCGGTACCGTCCCTATCGGTGGAGGAAGTGGCGGCGGGCGGGCATCACTTTACCGTGGGAGCCGCCGGAGAAGAGGCCGGCTTATCCTTCGACCATGTGGTGCTGGCACCGAATCAGCTCTCTGCCGCCATGTATAGAAACAATCTGCCGGACGGCACGGTTGTGGCCTATCCTGTGGCCACCCCGGTGATGGTACAGGGATTTGGCGCCCGCTCCAGGCAACTGCTCGATAAAGCCATGTCCAGGTGGAATCTGCTGTCCATTCCCGCAGGTCAGGCCTGGGCCGGCAATGGAGAGGTCGAGCTTGTGCCCGGCGCCGCCATCGGGGTGCAGCTGATAAGAGGCGACGTGAACTACACCGCCATCGGCACCTTGACTTTCCTCACCGACGGCGGATTCAGCGCTTTCGGCCATCCTTTCCTGCATCGCGGCCAGGTGGATTTCTTTGCTACCGGAGCATATATCCATCAGACGGTGAAAAGCAGCCAAGTGCCCTTCAAACTGGGCTCCCCACTTTCGCCCATCGGCCGCCTGCTGCAGGATCGCAGCGCCGCCATTGCCGGTGTTATCGGCGATTTGCCCGACGGCATCGATCTTTCCGTCCATGTCACCGATAAGTCCACCGGCCGCCAAAGTTCCTTCCGGGCTGAAGTGGTGAGAGACGAGATGCTTTCTCCGGCATTGTTGGCGATTGCCATGCTGGAGGCGCTGGACCGGGGCATAGACCGCATCGGCCGCGGCACAGCCGAGGTGATCACCCGCGTGCGGGCCGATGAGCTGTCTCAACAGGTATCAAGGCACAATATGTTCTATAGCTCGTCGGACATCTCCGCCGCCTTGCTGGGCGAATTCCTGCGCAACCTGCAGGCTTTGATGGTCAACGACGTCAGCGCCGTCACTTTGCAGGCGGTCTCCCTGGAAGTGCAAATTGATGAGGAGCGGCAGACAGCCCGCATTGAGAAGGTCGTACCCTCGACATATAAGGTCAGGCCGGGTGAAACTGTTGAGGTGACCGTGCACCTGAAACCATACCGGGGCGAAACCAGCCTGGTGATCATGAATCTGATGATCCCGGAGGACATCAGGCCCGGGGAAGCGGCCGTGAATGTCAGAGGAGGAGGATATGGCCTGCCCCGGCTTGCTGTTTCCGATGTGGTGCTGGAAATAACGGACGGCGATGAAGAGGAAGAGGTTCCCGAAACAGAAAAGATCGCCACTGCCGAAAACCTCGACAATCTCGTGAATCAGCTCTTTGAGCGGGAGAAGAATTATGAGGTGGTTTTGGAGCTCTTTTCCGTCGGCGAGATGGATATGATGGTCGAGAGGGAGCAGGAAGGCGTTTTTGGTGAAGGGGGTACCTCGCCGCTGGATCCGATAAAGGTAAAGCTGTCTACCGACTGGGTGATCCAGGGCGATGCCTATTTCCAACTGGAAATATTGCCTGCCGAGCAGGATCGCGGTCCGGAGGACGGTTCCGGCGCCGGCACTAAAGAAACCATGACCGGCGGTAATGAAGTTGATTAATACCAGCAGATCTATCCGGCAGCGGCCACAGCTTAAAAGGTGGGCTGTAGTGACGGCGGCTTTACTGGTGATGGTCATTCCGGCTGCCTTTGCTTGTTATACAGCCTTGCCGGTGTTGCTCAAAAACCAGCCTTGGCTGCCGGATATTGCCGGAACAGCCGAAAACATCCTGACCGGGGCTTTGGGCTTGCCGGTGCGGATCGGCCATATAGATATCACTCCCGGCGGCAATCTTCGCCTCCATGATGTGCAAGTCTTTATGATGGCTGCGGAGGGGACGGAAGGGTCCGGCCGGGGGATGGATGCTGCTCCCGGCGCTGAGGGCGACATCCCCGGCGCTGTGGCCACAGCCACAGCCGGTGAGGTGGTGGTCGATTTATCATTGCACCACCTGCTGGCGACGCGGAACCTTCAGGCCGCAGTGATCGGCTTTAATGTGAAAGATCTGTCTTTGACCATTGATGATGATCTGGCGGCGCTGAAAAGTTTACCTTTATCGACAGGGCTTGAGGACCAGGCAGGTTCCGGTCGCGGTTTATCTTTGCCTTTTCCCGTCACGGTGGAAGATGCCGAGTTGGTGTGGCGTGACTATAATGTGAAAGCCGCCCTGTTGCACGTAAGACCGACCGATAAGGGCCCATGGCTTTTCGATTTCACCTTTGAGGTGGACAAAGTCCCGGCCGTGGGCACCTTGAACCTGAAAGGGAAAGGGCGGCTGGCGCCTGACGGATTGTCCGGGTTGGATGTGAAGGCTGCCTGGTCGGGCGGAAGTGCCCGGGCGACTGGCGACATATTTTTCAATCGGGAAGACTGCTGGTATATTAACTTCTCCGCTCCCCAACTGCAGCTGCCTTTGACTGTCGGCCCCATCTCGCAGGATAAAGGTATAAAACTGGCGGGAGAGGTGCGGGGACCCTGGCAGAAACCGGTGATATCGCTGGAGGCCGCCCAAAGGCCTCATGAATTGTCGGCCACCGTGGAAGTGGCCTATCCGATGATAGATTTGCCTTTTATCAAGGCTCTGGTGGATGGGGAGGTATACGAGGGATCAGGGTGGTTTGATCTCTCCACCCTGAAGCCGGCCGTCATATTGGAGACGCATAATATAAAGGCAGAGAAAGCGTTGGCTTGGGCCGGCTTGGCTTGGCCGTGGCAAGGGGAACTCTCCGGTAGGGTGGAAGTTGTCGGCACCGTGTCCGCACCTGTTTTTCATATTTCCTTTTCTTCGGCCGCAGGCACGGTTTTTGCTCAGGAATATACAGAGCTGGAAGGGCAAATCGTCTACAGCAGCGGGCAGGTGGAGATAACAGAGGCCGAAGCGCTGGTGGCAGGCGGCCGCCTGCAGGCGGGAGGAGAAGTGAGCCCGGCAGGGCGGCTGAATCTGAAGTTTACGGCCGAAGATCTTGCCTTTCGGGAGATCAATGCCGGATTGCGCCGTTATTCTCCCGATGAGAAGAGCACTATTCATCGTCTTTCCTTGGCCATGGACAATCTGCTGCCGCTGGAGTCCTGCAGTGGGGTGGTGTTGCTCCGGGGTAGCCTGGCGGAACCGGAAGCCGTCTTGGACCTGCACGGCAGCGGCTCAATCGGCAGAAAACCGGTAGTGGTCACCTTTGGCGGCCAGGGTCGCCCGGATCTGTCCTATAGTGGCCGGCTGGATATGAAAGTGGACGAGGGCCGCCTGTGGCTGGCCGGGGAAGCCGGCGGGGAGAGCGGGGGCACGATGGCCATCAGCGGTGGCTGGCAAAATCTGCCTGCAGCTTTTCTCAGTTCCTACACCGGATATGGGCAGATGGTGGAAGGCACCCTGGACGGGGATCTGACGCTTTCTTATGATGGCGGGGACTGGGATGGAGAAGTGTCATTTCATTCCGCCCGGCTGGGGAACGGTCCTTCCTGGCTTGAGGATATTGGCGGCCGGGTGGTACTGGAGGGCGGACTGATCAAGCTCGTCGACTGGCAGGGAAGTGCCTCCGGGCGAAAAGTGGAGCTTGTCGGCACCTTGCCGCTGGCCGCTTTGCTTTCCGCCGGCGATCTGTTCGGACTGCCCGGCACAGCGGTCTATTCCGCCCCGGCGGCGGCTGGTGAAGCCATCGATATCACAGCGGTTATTCCCAAAGGACCTATTGAGCCGTTGCTTGGCTGGTTGGCCCTGTCTCCTTCCTGGCAAGAGATCGTTTCCAGCATCAATAAAGTAAAGGGCGCCGGGCAGATGCACCTCCACCTCTCCGGCGCAGTTGGAGCCTGGCGCATGAACGGAGAGGCTGCCTGGTCCGGCGCCGAGCTGTCGATGCCGGGGATGGACTTAAAGGGTGATGTGACGCTGCAGATCAGCGGTATGGCCGCCGAGCCGCGTCTCACCGGCCGTCTCGTGCTGCGCAGTGTGGATATCAACCTGCTGGAGCTGGACTGGGCCAATCTGAGCCGGCAGTTTGGAGGTTCGGTGGCGGATACTGATCCGGCTGCCCGGCTGGGGTTAGGCTCCATGCCCACCACCCGGCCGACCATAAAGCGCCATCCGCTTCTTTTGCCGCACATCATCCCCGATCCGCCCTCATCCGGCACCGTACCGGCCGGCGGTTTAGGCAATCCGGCTCTGGCTTTGGAGATCAATCTGGAAAGGCTGCGGATCAGAGCCGGTTCTCTCCTGGATGTGACGGCCAACGGACAGCTGGCGCTGGCAGGCAATCTGAAGCAACCGGTGCTGAAAGGTGAACTAACTTCCGGTTATGGGCGTCTGAACTATCTGGGAACCAATTTCGTCATTGAGGACGCCGTGGCCGGTTTTCATCCTTATCAAGGTTTCCAGCCTGAGATCAGCCTGTCGGCTTCGACCTGGATTGGTGAGCATGTGATCGCTCTCTTGATGAGCGGGTCCTATCCTGATCTTCAGATTCGCCTGGCTTCCGAGCCGCCCCTGTCGCAACAGGAGATCATGGCCATGCTGGGATGGCCCGGGTATGAAAAGGCGAGAGGAGAGCTCAATACAGCCGGCGCCTTTGCCAAATCTCTTTTCGACATCCTGCAGGGCAGCGTGCAAAGAGAATTGGTAGGCAAGATGGAAAACACGCTGCGCGATGAGCTGGGCCTGGACATGTTGTATCTCGAACCCGACTTGTTCCGGCGCAGCCTGCGCATACTGGCGGGTAAATATGTATTGCCCAAGGTTTATTTATCCTATGAGCGCTCCCTATTCGGTGCCTCTGGCGAAGAGTGGCGCCTGGAATACAAATTCGACCGGGACTGGAAGTTTTCGGCCGGTTTGGGCGAAGAGAGCGGCTTCAGTGTGAAACTGGAGATGAAGACCCGCTTCTGAGCGGCAGGATCAGCTTTTAATTGGCCGGAGCGGTCCGAAATACCAGGAGATCCAGCGATTCACTGCTCATTGGTAGCAGGGTTCCAATGTGGGTGAATAGAAACTGCCTTTCAGCATCTAAGCACGGGAAAAACCCGCAGGGAGGTTTGGCGTGTTGTTGAGTATTGATAAGCGGAAAGTGTTTTTAATATTAATTCCGGTATTGGTGGCCGCCTGCCTGTTCTCCTCTTTGGTCTGGGCGGCGGAGACTCCCAGGTATATTGTGAGAGCCATCTCCGTGGAAGGTTTAAAAAACGTTCCTGAGAAGACGGTGCTCGATCAGGTAACCAATACCCAGATCGGTAAGGCTTTCAGCGAAGACGACATTCGTAAGGATATGCAAAACATCATGGGCACGGGCTACTTCAGCGATATTGAAGCCCGCCTGGCGCCATATGAGAACGGTATTAAGGTGATCATCAAAGTCGTCGAGCATATCAAAATAAAGAGCATCCAGATGCAGACCCCGGTGCTGAGTCCGGTGGTGCTGCGCGGATATATCAGACAAAAAGAGGGCGAAGTGCTGAACGAAAAACTCCTCGACGAGGACTTGAGATCCCTGGAGGAACGGATCATGGACGACCACGGCTATGTGGTATTTCCGATGGAGATCAACATCAGCCCCGAAGGTGACCTGGAGATAGTGATGGAGGCGGTGAAGATCGCCGATATCACCGTATCCGGCCACGTCAAAACCAAAGAGCACGTGATCAGAAGGGAAATACAAAGCAAGGTGGGCGACTACCTGAACATGGACCAACTCGGCGATGATTTGCGCCGGCTGATCCAGACGCAATATTTTGAGGAAGTGAAGCCCAATTTTATCGATACCGACAACCCACTGGCCGTGGTGGTCGATTATGAAGTAGTGGAGCGCAAGACGGCTTCGCTGGCCTTTGGCGGCGGTTACAGCACGGCCGACGGTTTGCTCGGCTATATCGAATTTGCCGATGCCAATTTGCGGGGGCTCGGCAAGCAGATCAGCTTGCGCACGGAAGTGGCTCAGAAAAAGGTCAGCTATGACTTTAAATTTACCGAGCCATATTTGTTCGGCACCCGTGCCAGCATGGATTTCGCCTTGTATAACACCACGCAAAACCGCGACAGACTGGACGACGGCAAACTGGTGGGAGAATATATCGACCGGCGTCAGGGCGGAGAGCTGGCTTTGGGCTGGCCGCTGGGCAAATTCACCCGGGCCTCTATAGGCTTCAATGCGGAAAACACCAGCATTGAGCCCCTGACAGACAGCCTGTCTCCCAGCACCACGAAGACCCGCAGTCTCTCCCTCGGCACCTATACCGATACCACCGATCATCCCTTTTACCCGCTCACCGGTTACCGTTTGAGCCTGGGTGCGGAATCGGCCTTCAAGTTCCTCGGCAGTGAAACCGAGTTCACCAAATATACCGGCTGGTACAGCAAGTACTGGAAAGTAGGCCGGGCCGATCAGGTGATAGCTTTTCGCCTGGTGGGCGGCACCACCACCGGCCAGCTGCCCTGGCAGGAAGAATACCTCGTCGGTGGTGGAGAAAGTCTGCGCGGTTATAGATATGGTGCCTTGTCCGGCGACCGCATGGCCTACCTGAACACCGAATACCGCTTCAAGATATCCAAGGGTGTGCAAGCGGCCATTTTCCTGGACGGTGGGCAGGCCTGGCATAGCGCCAAAGGAGCACCCGGTCCGGTTAAATGGGGTTATGGCATTGGCTTGCGCGTGGAGACGCCGCTGGGCATCATGCGCCTGGACTACGGGATCGGCGAGAAGGGCGGTCAAACCTACTTTAGCCTGGGTCCTTCCTTCTAGGGCCGACCGCCACCGGCCAGAGGCCGGAGGGGTCAGCGAGGGCGAAGCTGTGGTGGTGCGGAATGATGGATGATGGATGGATGATTGTTGAGAGCCGCTCCTTTTTTACCGGAAGGGACATACTGCTTAATGCGCAATGAATATGGAGGTGTGGCGTTTTGATTAGATTGGCGGATTTGGTCAGGTATCTCCACGGAGAATTAAGCGGTGATGTGAATATACCGGTGGAAGGGGCGGCTTCCCTCACCGATGCCGGTCCGAGGGATATCTCTTTCGCGGCCGAACATAAATACCTGGAACAAGCTAAAAAGACCAAAGCGGCGGCGGTCATCGCCCCGCTCGATTTTCCTTCCATAGACAAACCGATGATCCGGGTGAGCAATCCCCGTCTGGCCTGGGCCAAGGTGCTGGAGATTTTTGCTCCGAGAGAGTTTATCCCGCTCGGGGTGAACCCGTCTGCCCATGTCGGCGAAGACGTTACCCTGGGAATGGACGTTTCCGTCCAGGCCGGCGCCTATGTCGGCGACCGCTCCGTGCTCGGCGCCCGCGTGGTCATTCACCCCGGGGTATATGTCGGCGAGGAAGTGGAGATCGGCGAAGACACCGTGATCTATCCCAATGCGGTCATTATGAACCGGGTGAAGATCGGCCGGCGCTGCATAATACATGCCGGCGCCGTGATCGGTGCCGATGGATTCGGCTTCGTGCCCACCGCCGAGGGGCATGTCAAGGTGCCGCACATCGGCACGGTGGTGATCGAGGATGATGTGGAAATCGGCGCCAACTCCACCGTGGACCGCGGCACTACCGGCATCACCCGGGTGGGGAAAGGTACCAAGATCGACAATCTGGTGCAGTTGGGCCACAATGTGCAGGTGGGAGAGAAATGCTTTATCGTCGCCATGTCGGGCGTGGCCGGGAGCGCCGTGCTGGAAGACGGCGTCACATTGGCCGGGCAGACCGGGGTGGCCGGGCATATCACCGTAGGGGCCGGCAGCGTGGTGCTCTCTCGCGGGCTCGTCGCCGCATCGCTGCCGCCCGGCTCCGTGGTCTCCGGCATGCCGGCCAGGGCACATCCTGAGAATATGCGTATTCTGGCCGAAGAGCGCCGCCTGCCGCAGTTGCGCAAGAGCGTCAACACTTTAAGCAAGATGGCTGAAGAGTGGCGCCAAAACCAGGAACAGTTCGGCACCGATCTGCGCCATCTGGAAAGAAAGCTGGAGAGGATGGCGGCCGAACTGGAATTGATCAAGGAAGAGTTGCGCACTAACATGCGTTCCCTGGAGGAGCAAAGCAGGGATAAATAGAAATTTCTCGAACGGTTTGCCTTTAGTTCATTCGGGAGGAAATGCGTGATGTACAGAGGAGCGGTGGTGGTGGCCTTTCTGGTAGTCTTTACTGGAGGGGCGGCTTTGGCAGGCACCATCACCGGCGTCTCCGGGTTAATAAACGTCCCGACGACGGCCACAGTCAACGCCGATTACCTGACGGCTTCGGTGCACCTTTTTTCCGGACAAGCCGTTGCTTCTTTAACCGTAGGTGTCGCCGAGTTGGTGGAAGTGGGAGTCTATACTACCAACAGGAGCGGCCCGATGAGCCTGACGGCCAAAGGGGTGGTTGTTCCCGAAAGTGGGGATGCCCCTGGCGTGGCTGTGGGATTGGACGGAGGGGCGACTTATATGGTATTCAGCCGGGACTTTAAGTCTGCCAAAGGTTATCTGGGCATAGGCGGTCGCTACGGCAACATATTCGCCGGTCTGGCCATGCAGATCGCCGGTGAAGGCCTGTCCGGGGATACGAAGATGACTTTGATGCTGGAACATGACGGGCGTAATGTTAATCTGGGAGCCAGGTTTAATTTTTTGTCGCTGATAGATTTGGATATCGCTTTGTTGAATATGGAGCAGTTCGCAGCTGGGCTTACCTTGAAGACCCAGTTTTGAATCGGGCGGGCGGGGGCTGGCTGATGATTCAGACAGGTATTGAAGGAGGCTTTTTCCGTGAAGCGATGGTACCAGGGGTTTATTAATTTACCGACTGCTTGGTCCGCTGCCGCTGCCGTTGCCTTTCCGGTCGTTTGCTTATTGGTCCTCGTCGTCTGCCTGCCGGTAGCCGCCACCGGTCCGAGAAGCGCCGGCATGGCCGGGGTGGAGGTGGCTCTCTCTCCCGAGGCCATACCTCTCAATCCGGCGGCCGCCGGCGGGATAGCGGAGGATCAGTTTTATTTCGGCTTCAGCCTGCCGGCGGCTGTCGGCGGAGGTGCCGGCGGCGGGGGAGCGACTTATTATATCTCTTTGCACCAGCCGGCTGATGCTTTGGATTCCGGCCTAGCGGGTACCTTGAGCTATGTGCGCAGCCGCCAGCCTTTCATCGACGCCGCCACCGGAAAAACAGTTTATCGCCATAAGGATCATGTGGTCTATCAGATTGCCGAAGCTTTTGCCGGCGGCTATGTGGGAGTGAGTGCCCGCTGGTTTAAAGAAAGACAGGAAGGCACTTCTCTGGCCGGGGAAGCCTGGCGAGTGGATGTCGGCCTGCAGAATACACTATGGAACCGCCTCACCATCGGCCTGGTCGGTCAGGATCTCATCGGCAGCAGTCAAAAATGGTCCGACGGCACCGAGATCGCCCGCCAGCCTACCTGGCGCGCCGGCGCCGGCTTCCAGTTCGGCCCGTCGCTTTTGGTGGCGGCCGAGGCTTGGGATTGGGCCAACTACGTTCCAGGGAGCTGGAGTGTGGGTCTGGAGGTGAATCCTCTGGCGGCGCTCAGCCTGCGCGGCGGCTACCAGGTGGATGGCGGTAAACAGAGCTATACGGTCGGGGGAAGTGCTCACTTCGGCCACTGGCACTTTTCAGCCGGAGGGGTCGTCAGGAGCACCTGGCGCGGCTACCTTGGGGCCGCGGTGGAATTCTGATGGTAGGACAGGTGCTTGACCGCTATACCCTAAAGGAGTTTGCCGGGCCGTTTTTTGCCTGCCTGGCCGGCTTTACCGTCATGCTGCTCTCCAGCATCGTTTTTGAGCTGACCGACCTGATTGTGGCGAGGCAAATGCCTTTTCCCACCGTTCTTCAGCTCCTGATTTACAAACTGCCCATGATCCTGGTGCTGGCGCTGCCGGTGGCGGTCTTGTTCGGCATCCTTCTCTCCCTGGGGCGCTTGGCCAAAGATAGCGAGCTGACCGTGATGCGGGTGACCGGCAGATCTTTTCCCCGCATCGCCTTGCCGCTTTTCTTGGCCGCGGCAGTGGTCAGCGCCGCCACCTTCTATCTCAACGAAACGGTGGTGCCCGCCGCCAATCACAAGGCGGAAAATCTTTACCGACAAGCTGTTTTTCGCGATGCCATCCCGCAGCTGGACGCCAATGTCTTCCTGCAGGGTCCCCAGGGCCGGACCATTTATGTGGGCGAGGTGGAGCGGGCCAAACGGTTGCTGAAGCACATCATGATTTTCGAACAAGCCGAAGGGGCGGCCGGTTCACCGTATCCGGCTCTCCTTACGGCCAAGAGGGGCACCTATGCCGAGGGCATATGGCGGCTGGAGGACGGGGTGAGGCTTACCTTCGACGCCGACGGCTATGTGCGGGAGGAAGTGGCCTTTTCCGTACTGGAGGTGACCATGGCCCAAGGTGAGGAAGAGCTGCTGGGTGAACAGAAGACCACGAGCGAGATGACCAGAAAGGAATTGGCCGACACCATCAAGCTATTTCAAAAAAGCGGGGCCAACATGGACCCCTTTGTGGTGGAATACCACCTGAAGCTGGCCATTCCCCTCGCTGCTTTGATCTGGTCCTTTGCTGCCGCCCCGCTCGCCATCCCGGCGGCAAGGAGCGGGCGCTTCTATGGGGTGGTGGCGAGCATTGCGGTGGCCTTCATTTATTATGTGGCTATGGCACTCTGCCGCTCGCTCGGCGGCAACGGGGTTATGCCTCCGGTTTTGGCCGCCTGGCTTCCTACTTTGGTCTTCGGCATCCTGGGATTGGTATTGCTGGCGCGGGCCGACCACATTTGACAGATGTTTATGGCAGGGCTGCCGGTCCACTGGTGGCGAACCATTAGGCGAACCATTGTTGGTAAACCATTGGCAGATTTGGGTGAGAAGAAGGTGATTCCCTTCATGTCGGTCAGTCGCCAGGAAAGCTGCCGTCGCCCCTGTGGCCGGGTCGGCCGCCGCCGTGGCCTCTCCGACCGCCGCCGTGGCTTTTCCGGCCGCTCCTGTGGCCGGGTCGGCCTATCCACCATGGCTATCTTGGCTGTCTGGGTCGTGGCCCGGATCATTGTCGGCGGCAGTGTGGTGGCGGCCGAGCTTCGCCTCAATTGTTCCGGTAGCCTGAAGGGGTCACCTGCCAGTGAAGTGTTTATCTGTACCGGAGGGGCCAGCCTGACCGACGGCTCCTCTGTGATCCAGGGCGATAACATGACCTTTACCAAGGAGGACGGCGTTCAGCTGGTAAAGGTGAGCGGCAATGTGCGCCTGGTGCAAAACGGGCGGGAGATGAGAGGCGACTCCCTGACCTACAGCATAAAGGAAGAAGTGAGCGTCATCACTTCGGTCATGGTCGAGGAAACCCTGGCCGATGCCAAAACCCCGCTTTATCTGCATGGCGAGAAGGTGACGGTGTGCGGAAACCGCTCGGTCATCGATCAGGCCAAAGTGACCACCTGTGGCCCCGGCTCACCGGGCGGAGGTTATTACCTGGCAGCAAAGACCATTGAGGTCCTGGCCGGCGACAGGGTGATCTTAAGGCATGTGCGCTTTGTGGAATTCGGCATACCGCTCTTCTACTGGCCGGTATTGGTGTTGTCGCTGAAAGAAGATGCTTACGGCCGCCTCAGTTCCCAACAGCTGAACCTGCCGCGCATCGGCCGCTCCGCCACCGAAGGTTGGTATATAAAAACCACGCATAATTATCAAGGTCCGGAAGAGCAGCACGGCAAAGTGATGCTTGATTATATGACCGAGTTGGGCACCGGCGTCGGTGTGGAGCATACCTTTCGTGACGACGGTAAGACACGGGAGGTATATAGCTTCTATGTCCAGCCCAATAAAAAGACCGATGTGATCGATTATAAAATAACCGGCGTCGAGGAGCGGGAAATCGGCTCCAGGATCAAATTGAAGACCGGGGCCACTTACACCTCGTCATCCCTGAAAGGTCTGCAGAAAGATCTGGATGGGTATATCAATATCACCAGGTCGGTGGGGAGCAGCAACACCAATATCAAATATTCGGGCATACAATCGAGCGGTGTGGTGAACGGCTACGATATTACCGGCTCCGCCAGCCACTACCAGTCGTGGCGCGGGGGCTGGCGCTTGAATTTAAAGGGCGATCTCTACCGCCGGCAGCGCACCGGTTATAGCGACCGCCATCTGTTCAGCTATCTGGTGGAAGGCGGGCGCGATACCGCGAGCTATCAGATCAGCCTGATGGCGGAAGACAGCTTCAATCCGGAGTTGGCCAAGGATGAACCGCCCGAGGTGAACTGGAACAGGATAGCCCGGGTGCCGGAGATCAATTTCAGGTGGAAAAACCTTCCTCTCATTGGCCGGTATGTCCCCACCTCCGTGGAAATGGGCTACGGCAAGTATGAGGAATACCGCACACTGCCGTGGGGCACGCAGCGGGTAGCCATACAGAGGTGGAAAGGTGCGGTCAACCTCAATCCCCATACCTTCAAGCTGGGGAGGCTCGGTGAATATCGCTGGTATGGCTCGCTCGGTTATAGCTACTACGACACCGGCCAGCGGGTGTGGGTGCCGTCCACCAGGAGCGTATACACCCTGCCCATCACCAGAACCCTGCGCTTCGAGGGCAACTATAACTATACCGACCGCTTCGGCGATGTCTCTCCGCTCTATTTTGACGCGGTTACGCCGGCCGAAAAGTTGACCGGCCGCCTGACCTATAGCACCCCGCAGACTTATCTCTCGCTTTCCGGCGGGTATAACCTGAGGAGCAACACCCCGGATAACCTGGTGATGTCCGCCCGGCTTCAGCCTGCGGCCGGCCTGACTTTGTCGGGGCAGACCGCCTATGATCCGGCTTACCGGAGATGGCCGTATGCCATCGGAGCGCTGGAATATGATAAAGAGCCGTTCGTGCTGAAAGTCGGCGTCAGGTATAATCCTGTCTACAGGCAGGTGGATCGCCTGGACGGGACTTTTGATCTCCAGGTGGGCCAATGGTCCTTTGGCTATACCGGTATATATAATGGCTATACCGGCAAATATGAGCGGGGCGATTTTGCCCTGTCGTGGGACATGGACTGCCGCATCCTCAGCTTGCGTTATAACCAGCCCAAAGGCGAGGTGTGGCTGGAATATCGCATCACCGCCTTCCCAAGCGCCAGGATCAGTCTGGGCACTTCGGAGGAAAAGCCGCTCATGTTCGATCTGCCGAGCTGGAAAGATCTGGGCTTGCCCGACTGGCATGAATATATCGACTTTGATTGACGGAGAGGGAAAAGGAGGGTGGACCGTGCATACCTGGAACAGGCGGCGCCTTTTGATCACAGGAACAATCCTATTAGCCGCAGCCCTCATGGTTTACGGTCTCAGCCTCCTTTTCCGGGAAAATGAAGCCTTTGAAAATTCCGCCGGGGCGGAAGCGGAATTCGGCACCGAGTTTGCCTCCGCCCGCATTGTCGGGCGCTACAAAGGGCAAAAGCAGTGGATGCTGGAAGCCGCTGCCATGCGGGACAATGGCGATACGGTCGTCCTGGAAGGCATCGATAAGGGGATAATCTACCGGGAGGATAAGGAGTTCGTCACCTTCAGCGCCGGCCGGGGGTTGTGGGAGAAGAAGCAGCGCGGTCTCGACAGCAACGACCTGCTTCTGGAAGACAATGTGGTTATTTATATGGACGGCCTGCCCGTGCTGCGCACTTCCTGTCTGCAGTGGGATGCCGACGCCAATGTCCTCGATGCCCCAAGCGAGGTGTTTTTTGAGCGGGAGGGCAGCCGCATCTATGCCGAGCAGATGGTGATGGATGCCCGCAAGCAGGAGGTCACCCTGAAAGGAAATATCAGGCTGGATATGGATGACGGCAGCCTGATGACCGTGGTGGGGAGGCTGACTTATAATCTGGAGACCGGCGAATTTGAGGCGAGCGGTCCTGTCACCGTGGAGCGTGGCGGGTGAGAGCGTGTACCATTTGGCAAACTGGCCCATTATGGGCAAAAGTGCCCGGCAGGAGCCGGGCTTTTTGCATGTTATAATCGCCATGCAGGAGGTTTTATATCATGGGCCTGTGGCGATCGGGTTTTGCCCGCGATTATATAATCTTGGCAATAGTGTCCATATTGGTCTGCAGCCTGCTTTCAGGGGCTGTGGCTTTGGCGGTAGACGGCTATCTGCAGAATACCGTAAGCCGGCTGGCCGGCGATTATGGTGAGTATGATTGTCTCATACAGGTGCGCCAGGAGACCAAAGCCGCTGCCGCCGAGACGCTGCAGGATATTGTGCAAAAACACCTGCCCGGTGCCAGGTTCAAGGAAGGGGTAACTGTAGCCGGCAAGGTAAATTACCTCTTTTCCATCCCCAAAGACAAGGAAAATGAAGAGGTGTATGAAAATCTGCGGGGCTGGCTGCAGCAGGTGCCTGGATATGCCGGGCTGACATACATCATCGAACCGAGTGTGACGGCAGCCAATGTGCATCCTGGGGTGCGGGAGACGCTGCGCCGGGAAATGACGGCGTTGCCGGGAGTCCGCTTCGTCTTTGCCAACGGCAGCAATCTGATCGCCGTGCTTGATGATCCGCTTAAGGCAGAAGAGGCTTATGACAAGCTCAACCGCCTGGTGGAGCGTTATAGGCTGCTGGAGGTGCGTTTCCCCTTCGGTTATAGCTTGAGCCGGCCCGAGCAGGCTGCCCTGGAGGTGGAGGAAGCCCTGGAGCACATGTGGGGAGCAGGCAAGGCGAAGGACGTGACCGTGGCCGAACAAGACGAGGAGATGAACTCCTTTTTAACCACCCTGCAGGAAATGAAGCGCTTTTTGCTGAGCTATGCCACCCAGGTGGAAATGGAGCTCGATCAGCCCGGCGCGGTCATTGCCGGCGATATCTTGACCTTGCGGCCGGAGGCCACAGGTGAGGGTGGTGGGTCGGGAGGGGAGACCGGCGATACCGAGCGGCCGGTGTTGGCGCGAGTGACAGCGGTGGCCGACCGGAAGGCCACCGGCATAATTGAGGAAGGCGATGTGGCGCAACTGATCGTGGCGCCACAGGCCGGCGACAATGAGGCTGCGGAGTCGTCACCGGCTCAGGTTCAGGCTCCTGCTCAGGCTGCGGTTCCGGCTTTGGTCTATAGTGAGGACGGGAGGCCGCTTGGACGGGCGGAGGTAAAAAGCGAGCGGCGGCAGCTCATGGCAGCCATTGACGAGGGCATTGAGTTACTGGGCCGCCTCGACGTCCTGGCGGAGGAAGCCGAGAAAGCCGCCGCTGGAGCCGAGGAGACTCTGAAGCTGTTCGATGCGGCTCTGCTGCAGCTGGAAACCTTGCAAGAACAGGTGCGCCAGATCAATGAAGAGCTGACCACCAAGGGCAATGTGAACACCGGCGAGTTGCTCATCTCGGCTCTCCTTACTAATCTGTTGCGCAGGGTGGAGCCGGAGTCAGATGTAACGCAGCTGAAAGATGCCGACATCCAGGGCATGCAAAAGCAGCTGCGGGCCATGGCGGATCAGCTGACGGCCATATCCGAGGTGGATCTGCAGCTGATTGCCGAGGAGCTGAAGCGCATACGTCAGCATCTGCCCGATCTGAGCGATGGGGAAATAGGCGAGTCGCTGCACCTGATCGACCGCTATCTCGACGGCCAGGTGTTGCCCGGCGACCGCCTGCAATTATTGATCGCCCCCGAGGTGGACCTGGAACAAAGCGCGGCGCTGATCAAAGGGGTGCTGGAGTATCAGGGAGTGAGCCTGTTCACCACTCCGGCCGCCACGGTCTCTCCCGATGCCCGCACTACCTTGTTCAATGTGCTGGGACAGGTGCGGGCCACAATTGCCGGCATCACCGCCGCCGCTTTGGTGATCCTACTCTTCATCCTTGACCAGGCTGTTCTTTTCAGCACCTGGCGCCTTTTGGGATGGAGAACGGGATGGCTGGCGGCCGGCGCCGGAGCCCTTTTCCTGACAGCCATATACATCTTGTGCGGTGCCGCCATTCCCGGTGCCGGATGGCCGCATGTCCTGGCAGTAGGCGCCATCCTGGGCCTGGTTATGTATTGGCTCGCTCCCCGGCTGAGCCCGGTGAATGCCGACGAAGTGGAAGCCGGGCTGGCGCTGGGCTTAAGCACCGCCCAGGTGCTGAGGGAGATTGTGATCCCTGCCGGGCGTCCGGGGCTTTTGATGCTGCTCAATCGGCGGCGGATGGTTTTCGGCTGAGACAGTGGCCGGCCGGGAGAGGAAGTGCCGAGAGAGCGGGAGAGGAAGATATGCGGAATATGCTGCAGGTTTGTGGTTTGACGAAAACATATAACGGCCGACCGGCGGTGGATAATGTCGATCTGGCCATCCAGCGGGGCGAGACGGTGGTGTTGATGGGACCCTCCGGATGCGGCAAATCAACCCTTTTGCGCTGCCTCAACCGCCTGACCGAGCCCGACTGCGGCGAGATCTGGTTTGAGGGGCAAGCCGTCCACCGCATGGCCGGCGCTGAGCTATTGGCCTACCGGCGCCGGGTGGGATTTGTGTTCCAGCACTTTAACCTGATCCAGAGGCTCTCGGTGGTGGATAACGTTGCTTTGGGTTTGGTGATCGCCGGAGAGGAGCGGGAGTCTGCTTTGGCCAAGGCGGAGGCGGCGCTGGCCAGGGTCGGCCTGGGACCTACCGTCTACCGGCGCCGGCCGGTCGAGCTGAGCGGTGGTCAGCGCCAGAGGGTGGGCATTGCCAGAGCCCTCGCCGGCGAACCGGATCTGATGCTTTGGGATGAACCTACCGCTTCCCTCGATCCCATGCTGGTCGAGGAGGTTTTAGAGGTGATGGAGGATCTGGCGCGGACGGCCAGGGCGGGAATGCTGATCGTCACTCATGAAATGTCCTTTGCGGTGAAAGCCGCCGACCGTCTGCTCTTCATGGATCAGGGCAAACTGGTGGAAGAAGGACGGCCGGAAGAAGTCCTCGCCTCCCCCCGCTCGGCCGTCGGGCAGCGATACAGGAAACTCTGGCAGAAGCGTTATAGTTTAGCCGGCCATAATCAAGGATGGAGAAGGATCCTTGGTGCCGGTGCCGAAAAAGGTGGCAGGTCGCCGGTGGCGTTATGACGGAAGGATGAGATGATTGGAGTTCCAAACCACGTTGGGCTCAGAGGTAACGTTTGCCGGGATGGGGGTGCACACAGGTGTAAAAAGCAGATTGACCCTTTGCCCGGCTCCCAGTGGTTCTGGTTTGAAATTTAAACGTGTGGATCTGCCGGGTCAGCCCATCATCGTGCCCACAGCTCCCCGCATGAACGGCGTGCACAGGTGTACCCGCCTGGGAACCGATGAGGTGTCGGTTTCCACGGTCGAGCATGTGGTGGCAGCTTTGCGCGGCATGGAGGTGGACAACTGCCTATTGCTGGTGGACGGTCCCGAAGTGCCCATTCTGGACGGCAGCGCGGCGGAGTTCGTGCAAAAGATCCAGGCTGCCGGGGTGGTCGAGCAGGATAGCCCCCGCCGGGTGTTGCAGATTATGGAGCCGGTGTGGGTGAGTCAGGACCATAAGCATCTGGTGGCCCTTCCCAGCGATGAGCTGCGCATCAGTTTCACCTTCACCAATGATAAAAAGCATAAAGCGCTCAGCGATCAATTTGCTGAATTTGTCGTCACTCCAGCCGTGTTTGCCGAGGAGATCGCCCCAGCGCGCACCATGGGTTGGATCAGCGAGATAGAAGAGCTGCGCCGGCGCGGTTTGATCCAGGGCGGCAGCATGGACATCGCCGTGGTCATGAGTCAGGACGCCATCCTCACGCCGCTCCGTTTCCCAGACGAGTTGGTGCGTCACAAGATACTGGATCTAATCGGCGACATGGGCTTGTTGGGCCATCTGCACGCCCACATCATCGCCGTGCGGGCCGGTCATCAAATTAATGCCATGTTGGCGGAGAAAATTTCCTCCTCTGTGGAATCATATATATACAGCCGGCCATAAAAAGGAAAAGCGAATGTACCGGCCGGCGGCACCGACCTGGAAATTCCATGATAAAGGAGTGCCTGTGATGAGAGTCATTTTACCTGTTGCCGGAGTGGGCACCCGCCTGCGTCCCCTCACCCACACCGTTCCCAAAGCTCTGGTGCATGTGGCCGGAAAGCCGATTCTGGGGCACATCATCGATTCTCTTCTTCCTTTGGGCATTGAGGAGGTGCTGCTGGTCGTAGGTTATCTTGGCGAACAAGTGGTGGAATATGTGCGGTCCACCTACGACCTGCCGGTTCGCTGGGTGGAGCAGCCGGAGAGAAAGGGCTTAGGTCACGCCGTCTACCTGGCTGGTGAGTTGTGGCCAAAAGCGGACGAGCCTGTGCTGATAGTACTGGGCGACACCATCTTCAGCGCCGATCTCGACGGGATCTTAACCGGGGAGAGAAGCATGATCGCCGTGCGGGAAGTGAGCGAGCCCTCCCGCTTCGGCATCGTGGAACTGGACGGCGGGCGGATTAAAAGGTTGGTGGAGAAGCCGAGCGATCCGCCGAGCAATTTGGCGATCGTCGGCGTGTATTATCTGAAAAGCGGGCGAAAGCTTTTTGCTGCCCTGGAGGAAATCATCAGGAAAGATATCAAAGTGAAAGGTGAATATCAGCTCACCGATGCGCTGCAGCTCCTGATCGAGCAAGGCGAGGACATCGGTGTCTTCAAAGTGGACGATTGGCTGGACTGTGGCAACCCGGAAACCCTCCTCCTGACCAACAGGATTCTCCTCAGCAGAAGAAACGGTAACAGCGAGCCTCCCAGAAAGCCGGGCTGCATCATCATTCCGCCGGTCTATATAGCGCCCACTGCCAAAGTGGTGCACTCCATAATCGGCCCATATGTCAGCATAGCCGACGGCGCCGAAGTGGAGCAGTGCATACTGCGCAACAGCATCGTCAACCGGCATGCCAAGGCAGATAACGTGCTTCTGGCCGATTCCATCATCGGCGAGCATGCCTCGGTGGGAGGCACATATACCAAAGTGAATGTCGGCGATTCCTCCGACATCAGGGTGACTTTTTAAATAAATTCGGGGCTCTTGGTCCCACAAACATAGATCCGGCTGCCGCCCGGCTGTTCATCTGCCGTCAGTCTGCCGCCCGGCTGCCAGGGGGTTGCCAATGTTGCCAGATACCTTGCATTGACAGTATAAAATACCGGGTCATAAAATGAGTGCGAAAGAGCTCCGCACTCGAAAGGGAAGTCGAAAGGAGATCAGCTTTATATGAAAGAGATGGACACCATCTTCCGGCTGTTGCCCCATCGTTATCCTATGCTGATGGTAGACCGCATTTTGGAGCTGGAGCCGGGTGTTAAAGCGGTGGCGGTAAAAAATGTGACCATCAATGAGCCGTTTTTTCAGGGTCATTATCCCGGCGTTCCTGTCATGCCCGGTGTTTTGATCGTTGAAGCCATGGCTCAGGTGGGTGGTTTGGCCCTCAAGGCCGGGGCGGAAGGAGAGTTGGCCGGCTTGCCGCTTTTGACGGGCATCGATGAAGCCCGCTTTCGCCGCCGGGTGGTTCCCGGCGACCAGCTGCGCGTTGAGGTCGAGATATTGCGCCGGAAACCTAGTCTGAGCAAGGTGTCCGCCAGGTGTCTGGTTGATGGGGAAGTGGTGGCGGAAGCCATGCTATTGTTTGGATTTATAAAGGATTCCTAAGGGTTTTTAGCAGGTTCTAGCAGTCTCTTGATGAATTTATGCAGAAATGACTGAGGTTTGCCGGAATTTGTCTTATATCACCTGTATCACAGGTCACCTATTTGCTTTGTAAATCTGTACAAAGCCGATAGTAGAAAGATGGTGAGTGTAACTGATGAATCCTCTCGAGCGCAGGGGAGAAAAGGATAATAAAGTAATCTCGCTACACCGCATTCATCCCACTGCCATAGTTCATCCCGACGCCCGCCTCGGTGCAGACGTGGAGGTCGGCCCCTATGCCATCATAGGAGAAAATGTGGTGATCGGCGATAACACCAAAATAGGCCCCCATTGTGTAATTGAAGGTTGGACCACCATCGGTTGCAATAATAAAATATACACCGGGGCCGTGATCGGCAACGATCCTATGGATTTAAAGTATAAAGGCGAGAAAAGCTATCTGTTCATCGGCGACAACAATATCGTGCGGGAATATGCCACCATCAGCCGCGGTACCGAAGGCGGCGGCGGGGAGACCCGTCTGGGCAACAACAACCTGGTGATGGCCAATGTCCATGTGGCCCATGATGCTCAGATAGGTAATTATTGCATAGTAGGATTCGGCTCCGGAGTGGCGGGACATGTTATCATTGAGGACAGGGCCAGGATCGGCGGTTTGGTGGGCATTCATCAATTCTGCCGCATTGGTCGCATGGCTTTTATCGGCGCTCACAGCATGATCACCAAGGATGTGCCGCCATACGCTCTGGTGGACGGCGATCCGGCCAGAGTGCACGGCCCCAACTTTGAAGGGCTGAGGCGGGACGGCTTCACCCGTGAGCAGCGCCTGGAGATCCAGAGAGCCTTCCGCATTCTCTATCGCTCCGGCTACAATGTGAGCCAGGCTATCGAAGTGATGGAGAAGGAATTGGCTGACAGCCCTGAGATAGGCCACTTGCTGCGCTTCCTGCACAGCGCCAACCGGGGCATCGTTCGCTGACAACAACAGAGGTGGATATATTTGGGACGAGTGGGGATTATTGCCGGACTGGGCAGGCTGCCGGTAGTCTTCGCCGCTGAAGCCCGCAAAGCGGGACTGGAGGCGGTGGCGGTCGGGGTGGTGGATAACCTCGATCCCGGGTTGGCCGGCGTGGTCAACGAGCTGCGCCGCATACCCGCAGGTCGCTGGCAGGAGATCATCGATGCGTTGCACGACATGCAGGTGAAAGAGGTGTATTTGCTCGGCAAGGTGGGAAAGGGGCGCATCTTCGACCCTAATGGTCTCGACAGCCGCTTTTTAGCCTTGACCGCTTCTCTGCGGGAGAAAAACGACGATGCTTTGCTGCAGGCCTTCGTGGACGATCTGGAACGGGAAGGTTTCGTCGTCGGTGAACAGGGCCGTCTTCTGCCGCATCTGGTGCCCCCACCAGGCGTCCTGACCAGGAGACAGCCCACCGAGCGGGAGTGGCGCGACATTGCCTACGGCTACCGGATTGCCAAAGGTTTGGCCGGCATGGATGTGGGGCAGGCCTGCGCCGTCAAGGACGGCGTGGTTCTGGCGTTGGAAGCCATCGACGGGACCGATGCCTGCATCCGCCGCGGCGGCAGTTTGTGCGGCCCGGGTGTGGTGGCGATGAAGGTGGCCAAGCCGAAGCAGGATCTGCGTTTCGACATACCCGTCATCGGCCTGGACACCCTGCAGAGTCTGCTGGACGTTAAGGGGAGCGTGCTGGCCTTTGAGGGCGGCATCTCCTTCGTCATCGACCGGGAGGAACTGGTAGCCCGCGCCGACGCTCACGAGGTGGCGGTGGTGGCCTATCGTCCCGACATGCAGATCCCTGCATGACGGACCTGATGGGCCGGGCATGATGGTAATGGCAGGCGCCGGGAGGTGATGACTACGAAGGTCATGATAGTAGCCGGGGAGGCGTCCGGCGATCTGCACGGCAGCCACCTGGCGAAAAAACTGATCGAGCTGGAACCCGAGGTGAAACTATTCGGCATGGGGGGCACGCTGATGAAAGAAGCCGGCGTGCGTCTTTTGTTCAATCCTACGGGTATCAGCGCTTTAGGTTTTGTGGAAGTGCTGAAAAACGTCCAGGTGCTCAGGCGGGTGCTTATGCGCCTGGGCGAGGTGATGAGCCGCCAGAAGCCGGACGTGCTGGTAGTCATCGATTTTCCCGGATTCAATATGCGCTTGGCGGAGATGGCGCATCGCTTGGGTATCCCGGTGGTATATTACATCGGCCCGTCCGTTTGGGCCTGGGGGAGGGGCCGGGCGAAGAAGGTGGCGAAAAACGTCTCCTGTGTCTGCTCCATTTTCCCCTTTGAGGCGGCGGAATACCAGGCGGCGGGAGCCAGGGTGTGCTATGTGGGCCACCCGCTCCTCGATAGCGTCAAGCAGAATCTCAGCCGGGAGGAGTATCTGACAAATATCGGCCTTGAGCCGGAGAGGCCCTTTTTCGCTTTACTGCCGGGGAGCCGGGAGCAGGAGATCAAACAGCTTTTGCCCCTGATGCTGAAAGCCTCCAGGTTGATCAAGCTGGAGATACCTGAGGCACAGTTCGGCATCCCGGTAGCCCACACCCTATCGAGAAGAATGATTGAAAGCTATGTGCACGCCGTAGACGGAGTGCAGCCTTTGGTGATGATGGAAGGCACTACCATCGACATGCTGGGAGCCGCCGACGCCGCCATCATTGCCGGCGGCACCGCCACTTTGGAAGCCGCCATTCTCGGCACCCCCATGGTCATGGTAGCCAAATTGGCGCCCAGCACCTACAGGATCTTTAAAATGCTGGTAAAGATTAAGCTATATGCCTTGCCGAACATTGTGGCGGGACATAAAGTGGTCGAGGAACTGATCCAGCACGAAGCCACGCCTGAAGCCATGGCGGCGGAAATCGTCGATTTATGGCGGCATCCCGAGCGCCGGCAAAGAATAAAGGAACAGTTGGCCGAGGTGGTAAAACGGTTGGGACAAAACGGGGCTTCCACCCGCACCGCTCAGGCAGTTTTAGCTGTGGGGCGGGGTGAGGATCCCGGTCGCTATTCCCTTGATTACCAGGCCAAGAGGTCAGGGGACTGAAAGATGGATATTGTCTTGACCGTAAACAGTCCAGGTGAGGTGGCGGCCTGGCTCACCCCGGCTGTGCGCGCCTTGCGCCGGCGGGCGCCGTCCAGCACGATCACCGTTTGTATACCTCCATGCACTTTTGCCAGCGGCGCCGAAGCCGGGGTGGTGGCCTCTCTGCCCGAGGTGGACCGGGTCATACCCCCCAAGGCCTTCCTTGCCTATCTCTTTTTCGGCCGTCGCCCGCCGGGATGGCAGCCGGGGCGGGAAGGGGCGGTGTGTTTCCTGGGCGGCGATCTGTTATACGCTGCCTGGCTGGCTCGCCGCTTGCGCTATCCGGCGCTGGCTTATACCGAAGGGCGGGTGCAATGGGAGAAGTCTTATCAAGTATTTATGGTACCCGACAGAAAGGCGGAGGAGCGGGCCCTCAGGTCAAAGGCAGCGAGAGAGCAGGTGGTGATGATCGGGGATTTGATGCTGGATGCCGTGGAGCCAAAAAGTCCCGACAAGGCAGCCGCCCGGCACCTCCTGGGAATTGAGGATGGGGAGATCCTCCTGGCTCTCTTCCCCGGTAGCCGTCCATTTGAGCTGCAGGCCATGCTTCCCTTTTTCCTGCGCACGGTAGAAATTGTCGCCCAGGCGCTCAGCACGCTGAACCTGCGCCTGCAGGTGCTGGTCAGCCTCTCCCCGTTCATCAACCCGGACCTTCTGGCTGCTGCCGCAGCTCACACCCCGCCTGGGATGGAAGGTTCTGTGGCGGAAATCAGGAGCGGCGGCGGTTCTTCAACTATAGAAGCCTCCATTCCCGGAGTGAAAACCTGGACTCTCGTCACCGGCAAGCTGGAGGTGACCGCCTACCAGGGGTGTCAGTATGATTGCATGCTGGCGAGCGACTTGGCCCTGACCGTGCCCGGCAGCAACACCATGGAGATGGCCTATTTCGGCTTGCCGATGGTGGTGGCTGTGCCGCTCAACCGGGCAGAGGATATCCCCCTGGAAGGGTTGCCAGGGCTGATAGGCAGTATCCCGCTGGTCGGGCCCAGGATAAAGAAGGCGGCCGTGCACCGATTGGCCACGCGCGTTAGATTCACGGCTTTACCCAACCGCCGGGCCGGGCAAAAAGTAGTGCCGGAAGTGATAGGGCAGATTCAGCCGGCCGATCTGGCCATTCCCCTGGTGGAGCTGGCGAGGCAACCGCAGAAGCGGGCGGCCGTGAGCGAGCGGCTGCGGCAGATAGCCGGCAGCAAAGGGGCGGCCGCCAAATTGGCGGAGTTGGTGGTAGAGACGGCGGAAGGATGGAACGAAAGGAACGGAAGGGCAGGGGATTACGGTGACCGCCGGGCGGCAAAAAGAAGTTAGAGGTGAAAGAGACAGCCGCTCCACGCTGAAGCGCTTGCTTTTCTTTCTCTCACCCGGCAAATGGCTGATAAGTGCAGCCCTGCTTTTGATTTGCCTATCGGCCGGGGTGCAGCTCATCATCCCCATCTATTTCGGCCGAGTCTTCCTCGATCAGATATTGATCGGCGGGCAAAACCTGCACCTCCTCAACATCATCGCCCTCTCGGTGCTGGGGCTATTCCTGATCAAAGGTATATTCAATTACGGACAGGTCTACCTTCTCGCTTATGCCGGCCACAAGCTCGTCTACGACCTGCGCAACAGCCTCTTTGCTCACCTGCAACGCCTTTCGCTGCGCTATTATGACCAGACGCGCACCGGTGAGACCATCGCCAGGATGACCAACGATATCACCCTCATCCAGACCGGTTTGACTACCGGCCTGCGCGATTTTCTCATGGACATACTGACGCTCCTAGGTATCCTGGTTTTTTTGTTTTATCTGCACTGGCGCCTCTCTCTTATCACCCTCGTCACCTTTCCCCTGGTGATCCTGGCCGTCAATATTTATGGCCGGCGCATCCGCCGCTTCACCGGTCTGATGCAGGAGAAGGTGGGGGATATCAGCTCGCAGCTGCAGGAGACCTTCATCGGCATCAGGGTGATCAAGGCTTTCACCATGGAGGAGGGAGAGCGGGAGCGATTCAAGGCCCGTAATTACCAGACCTTGCAGGCCGGCATGAAATCGGCCCAGACCCTGGCGACGGTGACTCCGGTGGTGGAGTTGTTTATGGTGGCCGGCATGGTGCTGGTTTTCTGGTATGGGGCACAGGAAGTGGTTAAAGGGCATTTGACCACCGGGGAGCTGACGGCATTTATCGGCTATCTGGGCATGGCTTCCGCCCCCATCAACGGGCTGACCAGGGCTATCAGCCTTTTTCAGCAGTCCTTGGCCGCCGGGGATCGGGTGTTTCAGCTCTTGGATGAAGAGGTGGAGATCAAAGAGCCGCCCCACCCCATTGTATTGCCTGAGGTGCGCGGCCGGGTGGTGTTCGAAAATGTTGCCTTCGCCTATAGGAGCGGGGAGCCGGTGCTGGAGAATATCAACCTGACGGTGGAGCCGGGAGAAGTGGTGGCCTTGGTGGGCAAAAGCGGCACCGGCAAATCGACGCTGGTCAATCTCCTGCCCCGCTTTTATGATCCGACGGCCGGCCGCGTCACCCTGGACGGCCACGATTTGCGTTCGCTCAACATCAAATGGCTACGCTCCCAGATCGGGCTGGTGCCCCAGGAGACCATCCTTTTCGGCGTGACCATCGGCGAGAATATCCGTTACGGGCGTCCTGAAGCCTCCCAGTCCGAGGTGGAGGAAGCCGCCCGCCGGGCCAACGCTTACGATTTCATCATGCGGCTGCCGCAGGGTTTTGAGACGGTGGTGGGGGAGAGAGGGGTCACTTTATCCGGCGGGCAACGGCAGCGCATTGCCATCGCTCGGGCCATCCTGCGCAATCCCCGCCTTTTGATTCTCGATGAAGCCACTTCCAGCCTGGATGCGGAATCGGAGATCACGGTGCAGGAAGCTTTGAGTCGGCTGATGAAGGAGCGTACCACTTTCGTCATCGCCCATCGTCTCACCACCGTGATGGGCGCCGACCGCATCCTGGTGATCGAAGACGGCAGGATTGCCGAGGAAGGCAGCCATGAGGAACTGCTCTCCAAAGGCGGGCTATATTGCCAGTTATATGAAGCCCAGTTCAGGCAGGAGGCGGAAGGGGCAGAGACGGACAGGGGGAGCGGCAGTGACGGCAAGTAAAGGCCGGGTGCTCATCATCAGTAACGGCCACGGTGAGGATCAGATGGGTGCTCTTCTGGGCCGGGCTTTGCAAAGCCGGGGCTATGAGGTGTTCTCCTTCCCTTTGGTGGGTGAGGGGCTGGCTTATCGCTCGGCGGGCCTTACTATCACCGGGGTGCAGAAGACGATGCCTTCCGGAGGTTTCATATTGGACAGTGGGCGGGCACTCTGGCGGGACATCAAGGCCGGATTGCTCAGGCTGACCTGGCAGCAGGCCCAGGCCTTGCGCCGTAGCCGCCATCAGGTCGATTGGGCCATCGGGGTGGGCGATATCTACCCCCTTCTGATGAATGCCCTCTTTTTGCGCCGGCCTTTCATCCTCATTCCCACTGCCAAGTCGGATTACATAAGGAGCCATTTTGCCTGGGAGTGCGCCTTGATGAGGCGCTGCGCCCGCCTGGTCCTGCCCCGCGACCTGCGCACGGCGGTCGGCTTGGCCAAAAGAGACGTCACCGTCGAATACCTGGGCAACCTGATGATGGATGCCATGACATTTACCGGTGAACATTGGGGCCTGGCGGGGAAACAGGTGGTGGGGTTGCTGCCGGGCAGCCGGGAGCCGGAGGCCTATAACAATACCCGGCTTATCCTGGAATGTGTCGCCAGAATAAATGAAGAGGCAGCCGGGGCGGCTCAAGAAGAAGGCCCGGCTGCGGAAGAAGAAGGTTCGGCGGTGGAGCCCCATTTTGTGCTGGCTTTAGCCGGCAGTTTGTCGCCAGAGAGGCTGGCGGCGGTAGTGCAGGCCGACGGCTGGCAGTGGCAGCCCTCCGAAGGAGAAGAAGCGGCCAGGGGGGTGAAAGGCCGGCTCTGCTGCCAAAACGGGGCGGAAGTGCTGGTGGTTTCCGGGCGTTTTGGCGATGTGCTGGCCCTTTCCACAGTGGTGATCGGTATGTCCGGCACAGGGAATGAACAGGCTGCCGGCCTTGGCATCCCTGTGGTGGCGCCAACCGGCGCCGGACCGCAGTTCACCGCCGCCTTTGCCGAAGACCAGCACCGCCTCTTGGGCGAAGCCCTCCTGATCGTCAGGGAGGGACCGGCCGCCGTGGCGGCAGCGGTCAAAACGCTCTTGCGCGATGTAGAGCGGAGACGCCGTATGGGAGATTGCGGTCGGGAACGCATGGGTCCGCCGGGTGCGGCGGAGCGGATGGCCAAACGCCTGGATACCCTGATGCAAAACCGGGGCCCGAAGGAAAAGGCGGAGAAAAAGTGGAGGATAGAATGAAAGATTTACCCGGCAAGACCGAGGATGGGTCCACACTGCTGGCCAGCGTGATCATTCCCACCTATAACCGGCGGGCTGTTCTGCAAAAGTGCCTTTTGGCCTTGGCGGAGCAGACCGCTCCACCGCACACCTATGAGGTGGTGGTGGTCGACGACCATTCCAGCGACGATACCGCCGCCATGCTGGATAACCTCGAGATGCCCTACCGGCTCGTCAGGATCACCATGCCCCGGCGTACCGGTCCGGGCGGGGCGCGCAACGCCGGGATCAAAGCCGCCCAGGCGCCTATCATCATCTTTCTGGACAGCGATCTCATCCCCGCACCCACTTTGGTAGCCTCTCACCTGGCCGTTCATGAAGGGGAGAGCCGGCTTATCGGCCATGGTCCCGTAATCCATACCACCGATCTGGATCATCCCACCGCCACCAAAATGAAGGTGACGGATATCTCCCGGGCCTATTTTGCCACCGGCAATGTCTCCATCAGAAAGGAGCATCTCCTGGCCGCCGGCCTCTTTGACGAAGACTTTGTGGAATATGGCTGGGAGGATCTGGAACTTGGTCGCCGGCTGCGCCGCCTGAAGCTGAAGGCCGTACCCGTACCGGAGGCCAAAGGTTATCATTATAAACCGGCCTTGCGGCTTTTTCAGCTGCCGGCGCTCATCGAGAGAGAACGTCAGAGAGCGCGCACGGCCGTCATATATTACAACAAACATCCGGAAAAGATGGTGCGCTACAGCATCATGCTCAGCCCCTTCTTTTTTTGGTTGGACCGGCTGCTGCATATGGGCAATTGGGCGGAGAAGCCAGGTGCCGCCCGCCTTCTGGAACGCCTGGAGAGGGCGGGGCGGACCGGGCTGTTGCGTTTTCTTGTGCGCTTGATCACCCATCATGCCTATTTTGAGGAACTGCGCCACATCATCACCCCTGATCATCCGGCGCGGCGCTGGGTCAGGTGAATCTACATCGGATATTCGATTGCTTATAAGGAGGCTCATGGCTTTGGCAGAATATCGGAAACATGACCGTGAAGACAGACGGGTGCTGGTGACCGGCGGTGCCGGCTTTATCGGCTCTCATGTAGTGGAAGCCGCTCTGGCCGCCGGATATGAAGTAGCCGTCATAGATAATTTATCCACCGGGCACCTGGAGAATTTGCCCCGGGGCGTAACGGAGTTTTATCAGTGCGACATCACCGATCTGCCGGCGGTGGAGGCGGCCTTCACTTCATTCAGACCGCACTATTGCCTGCATCTGGCGGCGCAGATCGATGTGCGGCGCTCGGTAGAGGATCCGGCCTTTGATGCCTCCGTCAACATCATCGGCACCCTCAACCTGCTCGAAACCTGCCGGCGCTCCGAGGTGGAGAAGGTGGTTTTTGCCTCTTCGGCAGCGGTATACGGCAACCCCCGCTATGTGCCGCTGGATGAGGAGCACCCGCTCGAGCCCCTTTCTCCCTATGGGGTGAGCAAACATACGGCAGAGCATTATCTGGCCATGTATCGCCATCTGTATGGCCTGGATTATGTGGTGCTGCGCTACGCCAATGTCTACGGCCCCAGACAGGATGCCAAAGGAGAAGGCGGTGTGGTGGCCATCTTCACCGACCGCTTTTTGTCCGGCCGCCCCATCACCATTTTCGGCGACGGGGAGCAGACCCGCGATTTCGTCTATGCCGGCGATGTGGCCCGGGCGAACCTTCTGGCGCTGGAGGCGAAATTTAGCGGCATCGTCAACATAAGTACGGCCGTGGAAACGAGCGTCAACCGCTTGTATGAAATGATGGCCAAGGTGAGCCAATCCAAGGCCCCTCCTTGTTCATGGGTGGACGAGCGGCCCGGCGAAATCCGCCGCAGCGCCTTGACCAATAACAAAGCCCTGGCTGAGCTGGGATGGCGCCCGGAAATGGATCTGCTGACGGGACTGAAGCTGACTATGGCCGCCCAGGCCAAAGCCGCCTCCTGAAACTGAAACGGCAACAGAGGCCGCTATTAGTCCTCCCGATCTCCTGAACCTGCCGCTCCGGCCAACAACTGGACAAAGGGGTAAGCCGGAAAGATAACGAAATCTTATTCAGCGCACCGCAGAGATCGTTTGTCGCCGGTGGATGGAACTGGATGGAGCGAGCCTTACCATGAGCATTGTGGCTGAAAACCTCATCAAAGCCTATTACAATCGCCGGGTGGTGGACGGTGTCAGCCTATCCGTGGCTAGGGGGGAGATCGTCGGCCTTTTGGGTCCCAACGGTGCCGGAAAGACCACCACTTTTTATATGATTGTCGGCCTGGAACGCCCCGGCGGCGGGACCATCACTCTCGACGGCCACGACATCACCCACCTGCCGATGTATCGCCGTGCCAGGCTGGGCATCGGCTACCTGGCCCAGGAATCTTCCATCTTCCGCAAGCTCACTGTGGAAGAGAACGTGAAAGCCATTCTGGAATCCAGGGGTTTGAGCCGCAAGGAGCAAAACGAACGCTGCGAGAAGCTTTTGAGCGAATTCGGTATCGATAGCGTGCGTCACCATAAAGGCTTCATGCTTTCCGGCGGAGAAAGAAGGCGGACCGAGATCGTGCGGGCTCTGGCGGCCGATCCCGCCTTTATTTTGCTGGACGAGCCCTTTGCCGGTGTGGACCCGATCGCCGTGGCCGACATTCAGTCCATAGTAGCCGATCTGAAAGCGCGAGGTATCGGCGTATTGATCACCGATCATAACGTGCGGGACACCTTGGCCATTGTGGACAGAGCCTATATCATGCACCAGGGAAAGATCCTGGTCTCGGGACCGAGTGCCGAAATTGCCGAGAATCCGGTGGCCAGAAAATTCTATTTGGGCGAGAGGTTTGTGCTGTGAAAATCATATCCCGCTATATAGCCAGGGAGATGAGCATGCCGCTCCTTTTCGGCGTATGCGCCTTCACCAGCCTTTTTCTGAGCGGGGATTTGTTGCAGCTGGCCAATGTGGTGGTGGAGACCGGGGCCCCCATCACCGCGGCGCTGAAGGTGTTTGTGCTGAAGCTCCCCCAGATAGTGGTATGGACGCTCCCGATGTCGGTGCTTTTGGCCACTCTGCTGTCCCTTTCCCGGCTGTCGGCCAACAGCGAAATCGTGGCCATGCGGGCCGGCGGGATCAGCTTCACGGGCATATTCGCTCCCGTGATCGCCATCGCTTTGTTCATCAGCATCCTGTCCTTCACCATCCAGGAGTTGGTGGTGCCGGCAGCCAACACCAATGCCCAGCGCATCATGGTGGAAGAGGTGCGCGGCCGCAGCCTGCCCACCGTCACCGAGCATGTGGTGGTGAAAAGGCAAAGCGGCTCACAGCTGGTATGGCTTTTGTATGCCCGCCGCTTCGACAGCCGCACTCAGGAGCTTACTGACGTGACGATCATGAATATGGAAAACAATCGTCCGAGCAGCACCACATATGCTTCCCGGGTGGTGTGGGAGAACGACACCTGGTATATGGAAAGCGGTGTCACCCATGTGCTGGACGGCGATGCCGCCTATACCATGACATTTGGCTCCGGTCGCCAGCCGATCGCCCTGGATCAGACCCCCAAACAGCTGGCGCAGCTGCAAAAGGACCCCGAGCAGATGAGCCTGGCCGAGCTTAAGCAGCACATAGCCATCCTGCAGGAACAGGGAGCGGAGGTTTTGGATCTGGAAGTGCAGATGCATCTGAAATATTCCATTCCGCTCGCCGCTCTGTTTTTCGCCATAGTCGGGGCCCCTCTGGGAGTGCAGTCGCACCGCACGGCCACTTCCATCGGTTTTGGTTTGAGCATTATCGTTATTTTTGTTTACTATACCTTGATGACCTTGGGATCCGCCTTAGGGCAGGGTGGATATGTGCCTCCGTGGCTCGGCGCCTGGTGGCAGAACATCATCCTGGGCGTCTTCGGCCTTTTCCTCTGGAGAAGGCGGGCACGCTGATGGCCGGCTGGCAGCTGATCAGCTTTTTGATTGTCGCCGGAGGCATCATTGCCTACCTTGGCGACAGGATCGGCCAGAAAGTCGGGCGCAGGCGGCTATCCCTTTTCGGCCTGAGACCGAAATACTCTTCCATCATTATCACTGTCGTCACTGGCATCCTGATTTCCACCGCTTCCATCAGCCTTTTGATGGCCGCCTCCCGCGATGTGCGCCATGCCCTGTTCAGCATGAAAACCATCCAGGATGAGCTGAAAAGGAACAGGGAGACCATGCAGGAGAGCCTGCGCCAGCTGCAAAGTCTCGAGGAGGTGGTGGCCGAGCAGAAAGTGAGCCTGGCGGCCATTGAGAGAGCCCGCCTGGAAGCTGTGCGCCAGCGTGATCACGCCCAAAAGCAAAACGATGAGCTCCAGGCGGAGTATGAGCGGGCGGGAGCCGAGTTGGAGAAACTGCAGGCGGATCTGGAGGACTGGAAGAAGCGGGTGGCCGAGCTGAGAGAGCTCAGCACCGAGCTGGAAGACAGTGTGGCCAGGATGCAGCGCACCGAGGAAGGCCTGCGCCGGGAAATAGCCCAGCTGACCGAGGAGTATTTACACCTGGAAGGTCAGATGCGCACCGGCAGCTTTATTTTCCAGAAAGATGAAATTGTGGCGGCGGCGGTGATCGAAGGCGGGAGGGCTCAGGAGCGCATTGAGGAAGATCTGTTGGCTTTGCTGGAAGAGGCGGATAAAAAAGCATATAGCCGCGGTGCCCGCATCGAAGGCAAAGAGCGGGCTCTCGCTTTGTCCGAAGACGCCTACTTCTTTGATGCCGTCAATGTGCTGAAACAAGGCAAAGGTCTCTGGGTGGTGCGAGCCGGCGCTGCCCGCAACACGGTTGCCGGCGAGCCCGTCATGGTCTATTTACATCTCTTTAAGAACGAGCGCATTTACCGGCAAGGCGATGTGATTCTCTCCACCGTTATAGATGGAGGACGATCCGACAGCGAGAAAGAGCTGCTCCAGCTCTTGCACCTGGTGAACAAGACCGTGATCGACAAGGGGATGATCACGGTCGACGGTGAAGTGGGCGAAGTGGATGGGGGACAGTTCATAGACGCTCTTCTCCAGCTGCAGCGCCTGGGAGGCCCGGCCCAGGTGGCGGCTATTGCCGCCAGGGATACTTATCTGGCTCAAGGACCTCTGCTCCTGCGACTGGAAGTGACCCCTGCTGCCGGCTGATCGCAAGCTGGATGGATGAGGAAGCCACGCCAGGAACTGCAAGTCTTCTAGCTGCAGGAATAATGTTCACCGGCAGGGAAGGCTATAGCTGTAAGTTAAGTCCCGGGCTACCGAAGTTGCCGAAAAAAGGGGGAGAAGGATGCCGGCGATGAGAACAGGGCCTAAGCGGCCGGCAAAAAAAGCTATCCCGGCGTCGACTGCTGTCGCCATTCTATACTTTATACTGTTGGTGTTGCTCGTCCCAGCTTGGTTTTTCCCGGCCACCAGTTTTGCCGAGGAGGCAGCCGCCGCTGTCACCGGAAGGGAGAGCAAGGTGGTCATGACTGATGACAAGGCTGATGATAAAGCAATTACTCTCGACGAACTCCTCCGGCTCCTCGCCGGCATGGCGGAGGAGGTCGGTTCTGAGGAAAGCGGCGAGAGCACCAGGCGTTCAGCAGGAGTGCTTTTCAGTGAGTTGGCGAAGCTTAATGCCAAACGGCATCTTCTGGAGCAAGGGCAGTTGGTCGATGTGGACCGCTTACGTCTGTTGGGTGTGGGTGCCGGAGAGGTGAAAGAAGCCTCAGGCAGGGAGCAGCTCGCTGCAGCCCAAGCTGAAGCTGTTGCCGGAACCGAAGCCACAGCCGGCATCAACCAATATCCAAGCATTGCCGCTTTATATCAACTGATCGACTTCAACGCCGTCAAAGATGGGAATTATGCAGCTGCTCTGGCCAAAGTGCGTTTGACCTTTAAATTTTAGACGGCAATTTACGTCAATTTTACCTGCTCATTCCCTTGACACCTGCTTCTTGCCATGACATAATAACTGTTGTGCCGGCGCTAGACAGTGCTTGCGGGGTGCTATCAGGCGCTTGCACAAAGGTTTTGCCGCATTTTTGAAAGCACGACAGATGGTCGCTGGCAAATCACGGCTTGGCGCCGCTGATTTGCTAGAGGAAAGTCCGGACTCGGCTGTTCCGGTTTTCCGGGACAGAAAGTTGGTGCCCGTCGCAAGGCGGGGCGGAGCGATCCGACGGAGGCGAAAGGGTACCCTCTGGGGCCTGAGTAGCTATAAAAGGGCCATAGAGACGAGCTTGCCCGGCAACGGGCAAGGTGGAACGAGGTAACCCCCTCCACCGAGCAACCCAAATTATGGTAGGGGCAGCCAGCAATGGCCGGTGAGCCGTAAGGCGAGCCGAGAGAGATGACCATCCTCGACAGAATCCGGCTTACCGTCGTGCTTTCATTCATTGTGCAGCGCACCAACTGCATAAGAGCCCGTAGCTCAGGCGGTAGAGCACCGGACTTTTAATCCGGGTGTCCTGGGTTCGAGTCCCAGCGGGCTCACCAAAAAACCGCCAGGTAGACAGCTTGTG
Organism: Bacillota bacterium; assembly: GCA_012840225.1. Taxonomy (GTDB): domain Bacteria; phylum Bacillota; class Limnochordia; order DTU080; family DTU080; genus DULU01. The sequence goes on from DULU01000063.1 coordinate 48,440, forward strand.
TCGCCTGGCGGTTTTACGTTTGATCGTCTCGGATCTAACGCCTATCTAATGACCATAAAATGTATGTATCGCAGGATGTTTATAAAGCCATGGTGAAACAATAATTTGCTTAGAGAATTAAGCAACGATATTACACCATCATACATGTAAATTGGGGAGGTAATGTCATGAAAAGGTTATTTGTTATTATTCTGCTTTTGGTGTCTTTCGTGATCCAGGCGTCAGCCGCGGCTGCGGCAAAAACCAAGATTGTGGTGTTGGTGCGCAACAACCTGGGCGATATGCCTGAGGCAGTCGTGCAAGCGTTTGAACAAGCCAATGAGGATATTACCGTAGAATTAATTGAGACCACAATAGCAGAAATTGATCAAAAATTCCTTCTCATGGCGGCTTCAGGTCAGCCTTTAGATGTAATAATTAGTCTGAGTTTGGCCGGTTGGTGTAATTATGCAGCTAGAGGTATGTTTCTGGATTTAGAGTCGTTTGTCGAACGCGACAAGGATACCCTTATTGCCAAAGGAGTACCTTCACAGATTCCGGCTCTTCTTAAGATGGGTGACAAGGTGACTAGCGTTGCTTATATGTTGTGGGCATCGTTCGTGACAAATTATAACGCCACCTATTTTGAGGAAGCTGGTTTACCACAGATTTCCCCGAACTGGCGTGAAACTAACTGGACTTGGGATGCCATGGTCGCAGCAGCGAAAAAGCTGTCACGATATAATGCCGACGGACGCCTGGCTCGAGCTGGTGTTGCTACCTATTATTCCGATATACATACGCAAAACTACACGCTTATGTGGGGAGGCGATCTATTCCCTCCCGAGACGTACAACGACAATATTGTCAGAGATGTGACTTTTTATACTCCTGAAAACCGTGTAGCGTTGTCTAATCTGGTCGCCTTGGCTACAGAGCATAAAGTTTCTAATCAGACGGCCTTGAGAGTGGGGTCGTTGAACTTGGCGAACGGCTTGGCGGCCATGGAAATAATGCCTGGCGGCAACCTTACAACTCAAGCACCGAAAATGTATACTTATGGAGTAGCGCCGTATCCACTAACACCTGTTCTTTCCCAGCGCATACCGTTAACAGCTTGGGTGCGTGCTGCCGCTATCTACTCTGAAAGTAAAAATGTCGAAGCCGCATGGCGCTTCATCAAATTTTTGATGACCGATGCATATGAGATTGGCGAGTTTGATCTAGGGGGCAGAAAAACCGGTTGGAATGAATATCGTGGTATTACTTATAAATCATGGCAGAATTATGCCCAATATTTGGCCAGAGAACTTAATCTGACTCATTCACCTGCAGTAATTGGTAATTTCCTGGCTGAAGGGATTGCTAGCTACACGCGGGTTACCGCCGCGTCGAATGCTTTGATGGGAGGGGGCCAAACCATTCATTCTCCCAACGGACCTTTATTCGTATATCTACGCGATGCCCATGCCGGGAAGATTCCGGTGGAACAAGCGCTGTTACAAGCCGAGGCTGAAGCCCGCATCATCCTGAGCGATATTCATAAGGATCTCCAGCTAAAGTAGCCGGAAAATAAATAATGCCTATTTCCGGTACTGATGCAAAACCATGATGCCGGCGATAGGCAGACGAGGTCTGATGTGCGCCGAATGAGCAGAGCCCCAGGTGGTAGCCTGGGGCTCTCTATGTGCGCTAATGATATGTATGGCCTTTCTGCATATTGCGACATAGATAATGCCTTGCACTCATTAATTGTTTATAATGTCTTTGTGGGCGCATATGCGAAGGTGCCGATACACAGAAAGGGGATAGGTAATGAGCGGTGGTAGAAAGTATATACCATATCCATTCTATTGGGACGATGTGCCGATCGACATCTCTTTCGTGTTTGAAAAGGAAAAGCCGGCGGGAAAACATGGGTTTCTGCAAGTCAACGGTGAGAACTTGGTATTTGCCGACGGCACCAAGGCCAGGTTCTGGGGAACCAACTTCAACAGCGGCCTGAATTTTCCCTCTTTTGATTTCGCTGAAAAGATTGCCAAAAGGTTGGCCAAGATAGGCATCAACCTGGTCAGGTTTCATCAGTTGGATGCCGAGTGGGCCACGCCCAACATTTTCCAGTTCACCAAGGGGAAAAGAAAGGGCCACACGCTGGACTTCGATCCTGAGAGCATGAAGAGGCTCGACTACCTGATCTATTGCCTGAAGAATGAAGGCATATACATTTACCTGGACATGCTTACCTACAGGAAATTCAAAAGCGGCGACGGCATCGAGAAAGCCGAAGAACTGGATGATGCGGCGAGGCCATATTGCCTGTTCAACCGCAGGTTGATAGAGCTGCAGAAAAAGTTCAATTACGATCTGTGGAATCATATAAATCCTTATACTGGTCTGGCCTATAAGGACGATCCGGCCATAGCTCTGACGGAAATAATCAATGAAGGGGACATGTTCAGCCGGGCGGTGAAAATACCCCGGTATACGAAAGAACTCGACGACCTGTTTACCAAGTGGCTGCACGACAAAAACCTAGAGAAGCCGGCGGGCGATATCGCCTATCCTTCAGACAATCCAGTGATCGTCCGGTTTCTCATGGATGTCCAGATGAGCTATTTCCGGGAGATGTACGACCACCTGAGAGAAATGGGAGTGAAAATTCCCATCACGGGCACCAATTGGGCTATCAATGCCGCCAACAGGAAAACTCAGGCAGTCACCGATTTCGACGACGGCCATATCTATTGGTACGGGTGGAAATGGAAAGAGAACGAAAAGGAGTTTATGAACGACCCGATGGTTACCCGGCCGGATACCATACTGCATGCTCTGTCGTTCCAGAGACAGGCGGGCAGGCCGTATTTCATATCGGAGTGGGACGAACCGTGGCCAAACGAGTGGCGGGCCGAAAGCCCGGTATTCCTTGCCGCCGTTGGATCCCTGCAAAACTGGAGCGGTTTTGCCATACACACCTATTCCTACTCGGCGTTAAAGGGTATACAGATCACCGGCAAAGAGGTAAGCTCACAAGCCATTGGGAGCGTGCCCTATAGGGAGGGGGTTTTCACCACCTGGAACGATCCGGCCAAATTCGGCCTGTTCTATCATAGTGCTCTTTTACTGCGCAGGAGCGATGTGAAAGAAGCCCAAAAATGCTTTGGTATCAAAATTGATGATATGAACTTGATACCAAATGTCTCTCAGATCCCCGCCCTGAGCTTGATCAGCGAAAAGCATAAGGTAGGTATGGTTTTTGGCGAAAGTGGTGACCATGGCGGCAATAACAGCAGTGGCGGCAGCTGCTGTTGCGGCGGCTGCGGGAATGACGGTATGGAACTTGTGCCGCCTGATAAAAAGTTGGTTGACAGCAGCATGGGCGAGATAATATCCGATACCGGGGAACTATACCGGAACTGGGAACAGGGCTATGGCTGGATTGACGGTGGAAGAACCAAAGCCATATATGGCTTTACCGGTAAGGTCCCCAGAATAGAGTTGACGGGGGTGAGTTTCGCGGTAAAAAACGACTTTGCCACCATAGCCTTGAGCTCACTCACCGATAAGCCGATAAACTCATCCGACAACCTCCTCCTGACCACTGTCGGCAGGTCGGAAAACACCGGCATGAAGTTCAATGAAGAGCACACTCTTCTGCTCGATGTCGGTCGTCCGCCGATTCTAATTGAGGTGATAGAAGCGGAAATCAAGATAAAAACGGAAATTCCCAACCTCAAGGTGTGGGCGGTCAACGCCGAAGGATTTTTTGCCGGTGTTATCCCCTCCACATATGAAAACGGCATCTTGTCGTTCCGGGTGGGGGAGAAATTTCCGTCGCTTTACTATCTTATTCAGGCAGAGTGAGCGGTTTCATATACTCGATTTCCATAATCATACCAGCGCCAGATGCTGAACACAAAAACGGCGGCTCCTTTGCGGAGCCGCCGCAGTTTCATGCCACTTTTTATTTGGATTTGGATTGATAAAACTCATCGAGTAAAATGATGACCTCGCGAGCTATGTTTTCGGCAGCTGCTCTGGCGCTGATGGCTCCGGTGGCAAAGGAATTTAGATACTGGCTACATATGCTCATTGGCAGATAGTCGAAAGCGATCCATTCGTTGTAGGAAGAGATGTAGGACTCTCCTTGATCGGCGCATATAACCGCAGAGCAAAAGGGTGCCTTGAAAACAGGGCACCCTTACTTTTTCATCAACTGCCACCATTTCATTTAATAAAAGTATATAATGGCCTTGATAGCAAAATGGGTCGTGAGGATATGGATATGGTCGATTACAGGGCGATTTACCGTCATATTCTCGAAGAACAGATTATGCCGGTGTTGTTGTCGCGCTCGCCCATATTCTGGCCTGGATTCAGCAATCTCCGGCTGGATACATCTCCATATGCCGGACCACGAAAGTTGGAGCAACACGATGTCATTGAAATCGTGCACATCACCAGCGGCCGGGCGCGGGTTTATTTTGAGAAGCATTATTGCATCGCCCACGCGGGGGATACATTTATCCTGCCGCATTTCATAGTGCACGACTTTGTCAGCGATATCTCGCCCGACTACAGTGCCGTTTGGATCGGCTGCCCTGAGGGTGATTATGCGTTACACTGTCAAAATAATAATAATTCATATAAGCCGCCACTTCTGAACGTACCCCCGACAAAGTACTCTAATGCCGCCTTAAGTCTCCTCATCAACCGCATCAAAAGCCATTCACCGTATATCGATGCCATAATCTGGGCTCTCCTCGTGGATTTTTTTTATGAGGTATTGGAACTGTTGGCGGAGAAAGAGGCGCAGGATGAGCGGAATTATCAGGGTGAAATCCCCCTGACCCACCGCCTGGCTATACAAAATGTCTTGTTTGTCCTGAGACGGGACATGCATCAGGATATAAAACTGGAATCATTGGCGCAAAGAGTGGGATATACCAAAAATTACCTATGCTCGTTGTTTATGGCCGTCACCGGCGAAAGCATTTTCGGCTATCTGCGTCGCATCCGCCTGGAACGGGCAAAGGAGCTATTGCTTTACAGCAACAAACCTATTCGGGAGATAGCCGCCATGGTCGGATATAGTAACACTTCTAGCTTCAACCGGGCATTTAAAGGATACTTTAACATTTCTCCTCACATGCTGCGCGCCAACGGCACGCTGACCGGCAGCGATTAAACAGAGCTAATGCCCTGGTGGGTGGCGGTGATACTATTCATTTTCCGAGCGGACCGTTGTTCGTATATCTGCTTGATGCCCATGCAGGAAATATTTCGTTGGAGGAAGCTTTGCCGAAAGCTGAGACCGAAGCCCGCAACATCTTAAGCGATATTCATAAAGGGCTGCAGCTTAACTAACACTGAGGTGCGAACAGGCAACACCTATCGCCTGCATTAATTATACAGGCGATAGGTGTTGCCATTTTCAATCACAAGCAAATCGCGCGATTTATTCATTATCCTTTTATGCTCATTGTACGTACCACTTTTAATTTCGCTTATTTCTTGAGGTATTCGGCGAAAAAGGCCTCCGACAGCATTTGCGTATCCTCAAGCACTTGAAGAGGAGTTAACTCGCCCTTGCGCATTTTATCCAGCAACGGCTGGAATATGTTTAAAATGTCCGTGCTAAGAGGAGGCATCACTCTGCTGACAGGCAGCATAGTTTCTACCATGAATCGTTCTTTGGGATCTGTGATTTTGGGATAGATTCTTATAAATGCTTCTGCAGTGGTCGGCAAGGCTCTGGTTTCCTCAAACCATTGCACCTGTACATCGATGTTCATTAGATAACGTATAAATTCAGCGGCCTCATTCGGATGGCTGGCACCAAGGGGAATAGACGGTCCGAGGGGAAAAGTGGTGGAAAACAGCTCGGCACCCCTTTTCGTCGGGATAACGCCGGTAGTGTAATTTAAATTGGGAGCGTTCTCTCTGATCTTCGCTAGAAAAGTGGTGCTGTTGACATACATAGCCGCTTTTTGAGATAGAAATCGGTTTTCGCTTAATTGGGTAGTTGGACCATATTGGTCTGCATACCATTTGATCCAGTTAAGTGCCTCTAAATTATTAGCCAGATTAACCCCGGTAAAGGCTGGTGCTAAATTTTCGTAATCAAAAAAATCGCCACCTAAAGCCCAAAGCCAGGGGATCTCCCGGGAAAAATTATTACCGTATGGAACAAATCCAATCATCTCCACAGAACCGTCGGGTTTTATTACCGTCAGCTTTTTGGCTATTTCGTCAAGTTCGTCGATATACCGAATTTGTTTTGAGGCGCTCAACCCGGCAGCTTCAAATATATCGGCGTTTATAAGCATACCTCGTGTGTCGGCCCGCCAAGGTAATCCGTACCAAATACCCTGAAGCTTCATGGACTCAGCGCAACCCGGCAGGTATGTTTTATTCATTTGATCTATCAACTCTGCTGGATATAGATCATTAAGCGGCACAAACCAGTCACCGGTTAGACTGTAATCTCTCATGGTGTAGTAGTTATTGTACACAATATCAGGAGCTATCCCACCAATAATAAAGACATCGGGACAAACCCTTAAGAGAGCTTCCTCCTAATGTCGGAAACTACGTTTGTATCATATTCAGTCATCTTTGAATCCAAAGAAAATTGGCTTTTGCCGACGATCAAGTGAGCAAGGCTG
>DULU01000064.1 GCA_012840225.1 Bacillota bacterium
GCCGCCGCCGCGGGGGATTATCTGATGGCCGCCCTGACCTCGCTGAGCGGGGAATTTCCCGCCATTTTGGGCGAGGTGCGCGGCAAGGGTTGCCTTATCGGCGTGGAGACCAAAATACCGGCCAAAGAGCTGGTCGCCGCCGCCAGGGAGTGCGGTTTGCTGCTTAATGCGGCCGGTGAAGCGGTGCTGCGCCTGATGCCTCCGCTTAATGTAAAGAAAAGCGAGATGGATAAGGCTTTGACACAGCTGCGCCGGATAGTGCAGGAAAAGGCCAAGATCACCTCTTGACCGGCGGCTTGATTAGGGAGGCAAAACCACTTGATTTACCGGGAAAATAACCAGGGTGGAAAACAGGCACTGCGCAAGGTGGTAGTGATCGGCTCCGGGCCGATCATTATCGGTCAGGCGGCGGAGTTCGATTATGCCGGCACGCAAGCCTGCAAGGCCTTGCGTGAGGAAGGTCTTGAGGTGGTGCTGATCAACTCCAACCCCGCTACCATCATGACCGATATAGAGATGGCGGACCGCATCTATATCGAGCCCCTGACCAGGGAGATGGCGGCGAAGATCATTGAAAAGGAGCGCCCGGACGGACTTTTACCCACCCTGGGGGGACAGACGGGTCTGAATTTAGCCTTCGACCTGGCCAAATCAGGGGTGCTGGAGCGCTTTGGCGTGCGCCTTTTGGGCACACCGCTCTCGGCTATTGAAAAAGCGGAAGACCGGGAAAAGTTCAAACAGACCATGCAGGAGATCGGCGAACCGGTGCCTGAGTCGGCCATCGTATCCGATCTCGCCGCGGCCGAAGAATTTGCCGCCACGATCGGCTATCCGATCATCGTGCGCCCGGCCTACACCCTGGGCGGTAGCGGCGGGGGTATCGCCGAAAACCCCTCCGAGTTGCGGGAGATTGCCGGTCGAGGTCTGAAATACAGCCTGATCAAACAGGTTCTTCTGGAGAGAAGCGTAGCCGGCTGGAAAGAGATCGAATTCGAAGTGATGCGGGATGCCGCCGACAACTGCATCACCATCTGCAGCATGGAGAATTTCGACCCCATAGGCATCCACACCGGCGATTCCATCGTCGTGGCGCCCAGTCAGACCTTGGCCGACAAAGAATATCAGATGCTGCGCAGTTCGGCCTTGCGCATCATCCGGGCTTTGGGGATCGAAGGCGGCTGCAATATCCAATTTGCTCTCGACCCCAACAGCTTGAATTATTATGTGATCGAGGTGAACCCGCGGGTCAGCCGCAGTTCCGCCTTAGCCTCCAAAGCCACCGGCTATCCGATAGCCCGGGTGGCCGCCAAGATCGCCGCCGGGCTGACCTTGCCGGAGATCGGCAATGCCGTCACCGGCAAGACCAGCGCCTGTTTCGAGCCGGTGGTCGATTATTGCGTGGTCAAGATTCCCAGATGGCCTTTCGACAAGTTCCGCAACGCCAACCGCCTTCTGGGCACGCAGATGAAAGCCACCGGTGAGGTGATGGCCATCGACCGCACCTTTGAGGGGGCGCTGCAGAAGGCGGTGCGCTCCCTGGAGATTGGCCTGACGGGGCTGACGCTCAAGGGTATCGATCAGTGGAGCGATGAGGAGGTGGCCCGCCGGGTGGGGGTGGCCGACGACCAAAGGCTTTTTGTTTTGGCGGAGGCCTTGCGGCGGGGCATCACGGTCGACGAGATCTGCCGACGTACCAGGATCGACCGCTGGTTTGTCGCCAAAATTGCCGGTATTGTGCATCTGGAGGAGCAGCTGCGCCGGGAAAACATCCGGGAGATCGATGACGAGCTCTTGCGGCAGGCTAAAGCGCTAGGCCTTTCCGACGAGCGCTTGGCCGAACTCCTCTCCTGCCGCCCGGCGGAGATATATGAAAAGAGAAAAAAGGCGGCCATCACTCCCGTCTATAAAATGGTGGACACCTGCGCTGCCGAATTTGAAGCCCAGACGCCCTATTATTATTCCACCTACGGCACGGAAGACGAAGCGCCGGACACCGGTCGGCGGCGGGTGGTGGTGCTCGGGGCCGGACCTATCCGCATCGGCCAGGGCATCGAGTTCGACTATTGCTCCGTCCATTCGGTGTGGGCGCTGCGCCGGGCCGGAGTGCAATCGATCATCATCAACAACAACCCCGAAACGGTCAGCACCGATTTCGACACCTCCGACCGCCTCTACTTCGAGCCGCTGACCCTGGAGGATGTGCTCCACATCGTCGCTAAGGAACAGCCCGAGGGGGTGGTGGTGCAGTTTGGCGGGCAGACGGCCATCAATCTGGCTGCGCCGCTCGCCAAGCACGGCGTGAAAATACTGGGCACTTCCATCGACGCCATCGACATGGCGGAAGACCGCAAGCGCACGGAAATTTTCCTCAACGGCCTCGGCATTCCCCAGACCGAAGGGGGCGCGGCCACCTCGTTGGAGGAAGGCATGGGCATCGCTCTGAAGCTCGGCTTTCCGCTTGTGGTGCGGCCTTCTTATGTCCTTGGCGGGAGGGCCATGGAGATTGTCTATAACGAAGTGGAACTTCTGGAATACCTGAAGTTCGCCGTGGCCGTCACCCCGGAACATCCGGTATTGATCGACCGCTACCTGCCCGGAAAAGAAGTGGAAGTGGATGCCGTGTGCGACGGGGAGACGGTGATCATCCCCGGCATCATGGAGCATATCGAGCGGGCCGGCGTGCATTCGGGCGATTCCTATGCCGTCTTTCCTCCACAGGGGCTCTCGGCGGAGCACAAAAACGTCATCGTCGACCATACCGTGCGCATCGCCAGGGGACTCGGGGTGCGCGGCCTGGTGAACATCCAGTATGTGGTCTATAACGGGCGGGTGTATGTCCTGGAAGTGAACCCCAGAGCCAGCCGGACGGTGCCGTTTTTGTCGAAGGTGACCGGCGTGCCCATGGTGGCCTTGGCCACCCAGGCCATGCTGGGCGCCCGCCTCGCCGATCTGGGGTATACCACCGGCTTGCTTCCGGAGCCGCCCTATGTGTCGGTGAAAGCTCCGGTGTTCTCCTTTGAGAAGCTCGGAGCCGTCGATGTGTTCCTCGGTCCGGAGATGAAATCCACGGGAGAAGTGCTGGGTATCGACCGGGAGTATTCTCATGCCTTATTCAAAGCCATCGTGGCTGCCGGCTTCCAGATCCCCAAGGAAGGCGTGATTTTAGCCACCCTGGCAGACAAAGATAAAGCCGAGGGAGTGGAGCTGATGGCGGGATTTCATGCCCTGGGATATAAACTGATGGCCACCTCGGGCACAGCCGCCGCCCTCGCTGCCGCCGGTCTACCGGTGACCGAGGTGAAAAAGGTGACCGAAGGGCATCCCAATGTGCTCACCTTCATTAAGGAGAACCGGGTGAGCATGATCATCAACACCCCGACCCGCGGCAAAGTGCCGGAACGCAACGGCTTCCAGATCCGCCGGGCGGCGGTGGAATTCCGCATCCCTTGCCTCACCTCGCTGGACACGGCCAAAGCGGTGCTGTCCGTGCTGCAGTCGCACAGAAGCGGGAGCGATCTCGAACCCAAAACGCTGAACGATTACCTAATAACGTACGTTTCATAGAAGGAGAAAAATATGAGCGCTGTGAAAAAAGTTGTGTTGGCCTATTCCGGAGGGCTCGATACCTCCATCATCATCCCGTGGTTGAAGGAAAACTACGGCTGTGCCGTGATCGCCATGGTAGCCGATGTGGGTCAGGGCGAGGAACTGGACGGCATAGTGGAAAAGGCCAAAAAAAGCGGAGCCGACAAGGTCTATGTGGAAGATCTGAAAGAGGAGCTGATCACGGAGGTCATCTGGCCCACCCTGAAAGCCGGGGCGGTATATGAAGGCAAATACCTCCTGGGCACGTCCATGGCCCGGCCGGTGATCGCCCGGCGCCAGGTGGAAATAGCTCACGCCGAGGGCGCGGACGCCCTGGCCCACGGCTGTACGGGGAAGGGCAACGACCAGGTGCGCTTCGAGCTTACTTATAAAGCGCTCGATCCTTCCCTCAAGATCATCGCACCCTGGCGGGTATGGAACTTGCGCTCCCGGGAAGAAGAGATCGACTACGGGCAAGCCCGCGGCATACCCGTGCCCGTCACCAAGGAAAAAAATTACTCCATGGATCGCAACATCTGGCATATCTCCTATGAAGGCGGGATTCTGGAAGATCCCTGGCAGGCGCCGGCGGAAGAAATGTTCCTCATCGGCAAAAGCCCGGAGTTGGCCGCCGATGAACCTGAGATCGTCACCGTGTCTTTCGTCAAAGGCGTGCCCACGGCCCTCAACGGCGAGGAGTTGCCGCCGGTGGCGCTCCTGCAGAAACTGAACGAGCTGGGCGCCCGTCACGGCATCGGCCGCGTCGATCTGGTGGAAAACCGCCTGGTGGGTATGAAGTCGCGCGGGGTGTATGAGACTCCCGGCGGCACGATATTAGTGGTGGCCCACCGGGAGCTGGAACATCTCTGCATCGACCGGGACACCTTGCACTATAAAGACGTGATCGCTGTGCGCTATGCCGAACTGGTATATTACGGCCAGTGGTTCAGCCAACTGCGGCGGGCTTTAGATGCTTTTGTGGAGGAGACGCAGACCTGGGTCACCGGCGATGTGCGGCTGAAATTATATAAAGGGAACACTATCATCATGGGCAGGCGTTCACCCTATTCGCTCTACCAGCATGATCTGGCCACTTTCGGAGCCGATCAGGTCTACAGGCAAGCCGATGCCGAGGGCTTCATCAATCTGTTCGGCCTGCCTATGACCGTGGAAGCCGCCAGGCGGGCTAAAGCCGGGAAAGGAGAGCCGCAGTGAAATTGTGGTCCGGCCGGTTTGCGGCGGCGACCGACAGAAGAGTCGACGATTTCCACTCTTCGATTGCTTTTGACAGCCGGTTATATCGCTACGACATCAGGGGCAGTCAAGCCCATGCCCGGGCTCTGGCGCGGGCGGGGATCATCACCGGAGAAGAGGCGAAAGCCATAATAGAAGGCCTGGAAGGCCTGCTCATGGATATCGAAGCCGGTAAGGTGGAGTTCAGCAAAGAGGCGGAGGATATCCACATGAACATCGAGGCGCTGCTCACCGCCCGCATCGGTACGGCCGGCGCCAAGCTGCACACCGCCAGGAGCCGCAACGACCAGGTGGCGCTGGACACCAGGATGTACCTGCGCCATGAGCTGGGGGTCATCGAGTCCTTGCTGGCCGGCCTGCAGACGGCCTGCCTTGAGCTGGCCGGACGGGCCGGCATGGCCGTCATGCCCGGCTATACCCATCTGCAGCCGGCGCAACCCATCCTCTTCGCTCACCACCTTTTGGCCTATGTGGAGATGCTGCAGCGGGACCGGGAACGCCTGGCCGACTGTTTCAAACGGGTGAATGTCTGCCCGCTGGGCTCCGGGGCGCTCGCCGGGGTGCCCTACCCGCTCGATCGGCAGGCCGTGGCTAAAGAACTGGGATTTGCCGGCATCACCCGGAACAGCCTCGATGCCGTCTCCGACCGCGACTACATCCTGGAATTTATGGCCGCCGCCGCCATAATGATGATGCATATCAGCCGCCTGTGCGAGGATGTGGTGCTTTGGGCTACGGCGGAGTTCGGCTTTGTAGAGCTTGACGACGCCTTCAGCACCGGCAGCAGCATCATGCCGCAGAAGAAGAATCCTGATGTGGCCGAGCTGGCCAGGGGCAAATCCGGGCGCGTCTTCGGCCACCTCCTCGGCTTGCTCTCGGTGATGAAAGGGCTGCCCCTGGCTTACAACAAAGATATGCAGGAGGATAAGGAAGCCTTATTTGATACGGTGGACACCTGCAAAGCCGTGCTGACCATCATGGCACCCATGATCTCCACCTTGCAGGTAAACCGGGAGCGCATGGAGAAAGCCTGCCGCAGGGGTTTCCTGACCGCCACCGATCTGGCCGACTACCTGGTGAGAAAAGGTCTGCCTTTCCGGAAAGCGCATGAGTTGACCGGACGAGTGGTCAGAAAGTGTATAGAACAAAATAAAACCCTTGAGGAATTAACCTTGCCCGAGTGGCAGGAACTCCTGCCCATGGTTGACGAAGAAGTGCTGAGGGCCGTCACCCTGCACGGAGCGACGGCCGCCCGCAAGCTGCCCGGCGGCACGGCTCCGGAGACGGTGGCCGCCGCTGTGGCTGAAGCCCGGAAAACGGTGCTGATCAGGCTGGTTCCGGATCACGATTAATAAATAGACATTCGATTATATGTGGATGAGGTGGATCCTCTTGGTGGAGAGCATTTGGAGGCAAAGGTTGGCGGCCATGAAGGACAAAAAGCTGAAAACGCGCGCCTTCGCCGCTTTTAACACAAACATCGATGTGGTGGTGCATCTGACCGGAGAGATGCTGGCGGACATCATCGCCGGCCTGGAGAAGACGGCGGCTAATGAGGCTCTGTTGCGGAAGCTCGAGCAGCCTGTGCAGTCCGAGGCCGAACTCCCGGAGGTAGTCGACGATGTCGGTGCTTTTCTCCGGGTCATCCGCTATAAAGTGGAGGAAGGTAAGGCGCATCATGTGGTGATGACCGCCACTTTCGCCGACTGGCTGAAACAAAACTTCAGACAGGTGTTCACCACCATGGGCGGTCAGGCCGGCATCATTGCCAACCAGATGGCGGCTTTGGAAGCAGCCTCCATTTGCTACACACCACTGCTCTCCCCGGCGCAAGCCGAGCTGTTTGATTCACGGGTGAAGATACCCAAAGTGGTCAAGAAAGCCGGCGGGCAAGCGCTGGAGCTAGTGCCGGTGGAAAAGGCGGCCGAAGCGGGTGACGCCGTCAAAGTGAACTGGATTTTCGAGTATTCCAAAGGCGAGATCTTCCATTTCGGTTCTCTGCCTGTGGAAACCAACAGAGCCAACCGGGTGATCCTCGCCACCAGGCCGCGGGAGTCGGTGATGGCTTTTCCCGAAGAGATGCTGCCGTGGCTCGGGGAACTCGGCTCCTGCATCGATGTGGCCTTTATGGCCGGCTATCATTATGCCGCACCGGAAAACAACGGCGGCCGCGATTTTGCCGGCTATATGGCCTATACCCTGGACAGCCTGGCCCGTCTGACCAGCCGGAACAAAAGATTGCGCCTGCATTATGAATATGTGCCTATGAAACAATATGAGCCGCTGGAAGCGGCGGTGCTGCGCGGCATCAGCCCTTATATCCATAGCCTGGGCATCAACGAAATCGAGATCGTCAGGGCCCTGCAGAAGCTGGGGCATGAGGCGGCGGCAGAAGCCGTCAAAAAAGGAGAAGACGCTTATTATCTGTATAAAGGAGCCAAAGTGCTCTTCGACGATCTCGGCATGGAGCGCATTCATGTGCACAACCTGGGCTATTATGTGGTCGTGATGCGCAAGCCCTACCCGATATCCTGGCAGGATGCCCAAGCCGCCTCGCTATATGCCTCTATGGTATGTGGCGTCAAAGCCAAATATGGCGGCTACCCGCAAGTGCAGCATCTGGCGGAGTTGGCCGAGTTTCCGCTTTCGGAAATCGGCTTCGCACAGCTGAAGATGTTTGAGAGCGCGGTGAAAAATGAGCTCCGCCCGCTGGCCGAGGGAGTCTGGGAAGGGGAAGATCATTATGTGCTGGTGATTCCCGCTCATGTGATCCCAAACCCGTTGGTCACCGTGGGCATGGGCGATACCATTTCTTCCTCATCTTTTGCCATGGAAGCAGCATTAGCCGTTGACACGATGACGGCGAAATGCTAAAGTGAAAACACTAACCTTATATGTACCGGCGATGACCGAGGAAGAGTAGTCACCGGGAGCCACAGTGCGCCGGGAAAACCCAGGCGCCCAGAGAGCCGTCCGGGTGGTGCAAGGACGGATGGTGATGGTGATGAAGCCGCCTCGAGAGCTGTTGCGGGAACTGGACGGCCGTGCGGCGCCGGTCGCACGTCTGCCTTGGTCCTCATTATCGCAACCGGAGGGCTACCGTTAGATGCTGCCGGCGCTTTCTTCAAAGAGAGCGCTCACTGAGGCTGTCGCTGCGAGGCGGCAGCGAAGTTGGGTGGTACCGTGACGCCTTCACCCCAATGGGGGGTGGAGGCTTTTTTTATTTGTCTTTAATGTCTTTGTCTTTAGGTCGGAGAGGAGAAGTGCTATGCCGGACTGGACGCGCTATTATGCGCAAAGAGTGACAGGGATGAGAGCTTCGGACATCCGCGACGCCTTTAAACTGGCCGAGGAACCAGGCATCATCTCTTTTGCCGGTGGATTTCCCGCCCCCGATTCCTTTCCGGTGGCCGAGGTGCGCCGCCTTTTGGCCGAGCTTCTTATGACCGAGCCGGCCGCAGCTTTGCAATATGGCCCGACGGAAGGTTATTACCAACTGCGCCGGTTCATTGCCGGACAGATGGCCGGGGAGGGTATCGCCGTCGAGCCGGAGAACATTCTGGTCACCAGCGGCTCGCAGCAAGCCCTGGATCTGATCTGCAAGCTCTTCGTCAACCCGGGGGACACGGTGCTGGTGGAACTGCCGGCTTATATCGGCGGCATCAACGCCGCCATCAACTACCAGGCCGATCTGGTCGGCATACCGCTGGACGAAGAAGGGCTTGTCCCTGCCGAAATGGTGAAGATCCTGAAGAACCTGAAGGCGGCAGGCCGGCGGCCGGCGCTGCTTTATGTTGTACCCAACTTCCAGAATCCGACCGGGGTGACGATGAGCAGTGCCCGGCGGCGGCAACTTCTGGCCTTGGCGGCAGAATACGACTTTTTGATCATCGAAGATAATCCTTATGGCAGCCTGCGGTATGAAGGGCAGCCGCTTCCCCATCTCAAGACCATGGACGGCGAAGATCGGGTCCTCTACCTGGGATCATTTTCCAAGGTGTTCCTGCCCGGCCTGCGCCTGGGCTGGATTGCCGCCGACCAGGCAGTGATCCAGAAGCTGACCGTGGCCAAACAGGGCACCGATCTCTGCGGCAATTCCCTCGGGCAAAAGCTGGTATACGCTTATGCCGAAAGCGGCCGCCTCGAACCCCACATCGCCCACCTGCTCTCCCTCTACCGCAGGAAGAGGGATATCGCTCTCTCCTCCCTAACCAGGTTTTTCCCGCCCGGCATCAGCTGGTCCAAACCGGAGGGAGGCTTCTTCATCTGGCTCACCCTGCCCGCCGGCCTCGACGCCCGGGCTTTGCTGCCCCAAGCCATTGCGGAAGAGAAAGTGGCCTACATACCCGGCGGAGCCTTCTTTGTCGATGGTAGCGGCCGGAACACCATCCGCTTGGCTTTCAGCCAGGTCGGGGAGGAGGAACTGGTGGAAGGAATACGCCGCCTGGGCCGCTTTTTCGCCGGGGTGCTGGAGAAGCGGCGTGGGGCCACCACAGCCTGAGTAACGCCTCGTGCTTGAATAAATTCTCCTGGGTGAAGGAAAGCCCGCTCGCCAAGCCGAACAGTAATGCGGTGCGGAGGTGAAAAGGATGCGGGCTTTAATTCTTTACAGCAGTACCGGCAAGTTGGATGAGCTGGTCAAGGGACTGGAGTCCGGCCTGCGTTCCGTCGGTTACGACGTGCAGCTCATGGAGGCGGCGGCAGCTTTGAGCACACCTGCCGTTTCGGCGGGCAGATATGATCTGATATGTGTCGGAAGTCCGGCTGAAGGTCTTTTCGGCGGCAGCATCGCCGCCGATGTGAATGCCGCCATCAAGCACTTCAGCCGCCTGCAGGGCCGGCCGTGCGCCGCTTTCGTCAAGGCCAGGCTGATCGGCAGCTCCCGCAGTTTGCGCACTTTGATGGAAGCCATGGAGTCGCAGGGTGCCTGGGTGCAGGATTTTGCCGCCGTCGGCACGCCGGCCGACGCCTATCGCCTGGGCAGGAGGCTGCAGAGTGTGCAGCAGCTATAAGAAGGCGATATCACCGCAAGAATAAAAACCCCGAATAGGGATGGCGAAAGAAGGTTTTTGTTATGACTGTGGGAGGCGCGGCTGTGGAGCGCCGGATGATCAGCGACCGGGTGAAAAAGGGGCCGGAGCGCGCTCCGCATCGCAGTTTGCTCAAGGCCGTTGGGCTCAGCGATGCCGATATGGATAAGCCGTTTATCGCCGTATGCAATTCCTATACGGACATCGTTCCCGGACATGTGCACTTGAGAAAGTTGGGCGAGCTGGCGAAAGAGGCCATACGCCAGGCCGGCGGGGTACCTTTCGAATTCAACACCATCGCCGTCGACGACGGTATCGTGATGGGGCATTTCGGCATGCGCTATTCGCTTCCGAGCCGCGAGCTGATTGCCGATGCGGTGGAGACCATGTTGACGGCGCATGCTTTTGACGGCATGATCTGTCTTACCAATTGCGACAAAATAACGCCGGGTATGCTCATGGCGGCCGTGCGGGTGAATATCCCGACCATTTTTGTGAGCGGCGGGCCGATGATGGCCGGGCGTCTGCACGGCCGGAAGGTCGATCTGATCTCCGTGTTTGAGGGTGTGGGCGCCTATAAAACCGGAAAGATTACGGCCGGGGAGCTGAAGGCGCTGGAAGATGCCGGCTGCCCCGGCTGCGGTTCCTGTGCCGGCATGTTCACCGCCAACTCCATGAACTGCCTGTGCGAGGCTTTGGGCATAGCCCTGCCGGGCAACGGCACCATCCCGGCCGTCGATCCGGCGCGGGCGCGGCTGGTGGAAGAGGCGGCCAAGAGGCTGATGCAGCTGGTGGAGAAGGATATTAGGCCGCGGGACATCATCACCGCCAAAGCCATCGACAATGCATTTGCCCTGGATATGGCCATGGGCGGCTCGACCAACACCGTCCTGCACACCCTGGCCGTTTGCCGGGAAGCCGGTGTGGATTATCCCTTGTCCAGGCTGAACGAAGTGGCGGCCCGGGTGCCGCACCTGTGCAAAGTGAGCCCGGCCTATTATGCCGAAGGGGCTCAGTGGCATATCGAAGATGTGCACCAGGCCGGCGGGGTGAGCGCCATCCTGCACGAGTTGCTGCAAAAACCCGGCATCCTCCACGGCGACTGCCTGACGGTGACCGGGCGCACTTTGGCGGAAAATGTGGCTCAGGCCGCCATCACCGACCAGCGGGTGATCAGACCGCTGGCCGATCCATATAGTCGGAGCGGCGGCCTGCAGGTGCTCTTCGGCAACCTGGCTCCGGAGGGAGCGGTGATCAAAGCGGGTGGGGTGCATCCCGATGTGCGGCGCCATCGCGGCCCGGCCGTGGTAGCCGACTCGCAGGAGGAGGCTTTCGACCGCATTGCCGGCATCAAGCCGGGCGATGTGCTGGTGGTGCGATATGAAGGGCCGCGCGGTGGGCCCGGCATGCCGGAGATGCTGGGGCACACGGCGGCCATTGCCGGCATGGGGCTGGAGAAAAGCGTGGCCCTCATCACAGACGGCCGCTTTTCCGGAGGGACAAGAGGGATCTCCATCGGGCACATATCGCCTGAGGCCGCCGCCGGCGGTCCCATAGCCTATCTGCAGGACGGCGATATGATCGTCATCGACCTTGACCAAGGCCTCTTGGAGGTGGAAGTGAGCGAGGAGGAGATGGCCAGACGCCGGGCCACCTGGCAACTGCCCGCACCCAAAGTGACCGGTGGCTACCTGGCCCGCTATATCAAAATGGTCACCTCGGCCAGCCGTGGCGCGGTGCTGGAGGTATAGCCGACCAAAACTGATTGTGGGGCAGCCGACCCGCTGCCCCGCCTCCACCAAGCTTTAGGCTCTTGGGGCTATTTTCGCCGGACAGGATATTTTTTGGTTTTTTTATCCTTGACAATGATGACCACCTGGGCTATTCTTAAACAAAATATCCGGGAGGCCAGGTGGCCATACTGGTTATATTCCTGTCAAGGCGATGAAGGGGACTATTAGTCTTCGACGGTAGCTTCAGAGAGCCGGCGGGTGCTGCGAGCCGGTGCACCTGGAAGATGAACTCCCCCCGGAGCCGGAGATGGAACGGGCGAGGCCTGACGGTCAAGTCAGCCGGAGGCACCCCTAGTACATCATACCGGGTGAGCTCCCAACAGACCGAGGAGCGGCTCCCGTTACCAGCAATCCTTTGCCTAAAGGAAAGGGCGGTAGTGCGGCCTCTAATTCACCTAACGCCGTCATTGGTCGGGCTGCACCCCCACCGGCAGGCAGGAGGATACTAAGGCTGCAATGCGCAAGAATTGCAGTGAAACGGGTGGTACCGCGAGAACCCTCGCCCCGGCTTGCCGGGCTGCGAGGGGTTTTTGCTATATATAGCGCCAATTTTTGACGATCGATTTTATCATGGCCGCAAGGCGGCGGGAGGAAAAGGCGATGCTCGACAAGATGATCAACAATACAGGCGACAAAGAGGAAAAAGGTAAACCGGTGCGCCTGAGCGGGGCACAGGCTTTTGTGCAAGCGCTGATCGATCAGGGCGTAGACACCATTTTCGGCTATCCCGGTGGCTCCGTTCTGCCGATCTATGATGCTATTTACCAGTCACCGCTCCGCCACATTCTCGTACGCCATGAGCAAGCGGCGGCTCATGCCGCCGACGGTTATGCCCGCGCCACCGGGCGGCCCGGAGTCTGCCTGGCTACTTCCGGACCTGGCGCCACCAACCTCGTAACCGGTATCGCCACGGCCTGGATGGATTCCAGCCCCGTGGTGGCGTTCACCGGCAACGTGGCCCGCCAGCTGATCGGCCGGGATGCTTTCCAGGAAGCCGACATCACCGGCATCACCCTGCCGATCACCAAGCATAACTTCGTGGTGCGGGAGGCCGGGGAGCTGCCCCGCATCATCCGTGAAGCTTTTCACATCGCCACCACCGGGCGGCCGGGGCCGGTGCTGGTGGATATTCCCAAAGACGTGACGCTGGAGGAGATCACTTATCAATATACAGATCATGTCAATCTGCCGGGTTTCCGCCCCACCTATCAGGGGCATATCAGGCAGATCAACGAGGCGGCGCGGGCCATCATGGCCGCCAAGCGCCCCGTCCTTTACATCGGCGGCGGCGTCATCTCCTCAGGGGCGGCCGATCTGGTGCGCCAGTTGGCGGAGAAGGTCGGTTTGCCGGTCACCTTCACTTTGATGGGCATCGGCGGCTTCCCGGGCCACCATCCTCTGGCGTTGGGCATGCTCGGCATGCACGGCACGGTCTATGCCAACCTGGCGGTCAGCCGCTGTGATCTCCTGATCGCGGTCGGCGCCCGCTTCGACGACCGGGTGACGGGCCGCCTGGACAGCTTTGCCCGGGAAGCGAAAATCATTCATATCGATATCGACCCGGCGGAGATAGGCAAAAATGTGCGGGTGGATATCCCGGTGGTGGGGGATGCCCGCACCGTGCTGGCGGAGCTGATCCGCAAAGTGTCCACCAAGCGGGAAGCGGAATGGCTGGGGCAGATCGAGGAGTGGAAGAAACAGTATCCCCTGCGTTATAAAGAGGATCCTGCCGGCAGCATCATGCCGCAGTTCCTGGTGGAAGAGATATATGCCGTCACCGGCGGTCATGCGGTGGTGGCTTCCGATGTCGGTCAGCATCAGATGTGGCTGGCGCAATATTACAAATTTTCCACGCCCAGAAGTCACATTTCTTCCGGGGGTTTGGGCACCATGGGCTTCGGCTTCCCGGCCGGCATCGGCGCAGCTTTGGGCCGACCCGATCGGCAGGTGTGGTGCCTGTGCGGCGACGGCAGCTTCCAGATGAACTCTCAGGAGCTGACCACCGCCGCCGTCTACGGCATCCCGGTCAAAGTGGTGGTGTGCAACAACGGCTATCTGGGCATGGTGCGGCAATGGCAGGAAATCTTCTTTGCCAACCGGCTCAGCCATTCGGATATCGGCAGCGGTCCCGACCTCGTCAAGCTGGCCGAAGCGCATGGCGTGCCGGCCAGGCGGGTGGAGAAGCCCGCCGAGCTGCGAGCGGCGCTGGAGTGGGCGGCCGCACGGCAGGACGGGCCGGTGCTGGTCGATGTGCGGGTGGCCAGGGAAGCCAATGTGTTTCCCATGGTGCCGTTGGGCGCCGGTCTGGAGGATATGATCGGTAAGGAAGGATGGGTAAAATGAAGCACATTCTGTCGCTGATCGTGCTGAATCATGCCGGGGTTTTGACCCGCGTGGCCGGGCTCTTTTCCCGCCGGGGATATAATATTGAGAGCATCGCCGTGGGCATCACCGAAGACCCGAATGTGTCCCGGATGACCATCGTGGTCGACGGCGATGAGAACGTGGTGGAGCAGATCACCAAAAACGTGCACAAGCTGATCGACGTCCTGAAGGTGTCGGATATCACCCATGATGATTGTGTGGACAGGGAACTCGCCCTGATCAAGGTGACCGCCAATTCCTCCAACCGTTCGGAGATCCTGCAGATCGTCGATATTTTCCGGGCCCGCATCGTCGATGTCGGCGAGCAGTCGGTGATCGTGGAAGTGACGGGTGATGAGGGCAAGGTGGATGCCATCATCCAACTCCTGCGTCCCTATGGCATCAAGGAAGTGGCGAGAACCGGCATGATCGCCATGGTGAGAGGAACCAAGATGCAGAAGACGCCTTCGCGCCGGGTTATCAATATTTGACCGTACCGGAGCGGCAGCGCCCGCGGCCGGCCGGTCGATAGTTTTGATAAAAATAAAGATATACACACGAAAGGAAGTAAACAAAATGGCTAAGATGTATTACGAACAAGATGCTGATCTGGCTCACCTGCAGGATAAGGTGATCGCTGTCATCGGCTACGGCAGCCAGGGACACGCCCATGCCAAGAATCTGCGGGACAGCGGCCTAAAGGTCATCGTCGCCAACCGGCCGGGCAGCGCCAACTACAGAAGGGCGGTAGAAGACGGCTTCCAGCCGATGTCCGCCGGCGAAGCGGCGGCGGCGGGAGATGTCATCGCTATGCTGGTTCCCGATCAGTCGGCGGCCGCCATATATGAAAAAGAGATCAAGCCGCATATGAAAGAGGGCAAAACCCTGCTCTTCTCCCACGGCTTCAACATTCACTTCGGTCAGATCCAGCCGCCGGACAATATCGATGTGGTCATGGTGGCGCCCAAAGGCCCCGGCCATCTGGTGCGCCTGATGTATGAGGAAGGCAAAGGCGTGCCCGCCTTGGTGGCCATTCACCGCGATGCCAGCGGCAAGGCTATGGCTAATGCCTTGGCATATGCCAAAGGGATCGGGGCCTGCCGTGCCGGTGTTCTGGAGACCACTTTCGAAGAGGAAACCGAGACCGACCTCTTCGGGGAGCAGGTAGTGCTGTGCGGCGGCCTTTCGGAGTTGGTGCGGGCCGGATTTGAAACGCTGGTGGAAGCCGGCTACCAGCCGGAAGTGGCTTACTTCGAATGCCTGCATGAACTGAAGCTGATCGTGGATCTGATCTATGAGGGCGGCATCAGCTATATGCGCTATGTGATCAGCGACACGGCGGAATATGGCGACATCACGGTGGGCAAGCGCATCATCAACGAGGAGACCCGCAAGGAGATGAAGCGCGTGCTGGCCGACATCCAGTCCGGCCGCTTTGCCCGGGAATGGCTGCTGGAGAACCAGACCGGACGGCCGGTGTTCAACACCAGCCGGATGAAAGAGCAGAATCACCTGATCGAGCAGGTGGGTGCCAAATTGCGGGCCATGATGCCCTGGATCAAGCCGCGGAGCAAATGAA
Organism: Bacillota bacterium; assembly: GCA_012840225.1. Lineage (GTDB taxonomy): Bacteria > Bacillota > Limnochordia > DTU080 > DTU080 > DULU01. The sequence continues at coordinate 15,606 of DULU01000064.1, forward strand.
CGCTCCCGGCCGGGCCAAGAATAGACAGCGGAGAGGTGAGGATAAATGAGGGAGATTATTATTTTCGATACCACTTTGCGCGATGGTGAGCAATCGCCGGGTGTCAATCTGAACCGGGAAGAGAAGCTGGAGCTGGCCAAACAGTTGGCCCGCTTGGGCGTCGACGTGATCGAGGCCGGTTTTCCCATCGCTTCGCCCGGAGATTTTGAGGCGGTGACGCGCATCTCCCGGGAGATCGACGGGCCGATCATTGCCGGGTTAGCCCGGGCCAGGCGGGAGGATATCGAACAGGCTGCCAGGGCGCTGGAGAAGGCCAGGCGGCCGCGCATTCACACCTTTATCGCCACCTCTCCCATACACATGCAGCATAAATTGCGGAAAACTCCCGAAGAAGTGCTCTCGCTCGCCAGGGAGGCTGTGGAGCTGGCCAGGTCTTATGTGGACGATGTGGAGTTTTCCGCCGAGGATGCCACGAGAAGCGAGCGCCCCTTTCTCTGCCAAGTGCTGGCAGAGGTGATCGCCGCCGGGGCCACCACCGTGAACATCCCGGACACCGTGGGCTACACCACCCCCGATGAGTTTACCGAGCTGATCACGTATATCAAGCAGCACACGCCGGGGATCGACAAGGTGACCATCAGCGTGCATTGCCACAACGATCTGGGTCTGGCGGTGGCCAACTCCCTGGCAGCCATTGCCGCCGGGGCGACGCAGGTGGAGGGCACCATCAACGGCCTGGGCGAGCGGGCAGGCAACGCCGCGCTGGAAGAGATTGTCATGGCCCTGCGCACCAGAGCCGACCGCTTCGGGGCAAAGACCAGGCTGGTGACTGAACAGATCTACCGCACCAGCCGGATGGTCAGCACCCTGACCGGGGTGGCGGTACAGCCCAATAAAGCCATAGTGGGCGAGAACGCTTTTGCCCATGAGTCGGGGATCCATCAGCACGGCATGCTGATGAACCGCGCCACCTATGAGATCATGACCCCGCAGTCCATCGGCCTGGCGCAAAGCCGCATGGTGCTGGGCAAGCTGTCGGGACGGCATGCCTTGAAAGAGCGGCTGCGGGAGATGGGCTATGAACTCTCGGAAGAGGAACTGAACCGGACTTACCAGCGCTTCATTGAACTGGCGGATCGAAAGAAACAGGTTTCCGACCGGGATCTGCAGGCCTTGCTTGAGGAGCAGATGACCCAGGTGGAGGAGAAATTCACGCTGGAATACCTCCAGGTGAGTACCGGCAACACGACCGTTCCCACAGCTACGGTGCGCATCCGCTGCGGCGACCAGGTGATGGAGGAAGCCGCGTGCGGCGACGGGCCGGTCGACGCCGCCTATAAGGCCATCGACCGGGTCACCAGGATCGAGACCCACCTGGTCGCCTACAGCCTGGGAGCGGTGACCGGAGGCAAAGACGCTCTGGGTGAGGTGGCGGTGCAGGTGCGGGACAATGGCACCATCATTACCGGGCGCGGCACCAGCACAGATATCATCCAGGCGAGCGCCAAAGCCTACCTGCAGGCCATCAACAAACTGGTGAAACTCAGACAGGAAGCCGGCCAGACCGAACAGACCGGCCGGACCGCACCGCAGACGATTTGAACCAACCGGAGGAGTGGAAAGAAAAATGACAGCGCGCACCTTGCTGGACAAAATATGGGACGATCACGTGGTCAAAAGAGAGCCGGGCCGGCCGGATCTGCTCTACATCGACCTGCATTTATTGCATGAGGTGACCTCGCCTCAAGCCTTTGACGGCTTACGCCGGGCCAATAGGCACGTGAGACGGCCTCAACTCACCTTTGCCACCATGGATCATAATGTGCCGACCGAGCCGGAAAAACGGTTCCGGAAGATCGAAGAGATCGAAGACGAGGTGTCCCGCCGGCAACTGGCCACCCTGGCCGAAAACTGCCGGGAGTTCGGCATCACCCTCTTCGATCAGCACCATGAGCTCAATGGGGTGGTGCACATCATCGGGCCGGAATTGGGACTGACGCAGCCGGGGAAGACCATCGTCTGCGGCGACAGCCATACCGCCACCCATGGGGCCCTCGGCGCCCTGGCTTTCGGCATCGGTACCAGTGAGGTCGAGCATGTGCTGGCCACCCAGTGCCTGTGGCAGGCGAAGCCCAAAACCATGCAGATCCGGGTTAGCGGCCGCCTGCCGGCCGGCGTGTCGGCCAAAGATCTGATACTGGCGATCATCGGCCGCATCGGTACCGGCGGGGCTACCGGTTTTGCCGTGGAATACACCGGGGAGGCCATAGAAGATCTTTCCATCGAAGGGCGCCTGACGGTGTGCAACATGACCATCGAAGCCGGAGCCAGGGTAGGATTGGTGGCTCCGGATGAAAAGACCATCGCTTACCTTAAAGGCCGCCTCTATGCGCCCAAAGGTGCAGATTTCGAGCGGGCGGCCGAGAAGTGGCTGGCCCTCGGCACCGATCCTGGTGCCCGTTACGACCGCACGGTCGAGTTCGAGGCCGGTGAGCTGGCTCCTCAGGTCACCTGGGGCACCAATCCGGGCATGGTGGTGCCCGTCACCGGGCGGGTGCCGGATCCGGATAAAATGCCCACTCAGGTGGAGAAAGAAGCGGCCCGCCGCGCCCTGGAATATATGGGGCTGGTACCGGGTACGCCCATCACAGACATCCCTGTGGATTGCGTTTTTATAGGTTCCTGCACCAACGGGCGGATTGAGGATTTGAGAGAAGCGGCCCGCGTGGTCCGGGGACGCAAGGTGAAGGAAGGCGTGCGGGCTTTAGTGGTGCCCGGCTCGCAGGCCGTCAAACGCCAGGCGGAAGCGGAAGGCCTGGACCGGGTCTTCAAGGAAGCCGGTTTCTCCTGGCGGGAATCGGGCTGCAGCATGTGCCTGGCCATGAACGCCGACGTGTTGGCGCCGGGGGAGCGGGCGGCTTCCACTTCCAACCGCAACTTCGAAGGCCGGCAAGGCCGGCTGAGCCGCACCCACCTGGTCGGTCCGGCCATGGCGGCGGCGGCGGCGGTGGCGGGGCATTTCGTGGATGTCCGCACCTGGCTGTCCTGAGGAACTATAGAGAGGCATAAGCGGAAAGGCGGTCTTATAGGCATGGATAAATTCATCAAGCTAACCGGCATAGTCGCACCTTTGGACCGGGCCGATGTGGATACCGACCAGATCATCCCCAAGCAATTCCTGAAGCGGGTGGAACGCACCGGCTTTGGCCAGTTCCTCTTTTGGGATTGGCGCTATCTGGCCGGCGGCGAGCCCAACCCGGAGTTCGTCCTGAATCAGCCGCCCTATAAGGGAGCCACCATCCTCCTGGCCAGGAAAAACTTCGGCTGCGGCTCGTCCCGCGAACATGCTCCCTGGGCGCTCCTGGATTATGGTTTCCGGGTGATCATCGCTCCCTCCTTTGCCGATATCTTCTACAACAATTGCTTCCAGAACGGTATTCTTCCCATCAGCCTGGAGGAAAGCGCCGTCGACGCCCTCTTTGCCAAAGCCGCGCCGGGAGGGTATAAACTCACCGTCGACCTGGAAAACTGCCGGCTGGAAGATGCGTCCGGTTTAAACCTCTCCTTTACCATTGATCCCAACCGGCGCGAGATGCTCATGTCGGGTCTGGATGAGATCGGCATGACGCTGCGCTTTGAGCCGGAGATTTCCCGTTGGGAAGCCGCTCGGGGGGTGGTCTGATGGCCGAAAAGATAGAGATCCTCGACACCACGCTCCGGGACGGCTCGCAGAGAGCCGGCATTTCCTTAAGCGTGGCCGACAAGCTGCAGATAGCCAAGCGGCTCGACCGTTTCGGCATTGATGTGATCGAAGGCGGTTGGCCCGGCTCCAACCCCAAAGATGCCGAATTTTTCCATCGGGCCAGACAGATCAAATGGCAACATGCCCGCCTGGCCGCTTTCGGCAGCACCAGGCGGGCCAATAAAGCCGCCGCCGCAGATGTGTCCCTGCAGGCCATTGTGACCTCGGGGGCGAGCATCGGCGTCCTGGTGGGGAAAAGCTCCGCCTTCCAGGTGCGGGAAGCGCTGCGCACCACCCTGGAAGAGAACCTGAAGATGATCGAGGAGAGCATCGCCTTTCTGAAAGCGGCGGGTATGCAAGCCTTTTTTGATGCCGAGCATTTCTTCGACGGTTATAAGGAAGATGCTGAGTATGCTCTGGCCACCCTCCTGGCGGCGGAGCGCGGTGGAGCCGACGTTATCGTGCTTTGCGACACCAACGGCGGCACCATGCCCGATCAGATCTATACCATCACCAAAGCCGTGGTCGACAGGCTGTCCGTGAAGGTCGGCATCCACACCCACAACGATTGCGGTTTGGGGGTAGCCGGCACCCTTTTGGCCGTCGATGCCGGTGCCCGCCATGTGCAAGGCACCGTCAACGGCTACGGCGAGCGGGCCGGCAACGCCGATCTGTGCCAGATCATCGCCAATCTGCAGCTGAAGAAGGGCTATTATTGCGTTCCGGACTTAAGCGGCCTGACCGACCTCTCCCGCTTTGTAGACGAGGTAGCCAATGTCAATCCCGACGAGTACCGCCCGTTTGTGGGCAGCAGCGTCTTCGCTCACAAAGCCGGGCTGCACGTCTCGGCCCTGCTCAGGAATTCAGGCACCTATGAGCACATCGATCCGGCGGTCATCGGCAACCGGCGCCGGGTGCTGATCAGCGAGCTGTCCGGCGGCGCGAATCTGATCTACAAAGCGAAGGAGTATAACATAGAACTGGAGAAAGATTCTGCAGCCCTCGCACAGATGCTGCAGATGGTGAAGGAACTGGGGCATGAAGGCTACACCTTCGAGGGAGCGGAAGGCTCTTTCGAGCTGATCCTGCGGAAGGCCGTGGGTCTCTATCGGCCTTATTTCGAACTGATCGGTCTGAGACTGATTATCGAAAAAAGGAAGCCGGGGGAAGAACCGATCGCCGAGGCCACCGTGAAAATCAGGGTAGGCAAGCAGATCGCCCATACCGTCAGTGAAGGGAACGGTCCGGTCAACGCCCTGGACAGTGCTTTGCGCCTCGCCCTGCAGCAGCAATATCCGGCTATCTCCGCCATCCACCTCACCGACTATAAAGTGCGGGTGCTCAACGAGCAGGCCGGAACAGGAGCCAAGGTGCGAGTGATGATCGAATCGGCAAGCAACGGCCGGCGTTGGACCACCGTGGGTGTTTCCGCCAATATCATCGAGGCCAGCTGGCGGGCTTTGGTTGATTCGATCGAATACGGCTTGATGATTTGCGATGTGAAACCGCTCACCGCAGAGCCGGCGCTGGCCCAGTGAAGAGCAGGCACCGGCTCTACTCTCCAGGAAAGGGAGAGATATATGCCGGCATTGCCTATGGTTGATGTATTCGACGTCATTATCGTGGCCTATTTTATATATAGGCTGATGCTGATCTTAAAGGGAACAAGGGCGACGGCCATCATCAAAGGTTTGGCCATCCTCTTTATTGCCAATGCTATTGCCCGCTATGCCGGGTTCCGCACGGTGACCTGGATATTGACCCAGGGCACCACGGTGGTGTTGGTGGCCTTGCCCATCGTTTTTTACCCTGAGCTGCGCCGGGCACTGGAGCATTTGGGCCGGGGTCAGCTGTTCAGCCGGCTGACCGCCTTCGGCCAGAGCGATACCAAAAATGTGATCGATGCCGTGGTGAGGGCGGCCCGTATCTTGTCCCAGGCGCGCACCGGGGCGCTCATCGTGTTCGAGCGCGAGGTCGGCCTGGAGGAATATATTGAATCGGGTGTGCAGATCGACGGAGCCATCTCCAGCGAGCTGCTGCTGAATATTTTCACCCCGCTCACCCCCCTCCACGACGGGGCGGTGATCATCCGGGGCAACCGCATTGTCTCGGCAGGCAGTTTCCTGCCCCTCACCGATGCCGCCCTGCCGCCGGAACTCGGCACCCGGCATCGGGCCGCCGTGGGGGTGACGGAGGTGTCCGACTGTGTGGTGGTGGTGGTCTCCGAGGAAACCGGCACCATCACCATAGCCGAGGGCGGAGCTTTGCGCCGCAACCTGGATGAAAACCAACTGCGCGCCGAGCTGACTCAAGCATTGGAGCATGCCGGCTCGCTGTGGCGGGGGTGGTTTAAATGAAGTGGCGCTGGCGCCGGCCGGACTGGCTTAAGATCAAATCTCTTACCTTACCGAAAAGAATAGCCATGAAGATGCCTCCCGACCTGTCGCTCCGCCTTTTGGCCCTGCTTTTGGCCATCGCTTTATGGTTTGTCGCCACCGGCGAGCGCAGCAATCTGGAGGGTGGCTTCGAGGAAAGAGTGGTCAAGGCGGCGGTGAACGTGGTGGGGGTGGACGGCGATCTGGCGGTGACGGCTAAGCCGGAGCCGGTGGAGGTGCGCCTGCGCCTGCCGAAAGGCACAGTATTGGGTGAAGTGGAAGCCAAGGCCGATATGACCGGTCGCCGGCAGGGCGAGCACAGCGTGCCGGTGACGGTGGTCCCGCCGCTGCGGGGCAGCATCCTGGCGGTCGAGCCGCCCACGGTGACGGTGAAGCTGGAGAAAAATGTCAGCCTGAAATATGCCGTGGAGACGGCGGTCATCGGCATCCCGGCCGGGGTTCCCATCCTGGTACAGGATCCGGAGCCTGCCACCGCCACTCTGATCGGGCCGGAAAGCAAGATGGTTAAAGTGGCCAGGGTGATGGCTACGGTAATATATAGACCGGGGAATTTCACCAACACGGTGGAGATCAGGGCTTTTGACGCTTCGGGGCGTGAGGTGACAGATCTGGTGGTCTCTCCCGACAAAGCCCGCGTCACGGTGCGCACCTTGACCGGCAGTCCCTCGCCGGGAGGTATGGGCAGTGCAGGAAGCATGGGAAGCGCAGGGCCGGGAGGCACAGGAGGCACATGAGGCGGCGAAGGCAGGCCCCGGCCGCGACTGGTAATATTAGGTAAAGGAGAATCTGATGGGACGACTGTTCGGTACCGACGGTGTGCGCGGCGTGGCCAACCGGGGATTAACGCCTGAGCTGGCGTTGTCTTTAGGGCGGAGTGCCGCCAAAATACTGAAACAAGGAAAGAGCGGCGAGATATATATCGGGCGAGACACCCGCATTTCCGGCGACATGCTGGAAGCCGCTTTGGTGGCCGGCATCACCTCGGCCGGGGCTAATGCGGTTTTGCTCGGTGTGGTGCCGACCCCCGGGGTGGCCCACCTGGTGCGGGCGGAAGGTGCTTTGGCCGGCGTGGTGATCTCCGCTTCCCACAACCCTATGGAAGATAACGGCATCAAATTTTTCTCCGGCGACGGCTTTAAGTTGTCCGACGAGCTGGAGGATGAAATTGCCGCCCGTCTGGAGGACAGGAGCAATTTGCCCATCGGCCGGGAGATCGGCCGGGTGAGGCGCGATGAAGAAGCCTGGCTGAGATATGGCCGCCATCTGGCCGGTTTGGGCGTCCCGCTCCATGGTTTGCGGGTGGTGGTGGATTGCGCCAACGGCGCCGCCTGGCAGGTGGCGCCATGGGTGCTCAGGGAGTTGGGGGCCGATTGCCTAGCCATCAATGCGGCGCCCAACGGCATAAACATCAATGTCGGCTGCGGCTCTACCCATCCTGAGCAGTTGCAGCAAGCCGTTTTGGCTCATGGGGCGCAGGTGGGGCTGGCCCATGACGGCGATGCCGATCGCTTGATCGCCGTGGACGAGAAGGGACAGGTGGTTAACGGCGATCAGATCCTGGCCATCTGCGCCCTCCACGATCTGGAAAAAGGCCTCTTGCCGAAAAACACCGTGGCCGCCACCGTCTACAGCAATCTGGGGCTGCATCTGGCCCTGAAGGCCCGGGGCGGCAAGGTTTTGGTGACCAAGGCGGGAGACCGCTATGTGCTGGAAGCCATGTTGCGGGAAAACCTGAAACTGGGCGGCGAGCAATCCGGCCACGTGATCTTCCTCGATTATTCCACCACCGGGGACGGCATCATTACGGCTTTGCAGCTATTGCGCATCATGATCAGGAGCGGCCGGCCACTGTCGGAGTTGGCGGCGCAGATGCCTATGGTACCGCAGGTGCTGCTCAATGTGCCGGTGAGATCAAAGGCCTGGGAGGGGAATCCGGCCATCCAGGAAGTGATCGGCCGGGTGGCCGGTCGCCTGGGAGGGGACGGGCGCATCTTTGTGCGCTCTTCGGGTACGGAATCCCTGATCAGGGTGTTGGCCGAAGGGCTGGAAGAAGATCTGGTGAAAGAAGCTGCGGCCGAGGTGGCCGCAGTGATAAAAAGGGAGTTAGGCTGATTTGGTGGTGGCCGTTGGCGTCGATTTGACGGAAGTGGATCGCATCGCCTACCTGGCGGAAAGGTATGGGACGCGCTTTCTGGGCCGCATTTTCACGGCTGCCGAACAGGAACTGTGCGGCGGAGACAGCCGGCGGCTCGCCGGCCGCTTTGCCGCCAAGGAAGCAGTGATGAAAGCGCTGGGCACGGGCTGGGCGCTGGGCGTCGGCTGGCAGGATATCCATATCGGCAACCGGGAGGGCGGTGCGCCGGTGGTCCATCTCACCGGCAAGGCGGCCGAGGTGGCCGCCGCCCGCGGCATCAGCAGATGGCACCTCAGCCTGAGTCACACCGCCACCGCCGCCATAGCCATGGTGGTGGCAGAAGGAGAAGATGGTTTTTGCGGGTGGTCACCGGACAAGAAATGAAAGAGATAGATGCCGCCGCCATCGCCGGAGGGCTGCCCGGCACCGCTTTGATGGAAGCGGCCGGAGCGGCGGCAGCTAAAGCGGCAGTCGCCATGCTCGGAGCCGACCCGGAGCGGCGGCGGGTGGTCATATTGTGCGGTACGGGCAACAATGGTGGCGACGGTTTGGTAGCCGCCAGGTATCTGCTCAACCGGAAAATCGGGGTGCAAGTCTTTCTGGCCGCGGCTCCCGACCGATACAAAGGCGATGCCGCCCGCTTTTACGCTGCGCTGCGGGATATGGCGGGCTGTGCCGTTGCCGTGGCTCCCGGGGTGGATGCCTTGCATCAGGCTTTATCGGGTGCCGATCTGATCATCGACGCCATGCTGGGCACCGGCATCAGGGGAGCGCCCGGCGAACCATATAATAGCTGGATCAGGATGGTAAACGCCCTGAAAGCCGCAGGTCGGGCAGTGCTCTCGCTCGACATCCCTTCCGGGGTGGAGGCCGACACCGGTGCGGTTCCCGGCGAAGCCGTCAGGGCCGACACGACGATCACATTCGCCCTGCCCAAGCTGGGCTTATTGCTATATCCAGGCGCAGCATATACCGGGCGCCTGGAAGTGGCCGATATCGGCATCCCCTATAGCTGGCTGGAAAGCTGGGACGGCGGGGGAGAAAGCCTGATGCGGCGGCTCATCACCGCAGAGGAGATCGCCTCCCTCTTGCGGAGGCGCCCGGCCAATGCGCACAAGGGGCATTTCGGCAAAGTGGCGGTGGTAGCCGGCTCGCAGGGCATGGCCGGAGCAGCGGAACTCACGGTGACGGCGGCTTTGCGCGGCGGAGCCGGCCTGGTCACCTGGGTCGGACCAGCTTCCCTCTGGCCGGTGATGGCCACGAAATTGACGGAGGCCACCACTTCCGGCTTAGCGGAAGATGCCGCCGCGCCGGGGTGCCTCGGCACGGCCGCCGTTCCCGCCGTGATCGAGCTGATGGCGGCCTGCGATGTCCTAGCTCTCGGACCGGGGCTGGGCCGGCGGCCGGCGACGCTCTCCTTTGTGCGGGAAGTTTGTGCCGCAGTGGGGAAACCTATAGTGGTGGATGCGGACGCCCTCTACGCCCTGCCGGCGGAGAGGTCCGTCCTGGCGGCCGAAAGGCGGAAGAAGGAGGCGCCTTGGGTGTTGACGCCTCATCCCGGGGAAGCAGCTCACCTCCTCGGTCAAAGCATAGCCGAGGTCGAGAAGGACAGGGTGGGAGCGGCACTGGCTTTGGCCCGCGGATATCGCTGCATCGCTGTCCTGAAAGGGGTGCCCACCTTGGTCGCCGATGCGGAAGGCCGGTATCTCTTCCTCAACAGCACAGGCAATCCCGGCATGGCCACCGGCGGTTCCGGCGACTGCTTGACAGGCCTTGTGGCCGCCTTTTTGGCCCAGGGGATGGCACCGCTCAAAGCGGCGGAGGCAGCTGTTTATTTCCACGGCCGCGCCGGTGACCTGGCGGCGGAGCAAAAGGGAATCACCGGTCTGACGGCCGGCGACATTGCCGCTTATCTGCCGGCGGCCATCAAAACCGTGTGGGAATAATATATAAAAAATCATGACAATGGGGGTCTTTCCTTGAGAATATCAGGAGTCCAAAGGCGGGGTTCGCCGGCAATGAGCGAGCCCCGTCCCCTTTGGGTAGAAATAGATCTGGCGGCGATCCGCCATAATGTCCGGCAGCTTTTGGCGGCTAATAAGGGACGGGCTTTGCTGGCGGTGGTGAAGGCCGATGCCTATGGCCACGGAGCTATTGAAGTGGCCCGGGTCGCTCTTTCCGCCGGCGCCGCCTGGCTGGGGGTGGTTTCTGCCGAAGAAGGAGCGGCCTTACGCCGGGCCGGCATTACGGCGCCGATCCTGATCCTGGGAGCCTTTTTCCCCGGAGAGGAGTCATTTATCTTCTCCCACCGCCTGACGCCGGCCGTGGCTACGGAAGAGTCGCTGGTGTCTCTCTGCCGGTGGGCGGCGACCCGGACCGGCGGCGAGCCGCCCACCGTGCATCTCAAAGTGGATACGGGCATGGGCCGGCTCGGCTTCAGATTGCCGGAGGTGGTCAGGGCCGCCGGGACGCTTGCCGCTCACGGGGTGCGCATCGACGGCTTGTTCACCCATCTGGCCACTGCCGACGAAGCCGACTTGGCTTATGCACACCAGCAATTAGCCGCTTTCGCCGAAATCCGGCGCCGCCTCCTGGAGCGGGGCATCGCGCCGCGCTGGCTCCATGCCGGGAACAGCGCCGCTTTGGCGCGATTGCCCATGGCGGAAGACAACATGGTCAGGAGCGGTATCTCTCTCTATGGGCTCTACCCCTCGCCCGCCGTGCCGCCCTGCCTGGATCTGCGGCCGGCCCTCTCCTTTAAGGCGAGAGTGGTGGCGGTAAGGCGCCTGCCGGCGGGGAGCACCGTGAGCTACGGCGCCACCTATGTGACCAAGCGGGAGACGAATATCGTCACCTTGCCGGTCGGCTATGCCGACGGTTACAACCGCCTCTTCAGCAATAAAGGACAGGTATTGCTGGGCGGTAAAAAATTTCCCATTGCCGGGCGGATCACCATGAATCTGTGCATGGTGGATGCCGGCGATCATGAGGTCAAGGTGGGGGAGGAAGCGGTGCTACTGGGCCGGCAGGGCGATGAAGCCGTCACCGCCGACGACCTGGCCGCCGCCGCCGGCACCATCAATTACGAGATCCTATGTATGATCGGCCGCCACGTGCCGCGCCTCTATATCGATAGCGCAAGAGAGGCGGACGATCAGAAGACGCCCAGATAATGATCAAGCTCCCACTGGTGCACCTGTGAGCGGTAATGCTCCCACTCGATGCGCTTGGCCTCGAGGAGGCGACTCGATATATGCTCACCCAGGGCGCTTTGCACCACCGGATCGGCGGCAAAGGCGGCGATGGCCTCTTCCAGGCTGGCGGGCAGATTATTGATACCCTTGGCCCGGCGCTCTTCCGGGGTCATGTGGTAGATGTTCCCGTTCAGGGAAGGCGGCGGCTCAATGCCGTTTTTTATCCCGTCCAGACCGGCTTTGATGATCGCGGCAAAAGCCAGATAAGGATTGCAGGACGGGTCGGGTGAGCGCAGCTCCATGCGCGTACCTTTCCCCCTGGTGGTAGGCACCCGGATCAAGGCGCTGCGGTTCTGGGCCGACCAGGAGATATAAACCGGGGCCTCAAAACCGGGCACCAACCGCTTGTAGGAGTTGACTAAAGGATTGGTGACCAGGGTGATACCCGGAGCGTGATGCAACAGCCCGCCGATGAAGTGCCGGCAGGTGTCGGAGAGCTCAAATTCCTTATCCGGATCGTAGAAAGCGTTCCGGCCGTCGGCGCCGTAAAGCGAAATATTCGTATGCATGCCGCTGCCGCAGATACCGTAAATGGGTTTCGGCATGAAAGTGGCATGCAAGCCGTGCTGGGCGGCGATGGCCCGGGTGGCGAATTTGAAGGTGGCCACCCTGTCGGCGGCGACCAAGGCATCGTCATATTTAAAGTCGATTTCATGCTGGCCGCGGGCCACTTCGTGATGGGAGGCCTCCACTTCAAAGCCCATCTCTTCCAGGGCCAGCACGATGTCGCGGCGGGCATCTTCGCCCTTGTCCACCGGCCCGAGGTCGAAATAGCTGCCCTCATCGTTGGTGATGGGCACGGGTCGTCCGTCCTCATTCCTTTTGAACAGGAAAAATTCGCATTCCGGCCCGATCATCACGGAAAAGCCCATGCTGCGGGCTTCTTTGAGCACCTGGCGCAGGGCGTAGCGAGGATCGCCGGGGAAAGGCTGGTCGTTGGGTAAATAGACGTCGCAGATCAGGCGGCCGACGGTGCCTTTGTCGTTGGGATGCCATTTGAAAGTGGTAAAGGTGCTGTAATCCGGCCGCAGTTTCATATCGGATTCCTCGATGCGGGTGAATCCTTCAATGGACGAGCCGTCGAAATAGATCTCGTTGTTCAGCGCTTTCTCCAGTTGGCTGACGGGAATGGCCACATTTTTCAGTATGCCGAGAATGTCGGTGAATTGCAGGCGGATAAACTTCACGTTTTCCTTTGCCGCCCGGCGGAGAATCTCCTCTTTGATTTGCGCTTTCAACTGAACTACCTCCTAGAGTGAGCTCCTGATAAAGCCAAAGCACCGTCTCCGGCAGCCAACTTTATCAACATAACAATGATATTATAATGTCAAGAGCCTGCCGGTCAATACAAACACCTGGAGCTCCCGGGAGCCGGTTAATGTGGCGGTACCTGCGGCACAATAAAACCATCAGGTCAGGCGGCCAAACCGGCCGGCAGAAAGGTGAGTGGCAGGTGCGCACAATTGATACCTACGGCATCTCGGGAGCGGAAGCCCAGGATCCGCAGAAAGCAGGGGATCTGGAGTGGCTCGTCACCAATCACCTGGGTGGTTTCGCCTCCGGCACTGTGGCCGGAATGCCCACCCGGCGCTATCATGCCCTGTTGGTGGCCGCTCCCGCTCCTGAAGCCAGATGCGTTCTCCTTGCGCAGGTGCTTGAGACGGTGACGCAAAAAGGGTCCTCCTGGTCGCTTGGGGCTTTGCGCTTTCCGGATGTCTACCACCCGCAGGGGTTCCGCTATCTGCACCGCTTTCAGCCCTATCCTTATCCCACCTGGATCTATGCCGCCGCCGGCTGGCTTCTGGAGAAGAGCCTGGCCATGCTGCCCTACAAAAATGTGACCGTGGTGCATTATCGACTGCTCGACGCCCCCGGTCCTCTGCTCCTCACCTTGCAGCCTTTTGTGGCCATGCGGCATTATCATCATGTGCAGCAGGAGAAAGCCGGCCTCTACCAGCAGACGGCCAAAAGCGGCTGGCAGGTGATCCAGGGCCCTCCCGGCCTGCCGGAACTGTACCTGGCTTCGGAAGCTATATATCAGAAGGAAGAAACCTGGTGGCGGCGGATCACCTATCGCCAGGAGGCGGAAAGAGGGCTGGAAGATGAGGAAGACTGGTTTGCCCCCGGCTTCTACAATATAGAATTACATCCCGGCGACTCCGTCCGGCTGGTGGCCGGCTCCGGTGACGACACAGGCGTTTTTCATAGCGGCCACCTGCTTTCACCCGCTGAGGCGGCCGGTGCCGCCTTCCGGCGCAGCCGGGCAAGGCAGGCGGAGCTCTTGGCCAAAGCCGGCCGGCCGGAGGGGGCCGCCGCCCAATTGGTATTGGCGGCCGATGATTTCATCATTAAGCGGGGGGAATTGGTGAGCGTCATTGCCGGCTACCCATGGTTCACCGACTGGGGGCGGGACACCATGATCTCCTTCCCCGGTCTGTTCTTGGCTACCGGGCGGGCCGACGAAGGCGGAGCGGTCCTGGCCACTTTTGCTTCTGCCGCCGAAGGCGGCTTGATACCCAACCGCTTTCCCGACATCAACATAAAGCCGGAGTTCAATGCCGTCGATGCTTCCCTGTGGTTTATATATGCCTGTTGGCAGTATGTCAAGTATACCGGCGAGATGGTGCTGGCTCACAACCTCTGGCCGGTCATCCGCCAGATACTTACCAGCTATCGCCAGGGCACCCGCTTCGGCATCCGGGCGGAAAAAAACGGCTTGCTCAGAGCGGGAGAGGAAGGGTATGCCTTAACCTGGATGGATGCCAAAGCCGGCGATTGGGTGGTCACGCCGCGCCGGGGATTGGCGGTGGAAGTGAATGCCTTATGGTATAATGCCCTGCGCTCGGCGGCCGATCTGGGGGCGGCCTGGGATCCCGCCTTTTGCTACCGCTGCCTGGAGCTGGCCGGGGAGGTGGAAAAACATTTTGTGCCGACCTTCTGGCTGCCTGAGGAGGGGTATCTGGCCGACGTGGTGGCCGACGACGGAACAGTTGACAAAAGCCTGCGGCCCAACCAACTCCTGGCCGTCAGCCTGCCCTTTCCTCTGCTCTCAGGTCATTTGGCCTGCCAGGTAGTGGAGACGGTGCACCGCCACCTCTTGACGCCGCTCGGTCCGGCCACCCTCTCACCCCTGGATGCCGATTTTCAACCGCTCTACCGGGGCAATCAGCGCACCAGAGACGCCGCCTACCATCAGGGTTGTGTCTGGCCGTGGTTGATGGGACCGTTTATCTCCGCATATAGGCGAGTCTATGGCCGCAGCGACAAAACCGCCGCCATCTCCCGGCGGCTTTTGGCCCCGCTCCTCGATCATCTCTACACCGCCGGATTGGGACACATCTCGGAGATCTGCGACGGCGCTCCCCCGCACTGGCCGAAAGGCTGTCCCTGGCAAGCCTGGAGCACGGCGGAGATGCTCCGGCTCTGGGTGGAAGAATTCGGGCGCGCTCCGCTGGAAATGACGCTATGATGATGGTATGAAAAGGACACTGGTTTTCACCGCCGATTATCACACGCACACCAGGCACAGTCACGGCCGGGGTACGGTGGCGCAAAATGCCCGCGTAGCCAAAAGACGGGGTCTGGCGAGACTGGCGGTGACCGATCACGGTCCGGCCAACCTTTTCGGGGTGGGCGTGCGCCACTGCGGTGTATATGAAGAGATCAGGAAAGAAGCGGAAGAGGCTATGCGCCTTTTTCCCGGCCTGCAGATTTTGACCGGAGCCGAGGCCAATGTGATCAGCCGGGAGGGGGAAATCGACATTCCTCCCGAGGTAGCGAAAAAGCTGGATATTCTGCTGGTAGGTCTGCATATTATGGTGCGGCCGAAGGTGCTTCCCCAGGCGGCCTATGTGGCGGGAGTGAACCTGCTGGCGGCTCTGCAGAGCCGAGCGGGCCGGGGAAGTCGGGTGGGCCGGGCGAGTCGGGCGGATAGGGCGGCTTTGGTGGCCAACACCGATGCCTTGGTAGCGGCCATATATCGCCACCGGGTGCATATCGTGACACATCCGGGCTACCGTTTGCCCATAGACACCAAAGAGCTGGCGCGAGCTTGTGCCGCCCGGGGCACGGCCATGGAAATCAACACCGGCCACCATGGAGTGACGGCGTCCTATGTGCGGACGGCTTTCGCCGCCGGCGCCCGCCTGGTGATCAACAGCGACGCCCATGAGCCTGAGCGGGTGGGAGATCTGGCAGGCGGCCTGGCACTGCTCCGTGAGGCGGCGGTGCCGCCGGAGGCGGTGCTCAACCTGATCTGCCGCACCGAGTCATAAGCCCACACCGAGCCATAAGCCGACCGCACCGAGCCATAAGCCGACCGCACCAAGCCATAAGCCGACCGCACCAGGCCATATACCTCCAATTGAATTTCCCATTCCTACCGAAAGGGATCACCACCGGTGAAAGCGAAATAGGCAGCGCCGGACGCAGGTGCCGGTGGGGGTGCATAATGGGCGGAAATTTGCAGTTTATCATCATCACAGGGCTTTCCGGAGCCGGTAAATCGGAAGCCGTGCGCTGTTTTGAGGATATGGGATTTTTCTGCGTGGACAATCTGCCCCCGGCTTTGATTCCCAAATTTGCCGAACTGTGTACGCAGTCGGCAGGGAAAGTGAAGCGGGTAGCCATCGTGAGCGACATCAGGGGCGGGGATTTCTTCGACTCCCTCTTCGATGCCTTGCAGACCTTAGAAAACGATGGCATATTATACCAGATTATCTACCTGGAAGCATCAAATGATTGTCTGATAAAAAGGTTCAAACAGACCCGCCGCCGTCATCCCATGGCTTCGGAAGGCAGCATCCTGGAAGGCATCATGGCGGAGAGGCGGCGCCTGGAAGGCTTGCGCGGCCGGGCTCACAAGATCATCGATACCTCCAACCTGACCACCAGGCAGCTGCATGCGGAGTTGGCCCGCACCTATGGCGAACGGGAGTCCGACCGGCTGACGGTCACATTTATCTCCTTCGGCTTTAAGCATGGGGTGCCGCTCGATGCCGACATGGTGTTTGATGTGCGCTTCCTGCCCAATCCGCATTATGTGGAGTCGCTGCAGCCGCTGACCGGCAATCATCCCGATGTGGTCAAATATGTCATGGGCTGGGCGGTGACCAAACGTTTCCTGGCCAAAGTCTGCGATCTGCTCGATTTTCTCCTGCCGCAGTTCGTCAGCGAAGGCAAAACGCATCTCATCATCGGCATCGGTTGCACCGGCGGGCAGCATCGCTCGGTGATGATAGCCAATCACCTGGGTAAGTTTGTGCAGCATCTCGGTTACAACACCAGGGTGGATCACCGCGATATAGATGAAGAAAGACCGGTGCTGGAGCCGTTGGCTTCCACACAGTGAGGGGTAGCCATGTCTTTTAAAGTGATTAAGTGGTTATATCCCGGCATGCGCGTTAAGCGCTGGGTGTTCCTTTTAGTGCTCGGTATCCTGGCCATCAGCGGCGGGTTGGCCCTCCTGTTGGGTTGGGAGGTACTGAGCACCGTGGAGCAATTGTTTGTCCGCCGCCTGCAAGCTCTGTTCGGCAGACAGCCGGCTTTCGTTCCCTCTCTGGCCGGTTTGTTTCTGATTGCCGCCGGTATTGTCTTAGTCTGCGCCGGAGTGCGGCAAACCGTGCGCACCCTTTTGCGGGAACTCGCCCCCCGCGATGTCGACAATGTGGCCGATATCATGTTTGCCCGGAGGAATCTGCGCCGCGGTCCTCATGTGGTGGCATTAGGCGGAGGTACCGGACTATCCACCCTCTTGCGGGGCATGAAGGAATATACCAGCAACATTACCGCCATCGTCACCGTGGCCGACGACGGCGGCAGTTCGGGGGTGCTGCGCGCCGAACTCGGCATGCTTCCTCCCGGCGATATACGCAATACCCTGGTCGCTTTAGCCGATACCGAACCATTGATGCAGCAGCTTTTCCAGTATCGCTTCCCGCAGGGCAACGGGCTCGCCGGGCATAGTTTCGGCAATCTCTTCATTGCCGCCATGCACCAGATCACCGGAGATTTCGAAGGAGCGGTGCGGGAATCCTCAAAGGTGCTGGCCATCCGCGGCCGGGTCTTGCCCAGCACCCTGGATCCGGTGGTGCTGCAGGCGGAATATACCGACGGCGACACCATCACCGGGGAAAGCCGCATACCTCAGCCGGGGAAGAGAATCAGGAAGGTGTCCATCTGCCCGGCCGACGCCGCACCGCTGGACGAAGCGCTGCGGGCTATTGCTGCCGCCGACATCATTATCCTGGGGCCGGGAAGCTTATATACCAGCGTGATGCCGAATCTTCTGGTCAGGCCGATCACGGCGGCCATCAGAGAGTCGGCGGCGATCAAAATTTATGTTTGCAATGTGATGACCCAACCCGGGGAGACGAGCGGCTACAGTGCCGCCGATCATCTCCAGGCCATATTCGATCACGCCGGTCCCGGACTGGTCCACTACTGCCTGGCCAACAACGCGCCTATCTCGGAGGCGGCGGCGGAAAGATATCGCCGCCGGGGAGCTCATCCGGTGGCGGTCGATGCCGGCCGGTTGCAGAAGTTGGGCGTCACCCCGGTGGTGCGTTCCCTGATCAGTGAGACCGACGTGGTGCGTCATGATCCCCAAAAGCTCGCCCGGGCCGTTTTGGAAGTGGCGGGGCTCTGGCGACCTCCGGTAAAATAAGTATAATTAATTGGATAAAGCTCTTTGGAGAGGAATCTGCGGCGTGTCATTCGCGTCTGTGCTCAAAGATGAGCTGGTGCGCATCATACCACAAGCCCCCTGCTGCCGGGCGGCCGAGATCAGGGGTTTGGGTCACCTGGAGGATCATGCCGGCGGCGCTTTCCGCATCTCCATGCGCAGTGCTGCCCTGGCCCGCAAGATGTACCTGCTGCTTAAGGAGACGGGCGCCAGTCAGCCTGCCCTGGTGATCAAAAAGCGCGGCCAAAGACGCATTTATGAGCTCTCCGGATACATAGGCGGCCATCTGGTCTCTTGCTTGACAGCAGAGCAGGGGGAGGGGACCGGCCTTCCGGAGCGGCGCTGCTGCCGGCGGGCCCTGCTGCGGGGGATTTTTCTGACCAAGGGATCGGTCACCGACCCCGACAAATCCTATCATCTGGAGATCATCTCCGCTTCCCTGCCGGAAGCCCAAAAAGTGGCTGAGCTCTTCGCCCTTTTGGGCGTGCCGGCACGCATCAGCAAGAAACGGCGGAATTACGCCGTCTACCTCAAAGACGGCGATCAGATCTGCCAGTTCTTCCGCTTGGTGGAAGCTCATCAGTCCCTGCTCAAGTGGGAGAACGTGCGCATCATCAAAGATATGAAAAATACCATAAATCGGCTCGTGAACGCCGAAACCGCCAACGTGGACAAAACCGTACAGGCGGCCGTCAGGCAGGCGGCGGGTATCTCTTTTTTGTCCGCCAAGGTCGGTCTGGAAAACCTGCCGCTGCATCTGCGGTGTGTGGCCAGGCGGCGCCTGGAGATGCCCTATGCCAGCCTGCAGGAGTTGGCGGAAAGCATGGACCCGCCCATCAGTAAATCAGCCGTCAACTATCGGCTGCGCCGGCTGCTGGAGATGGCGGAAAGTGCCGGATTTACTCCCGAACCTGAAAGTAATTGAATTTTTGCCAAGATAGGCAGGGACCATAAGGAGGAGAGCGAAATACAGTAAATGGTGCGGGACAACAGGCGTGCTGCCGGGACGGTGCTCATCCCGTAAGCAGCAGGCGGCCAATGGAGACGAATAAGGTTGACGAATGATATGCCCACGTTGAATATCTTGCGCAAAATAGCACCTGAACTGGGTGAGATTATTGAGCGGAGATATACGGTATTGCAGCATGTCTATTTTATGCAGCCTATAGGGCGGCGGGCCCTGGCGGCCCGTCTGACCTGGCCCGAGCGTATGGTGCGCAAAGAGATAGAGTTTTTGCGTGAAGCGGGGCTCTTGTGCTCGGATCCGGCCGGCATGGAGGTGACTCCGGCCGGGGAATGCATGCTGGTAGGCCTGGAGGAGATCATTCGCCAAATCCACGGTCTCTCTCAACTCGAGGTGGAACTGGCCAGGCGCCTCTCCCTGAAGAGGGTGGTGGTGGTAGCCGGGGATGTCGATCAGGATGAGACGGTGAAAAAGGAGATGGCCCGGGCCACGGCCAGGCTCCTGGACGAACTGTTGCGGGACAACGACATTGTGGCCGTCACCGGTGGCACTACTTTGGCAGAGGTAGCCGATCACCTGCCTCCCCATCCCGACGGGCGCAACCTTCTGGTGGTGCCGGCACGCGGCGGCCTCGGCGAGGATGTGGAGATCCAGGCCAACAGCGTGGCCGCCAGGATGGCGCAGCGGCTGGGCGGCCGTTATAGGCTCCTGCACGTGCCCGACGACCTGAGCGAGGAGACCACCAACATCATCGCCGGCGATCCGAAAGTGAAGCAGGTTCTGGAGGTCATTAAATCGGCCCGAATCGTGCTGCACGGCATTGGCACGGCCGAGGATATGGCCAGACGCCGCGGACTTCCGCCCGAGGTGGTGGCCCGCCTCACCCAAGCCGGGGCGGTAGGGGAAACCCTGGGATATTATTTCGATGCCCATGGCAACATTGTATATACTACCAGCAGCGTAGGCTTGGGCCTCGACGACCTGGCCGCAGTGGATCTGGTAGTGGCTGTAGGCGGCGGCAGAAGCAAGGCCCGGGCGGCTTTGGCGGTACTGTCCACCAAGCATCAGGATATTTACATAACTGATGAAGGAGCGGCGCGGGCCATGATGGAACTGTTGTCTTCCTGAAGATGCCGCAGCGCGGCCGGGGAGAGGCAACAGCAACACAAGGTTGGAAAGCAAAACAAATAAGACAGGAGGATTTTTACATGGCTATCAGAGTGGCAATCAACGGTTTCGGCAGAATCGGACGACTGGTGTTCCGGGCCGGATACAATGATCCGGCAGTGGAGTTCGTGGCGGTCAACGACCTCACCAGCCCCAGCACCCTGGCACATCTGCTCAAGTATGATTCGGTGCACGGACATTTCCCGGGTGAGGTGAGCGCCACCGCCGACGGCCTCGTGGTGAACGGCAAGGAGATCAAGGTGCTGGCGGAGAAAGATCCGGCCAAGCTGCCCTGGGGAGATTTAGGGGTTGAATATGTTGTCGAGTCGACAGGTTTCTTCCGCAGCCGCGATAAAGCCTCCCTGCACCTGAACGCCGGTGCCAAAAAGGTGATCATCAGCGCTCCGGCCAAGGGCGAGGACATCACCATCGTCATGGGTGTAAACGAGGATAAATATGATCCGGCCAAGCATCACATCATCTCCAACGCTTCCTGCACCACCAACTGCTTGGCCCCGGTAGCCAAGGTGCTCAACGATCGCTTCGGCATCGAGCGCGGCCTGATGACCACCATTCACTCCTATACCAACGACCAGCGTATTTTGGACCTGCCCCATGAGGACCTGCGCCGGGCCCGGGCCGCCGCTTTGTCGATCATTCCCACCACCACCGGAGCCGCTGTGGCTGTCGGTCTGGTACTCCCCGAACTGAAGGGCAGACTGGACGGCACTTCGATGCGGGTGCCCACTCCCGACGTCTCGATGATCGACCTGGTGGCCGTCTTGAAGCAGGACACCACGGCCGAAGAGATCAATGCTGCCTTCCGCGAAGCGGCTGCCGGACGGCTCAAAGGCATCCTGGGCGTCAGCGATGAAGAACTGGTGTCGCAGGATTTCAAAGGCGATGCCAGATCGGCTATTGTGGACGCTCCCTGCACTTCCGTCATGGAGAAGAACTTCATCAAAGTGATCGCCTGGTATGACAACGAGTGGGGCTATTCCTGCCGGGTGGTCGATCTGATCAAATATATGGCCGCCAGGTAACCCCCGGCGGCTGTTATAATGAAATGATGGATGGGGAGGGGGCCAAGGTTATGGCGAAAAAGACCTTGGATGATATTAATGTGTCCGGGAAGCGGGTGTTGGTGCGGGTGGACTACAACGTCCCGCTCGGGGAGGCCGGCGAGGTGGCCGATGATACCCGCATCAGGGCTTCCCTGCCGACTTTGCGCTATCTTCTGGAGCACAACGCCAAAGTGATACTGATGTCGCACCTGGGACGGCCCAAAGGAGTGACCGAAAGCTTGCGCCTGGGCGCGGTCGCCGAACGGCTGGCGGAGCTGCTGGGCCGTCCGGTGCAGAAACTTGACGACTGTGTCGGGCCGGAAGTGAGCGCCGCCGTGCAGAAGATGAACCCGGGCGAGGTCATCCTGCTGGAGAACCTGCGCTTTCATCCGGAAGAGGAGAAAAACGATCCGGACTTCTCCCGGGCTCTGGCTTCTTTGGGTGAGATATATGTGAATGATGCTTTCGGTGCCGCTCACCGGGCTCATGCCAGCACCGCCGGGGTAGCCACTTTCCTGCCGGCGGTAGCCGGGCGCCTGTTGCAGAAAGAGATTGAGATTCTGGGCAACGCCCTGGACAACCCAGCCCGTCCTTTCCTGGCCATTTTAGGCGGCGCCAAGGTGTCGGACAAAATCGGCGTGATCCGAAACCTGCTGAATAAGGTGGACACCCTCTTGATCGGCGGCGGCATGGCCTATACCTTCCTTAAGGCAAAGGGCTTGGAAATCGGCAAGTCACTCCTGGATGCCGATCATCTCCAGTTGGCGGCCGAATTGATGGCTGAAGCCGAAAAGCGGGGCATCAAACTTATCCTGCCGGTGGATGTGGTGGTGGCCGACCGCTTTGCCGCCGACGCCGCCAAACAGATCGTCCCCGTCACCCGGATCCCGGCGGAGCAAATGGGTCTGGATATCGGGCCGCAGTCGCGGCAGGTGGCGGAGAAAGAGATCGCCGCCGCCAAAACCATCATCTGGAACGGTCCCATGGGAGTCTTCGAATGGGAGGCCTTCGCCGCCGGCACCGGGGCTGTAGCCAAGGCTATGGCGGAGAACACCGCAGCCGTGACCATTGTCGGCGGGGGAGATTCCGCTTCCGCCGTGGAAAAACTGGGCTTGGCTGAAGCCATGACCCACGTTTCCACCGGCGGCGGTGCCAGTCTGGAATTTCTGGAAGGAAAAGAATTGCCGGGGGTGGCCGCCCTGTCCGACCGGTGAGGCGGAATGGCCTGGAAAGGGGGACAATTGGATGCGTAAACCGTTGATCATGGGCAACTGGAAGATGTATAAAACCGTGCCGGAAGCCGTGCGGCTGGTTAAGCAGCTGAAGGTGATGCTGGCCGATACTGTCGATGTGGAAATTGCCGTCTGCCCGCCATTCACGGCCTTGCAGGCGGTGGGCGAGGTGATCAAGGGCAGCGCCCTTAAGCTGGGTGCCCAAAACCTTTTCTGGGAGAAGGAGGGTGCCTACACCGGAGAGATCTCCCCGGAGATGCTGACCGATATCGGTGTGGATTACTGCATCATCGGGCACTCGGAGCGGCGGGCCTATTTCCACGAAACCGATGCCGACGTCAACCGCAAGGTGAAAGCGGCCCTCGCCGCCGGGCTGGGTGTGGTGATGTGTGTTGGCGAGACACTGGAGCAGCGGCGGGCCGGTCTGACGCAGCGGGTGGTGGAGGAGCAGGTGACGAACGGTTTAGCCGGCCTGGAAGTGAGCCAGGCGGATAAGCTCGTGATTGCCTATGAACCGGTGTGGGCCATCGGCACCGGGGAAAATGCCACCGGGCAGGATGCCGCCGAAGTGATCGCCATGATCCGCCGGGTAGCCGCCGGGATCGTGGGGGAAGAGATCGCCGCAGAGATGCGCATTCTCTATGGCGGCAGCGTCAAACCCGGCAACATTAAGGAATTCATGGCGCAACCCGAGATTGACGGCGCTTTGGTGGGCGGCGCCAGTTTGGACGCCTCCTCTTTTGCCCAGATAGTCCGGTATAACTAAGTCCAGAGATGTGCTAAGGAGATGAAGGTTTTGGCCGCAGCTGATAAAGGACCGCTGGTGCTGATAATTATGGATGGGGTGGGGATGAACCCCAACAGCGAGGGCAACGCCGTGGCGCTGGCCCATACCCCTGTTCTTGACGGTTTGTTTGCGACCAGGCCATGGTCCAAACTGGACGCCTGCGGCGAAGCCGTCGGCTTGATGCCCGGCCAGATGGGCGATTCCAACGTCGGTCATCTCAACCTCGGCGCTGGCAGGCTGGTATATCAATATATGCTCTATATCACCAGGGAAGTGGAGCAGGGCCGTTTCCAGAAAAATGAAGTGCTGCTGGATGTGATCGACCGGGCGGTGCGCTCCGGCGGCGCCCTGCATTTTATGGGTTTGGTATCCCACGGCGGGGTGCACAGCCACAGCCGGCACCTCTTTGCCCTGATGGAGATGGCCCACCGGGCCGGAGTGAAAAATTGCTTCGTCCACGCCTTCCTGGACGGCCGTGACGTGCCGCCCGACAGCGGTAAAGGATATGTGGAAGAGCTGCAAAGAGAGACGGAGAAATATCCCGGTATTAAAATCGCCACTGTCTCCGGGCGCTATTATGCCATGGACCGCGACAAGCGCTGGGAGCGCACGGCGCTGGCCTACCAAGCCATGGTGGCGGGTGAGGGGCTGACCGCCGTCAGCGGTCCGGAGGCCGTAGCCGCCGCCTATAGCCGGGGAGAGACCGACGAATTTGTCAAACCTACGGTGATCGTGGACGCAGAGGGCCGTCCCGTCGGGCGGATCAAAGACGGTGATGTTGTGTTCTTCTTCAATTTCCGCGCCGACCGGGCCCGGCAGATAACCATGGCCCTTTCCCAGGATGATTTCAGCGGCTTCGCCCGGCCGGGCGGCCGGCGGCCGGACATATTCATGGCCTCGCTGACCCGCTATGATGAGGACTTTACCATTCCCTTCGCCTATCCGCCGCAGGATCTGCGCTACACCTTAGCCGAGATCATTTCCAATCTGGGCTGGAGGCAGCTGCACATAGCCGAAACCGAGAAGTGGGCGCACGTCACCTATTTCTTCAACGGCGGCCGGGAAGAGCCGTTTCCCGGAGAAGATCAGGTGCTGATCCCTTCGCCGAAAGTAGCCACCTATGATCTGAAGCCCGAGATGAGCGCTCCGGAAGTGACCGAACGGGTACTGGCCGAATTGGCCAGAGACATCTATCAGGTGGTGGTGGTCAACTTCGCCAACGGCGACATGGTCGGCCACACCGGCATATTGAGCGCCGCCATCAAAGCCATGGAGACGGTGGATAGCTGTATCGGCCGTATCATAGATGTCGTGACCGCCAAGCACGGGCAGGTCCTGGTCACCGCCGACCACGGTAATGCCGATCAGATGATCGATTATGAAACCGGGCAGTGCCATACCTATCACAGCCTGCATCCGGTGCCGTGCATCCTGGTCTCCGATAAATTCAAAGGAGTGCGCCTGCGGGACGGCATTTTGGGCGATGTGGCACCGACGGTGCTGGAGATGTTGGGAATAGAGCAACCACCGGAGATGACCGGGCGCAGCTTAATCGTGAAATAGCAGATACGCATGGGTTTGGACAGGAGGTTTTCAGCAATGTCGTTTATTGAACAGGTAGTAGCCAGAGAGATTCTTGACTCCCGCGGCAATCCCACGGTGGAAGTGGAAGTGTTGCTGGAAGACGGCAGCCTGGGACGGGCGGCGGTGCCCTCCGGCGCCTCCACCGGCGCCTTTGAGGCTGTCGAACTGAGAGACGGCGATCAGCAGCGCTTCCTGGGCAAAGGGGTGCAGAAGGCCGTCGACAACGTCAATGAGATCATAGCACCGGAAATTGCGGAAATGAACGCCCTGGATCAGGTGGGGGTGGACAAGCTCCTTTTGGAGCTGGACGGCACACCCAACAAATCCAAACTGGGCGCCAATGCCATTTTGGGCGTATCCCTGGCGACGGCCAAAGCTGCCGCCAATTTCCTGGGGCTGCCCCTCTTCAAATATGTGGGCGGTGTGAACGCCAAACAGCTGCCGGTTCCGATGATGAACATCCTGAACGGCGGCAAGCATGCCGACAACAATGTGGACATACAGGAATTCATGATCATGCCGGTAGGCGCCGGCTCCTTCAAAGAGGCCCTGCGTTGGGGGGCGGAAGTCTTCCACAGCCTGAAGAAAGTGTTGCAGAATCAGGGGCTGAACACCGCCGTAGGCGATGAAGGGGGATTCGCTCCCAATCTGGGCTCCAACCGCCAGGCTCTCGATGTGATCATGTCCGCTATCGAAAAGGCGGGATTCCGGCCGGGAGACGATGTCGGGCTGGCCCTCGATGTGGCTTCCACCGAAATGTTCAAGGACGGAGTCTATGTTTTTGCCGGTGAAGGAAAGAAACGCAACACCGACGAGATGATCACCTTCTATGCCGAATTGCTGGCGGCCTACCCCATCCTCTCCATCGAGGACCCCCTGTCCGAGGATGAATGGGAGAGCTGGCAGCTGATCACCAAGGAACTGGGCGGTAAAGTGCAACTGGTGGGCGACGATCTCTTCGTCACCAACACCGCCCGCCTGCAGAAGGGCATCGGCATGCAGGTGGCCAACTCCATCTTGATCAAAGTGAACCAGATCGGCACCCTCACCGAAACTCTGGACGCCATTGAGATGGCCAAGCGCACCGGCTATACCGCCGTCGTCTCCCATCGCTCCGGCGAGACGGAGGATACCACCATTGCCGACATTGCCGTGGCTACCAATGCCGGGCAGATCAAAACCGGCGCTCCCTCCCGGACCGACCGCGTGGCGAAATACAACCAGCTGTTGCGCATTGAAGAAGCTTTGGGCGAGGTCGCTATTTATCCGGGCAAAGCGGCGTTTTACAATCTGTAAAATAGAAGAAAAGAAAAGATAAATATCAAGGACCGGGGACGGCTCCATGGGTGCGCCGGCAGTTCGGCGACTCTGGAGGCCGTCCCTGTTTTATATGAAACATGAGAACCGAAAGGAGGAACGGATGATAAGTACAAGTATAATGTTTATGTAGTCTATTTTGATATATATACATCAACAAGGAGGAAGCAGTATGCATAGGAAAGTCAGTCGTATGTATATTTGCCTGGTGCTGTGCCTATTGTTCACTATTGGCGCCACAGTATCCTTAGCTGCTCCTATTGAAGTCGATATTTGGGGGAATGCCAACCATCTTGAAGCCCTCAAACCAATTATTGAACGGTTCAACAGCGAGCAACAGCAAATAGTGGTGACCATTCCGGGGAAAACCGAGTCGCACACCAACATAATGACGGCTGCGGCCGGCGGCGTTTTACCGGCTATAATCGAGACGGCAGGTACAATTACACCGCTTTATGCCCCTTTAGGTCTTATTGTGCCTTTGGATGATTTCCTCAAAAAAATGGGCGGCGATTATATCAGGGATTTCCTGCCGGTGGGAATGGAAGGCAATATATATGAAGGCAAGGTGTTTAGCCTGCCGGCCTTTCTACAGATTGAAGGGGGCTACTACAACAAAGAAATATTACAAAAATATGGCCTGGCCCCGCCAAAGCCGGGATGGACCTGGAGCGATCTTGAGCAGTTGGCTAAACAAGCGCGCCAATATGGCCCGGACGGTAGTAAAACTGTACACGGCATAATCGCCAACGGGCCCATCAATTTCGATGTGGTGCTGCTCGGCCAATCCGGAGCCAAACTGGTGGATGATAAATATCGTGTCCTTGTAAATTCCGAACCGGTACAGTCGACATATCGCTGGATTTTGGACTGGCGCGCCAACGATTTATTGGCCTACCGCCGGGGGATAGATGACATTGCAGACGACGAATATGCCTATAGAGCTGCCTTCGTGATGGATGCCTCTTACAGGCAGTTCTTCTGGGATAGCGTGGAAGCTCCTATGGTCACGGCTCCGCCGCTGCGCCGGGATGCCAACTCTTTGCCGTCTACAGTGTTCACCAATCGCGGTTGGGCCATCATGAAGACCACTCCTGAAAAAGAAGCGGCGGCTTTGGTGGTAGTTCAATACCTCCTCCGGCCGGAAATTGTAGCCGAATGGGCCATCAGACTCAACAATCCGCCCTCCACATATTCAGCTATCAATTTGCCGGCATATAGAAATCATTATCGGGACAATGTGAACATGAATATATGGATAAATAGTTATACGATAATAAATAATTCCGGGTTTCCTTGGCCATCAGCATTTGAAGCGAGCAACATTCGCAGCGCCTATGAAGCGGAAACCATCGCCCTCCTCAAGGGGCAAAAGACACTGCCGCAATATACGGAAGATTTAAGTGTGAGAATCGCCGCCATGATAACCGATTTCCTGGCCGGAAGATAACCGGGGGCTGAGAACATAAATGCCGGCAGGCGGTGATCGGACTTATAGCATTTCCGGGGGCCGCCTGCCCCGGTATGAAACGGAGATGAAGCTGTCGCCGATGTTTACGGTAAACAGGGGGTGGAAAAAAGGGGCTCTCCCTCGTTCGGAGGCTAATCAAGATTATGTACCTATTGTACGGTCGGAAAAGCATGTGGCTTTTCCGGGCATCTGCAAAACAAAAACGGGGCGGTTGCTGGTGGTCTACCGGGAAGGATTAAATCATGCCGGCGGCCGTGACGGCCGAGTGATGATGACTAAAAGCGATGATCTCGGGCGGACTTGGAGCGAGCCGTGGCAGATCTACGATGATCCGGAAGTAGACGACCGCAACTCTGCTTTATTATGCACCGCCGACGGCACAATTGTTCATGTGTGGAACAAATACTGTGAAGGCCGCGATTTGGGGGTTTTTTTGGTAAAAAGCCATGATGAGGCGCGCAGTTGGAGTCGGCCCATACCTATCGGTGCCGGACAACCCCTGCGCACCCGTTGTCATCCGCTGGAAATCCGTACCCCTACAGGTGACATTGAATGGTTGCTCCCGCTGTATGACTGTGTCAGTCAACGCAAAGCCGCATATGTCGGCATTTTCCGCCCGGAAGACAACAGTTGTCTCCTCGTGCCGGTAACTCCGGTAGGCGACCGCAATGTCAGCGACGAGTGGGCTCTGGAGCAAGCTGCAGACGGCCGCTTAGTCGCTTTGGTGCGTTCCAATTGGGATCTCTGGTTGTGGCAGTCAGAATCCTGGGACCAGGGCCGCACCTGGCATAATTTGCGGCCTTCCTCTATTCCGTCGCAATTTACCCCTCCCGATCTCCTTCGCTTGCAGGACGGGCGCCTTATGGTCACCTTTTCTTTCCGGGAACGCTGCAATGAACGCCAGGCAGTGTCCCCGGATAACGGTGAATCATGGGCGGTGGCTCAAAGCGTTGATGTTTTCGGCGCGAAACTCAGAGGCGACCGGTCCTATCCGGCAGCCGTGCAGTTGGATGACCACACTATCGGAACCGTACTGTATGAGACTTTACCTGCGCCTCATGGCGGAACTATTTGGTTTGCCCGCACAAAGTTAGCAGATCTGGAACGGCCGGCCGTTAATGTCTGGTACTCGGATGCTGGCGAAG
This sequence comes from Bacillota bacterium, assembly GCA_012840225.1. Classification (GTDB taxonomy): domain Bacteria; phylum Bacillota; class Limnochordia; order DTU080; family DTU080; genus DULU01. Next base: position 44,545 of record DULU01000064.1, read on the forward strand.
AATTGGCCGCCGGTTATGTAGAGCTGACGGCGGTAGAAAGAGCGCCGGCCGACCGGGAAAGAGCCGCCGTTGCTGTCGACTACCGCTTTACAGGCCGCTTCGGCGAGCCGCTTCACGGCTTGGAGTTGGTGTTGAGCGACGAGGAAGGCACCATCTGTCACGGCAGATATTGGATGGGTGGAGGCAGAGGTGAAACCAATTACATAGAGCTGGCGTTGACCTGTAACTCCTCTTTTACCACCCTGCGGCGACAGAGCGCTATAGGCGGTTTCTATAACGACGGCAATAATCATCGGATGAGCCTAGAGTTGAGAGGCAGGCAGCTATCCCTGGTTCTTGACAATATAGATCAAGCCGCCGTGCCGTTACCTGCCGAAACCGATTGCCAGCGAATCGTCCGGGCAGGGGTAATTGCTCACCGGACCGGCGTAGCGTTATTTGATTTAAAAATTGTTTGATGGCGGTCATGCAGTCAGCAGCATATCGTTCCTGGGTATACCGATCAAACTCTGGCTTTACCGGTGCTAAACCGGTGTTGCCCGCCGATTCTCCATATGCTACAATGAGTTGCAAGGCTTATTTGCCCGGTGTTCGGGGAGTGAGAAACTTAGATGATCACCTTTCTGATGATAGTGCAGTTTTTGGTGTCCCTCGCTTTGATTATTGTGGTGTTGTTGCAGAAGAGCAAAGGAGAAGGTTTGGGCTCCATCGGCGGCGGCGCGCAGATGTTCTTTGACAAGGCCAAAGGGTTTGACCGCACTTTGGAAAAAGCCACCACGGTGACGGCAGTCAGCTTCATGGTGTTGTCGGTGATCCTGGCTTTGATCATCTGATGAAATGAGCGGATTCGGACTCGGCCCGGCGACCGCGGCAATTGGGAAAGGCAAAGGATAAGAGGAAACCATGCGCAAACCGACCGGAAAGCCGGACGAGACAGCCAAAAACAAGATCGTATCCACCAACCGCAAAGCCAGGCATGATTATCACATCGAGAGTACCATGGAAGCCGGCTTGGTGTTGCGGGGCACGGAAGTCAAGTCCATGCGTCAGGGACGCGTTAATTTGCGGGACAGTTACGCCCGGGTGGAAAAAGACGGCGTGATCATATATGATATGCATATCGCCCCGTATGATCACGGCAACCGCTGGAATCACGAGCCCACCAGGCCCAGGCGCCTGCTCTTGCGCAAAGAGCAGATCCGCAAGCTGACAGGGCAGGTAAAGCAGGAAGGTTACACTCTGGTTCCTCTGGCAGCCTATTTTACTCCCAGAGGGCATGCCAAGTTGGAGTTGGCCTTGGCCAGGGGCAAGAAACAATGGGATAAACGCGAAGATATCAAAAAGCGTGATGCCGACCGGGAGATAGCGAAAGCTATCCGGGGAGAAAATAAACGAGGGGGCGAGTAGGTTCGACGGCTTGAGTACAGATGGCGTAAGCGAGTCGAGATCGCCGCGGTCTCGTTAAACAGCGGCAACGGCAACAACTGCCGACAATCAACTAGCATACGCAGCTTAATCAATTAAGCTGCCGTTCTCTTACCGGCTTGCCTGCGGCTGGGAAGAGGGCGTCATCATAGCAGGCTCGGTCGTTCTTCTGCGCCTGGGGAAGGGCACGACATAAACCGGGCTAGCCGGCGCCGGAAGCCTGTTCTTCGGCGTCCTTTGCCGGCGAACAGCCAAAAGAAGAACTGCACTCGGAGAAAGCGCCATAGGTTCCAGGTCGGACGCGGGGTGCGACTCCCCGCCGCCTCCACCAATGTCGGGAGATTGCGCCGCCGGTTAATTATCCGGACGGCGAATTTTTTATTTATAAGCCACGTTTTGGAGATTTCGCCTACTATTGTCGGGTGTAAGCGAGAGGAGTCGGCGGGGTTAGGGACGAATCCAATTCGCAGCGGGTTTTTAAATATTTCCAGGCGTTGCTATTTGCTGCATTCATTGCATAAAGGCTACCGCTCTGTGGCGGCGAATGACCATCTCATAGGGGTGAGGGAAACCGCAACGGCTGATTATACTATTCCCGCAATAAATCTGGAAGGCGGGCGGAGATAAGGCAATTTTATAATGGCGGTAATGAGTTAACCTAAGTTCTTAGTTGGGAGGGGTCCAAGCAATGATCAGAACTGAAGGGTTGACCAAACGCTTTGGTCAACTGACGGCCGTGGACAATTTAAACATCCACGTCCAGAAAGGGGAAATATATGGTTTCCTGGGTCCGAACGGAGCCGGCAAAACCACTACGGCCATGATGATACTCGGGCTGCTGAAGCCGACTGAAGGCCGGGTGAAGCTGTTTGGTAAATATCTGGAGGAAGATTATTTCAATATCAAGCGGCGCATCGGTGTGCTTTCGGAGTTCCAGTATCTTTATGATGAGATGACGGCCTATGAATACCTGCGCTTTTTCGGCAATCTGTATCAGGTCGACGACATTGACAAGCGCATCACCCAGGTGCTGGGCTTGGTCAATCTGGATCACCGCAAGCACGAACTGTTGCGCGGCTATTCCAAAGGCATGAAGCAGAAGCTGGGCATGGCCCGGGCTATGCTGCATGATCCGGAACTCCTGCTCCTCGATGAGCCGGTTTCTTCGCTCGACCCATACGGCATTAAGGAAATCAGAGACATTATCCTTGAGGAAAACCGCAAAGGGCGCACTTTCCTCATTTCCTCACATATTTTGTCCGAAATCGAACGCACCTGTCATCGCATCGGCATCATGAACAAAGGCCGCCTGGTGGCTGAGGATACCATGGCCGATCTCCGCCGCCGCCTGATGGATGAAGTGGAGCTGAACATCACCTTGGAGCAGGAAAGCGAAGCCGTGACCAAAGCTCTTCAGGAGAAGCCTTATGTCTCCAGCGTTCAGGTGAACGGGAAAGAATATGTGGTAAAAACCAAGACCGACAAAGACTACAGGGGAGAAATTTCCCGGACCATAGCTGCCGCCGGCGGAGTGGTCGTGGAGATTCACCGCCATGAGATGAGCCTGGAAGAAGCGTTCGTCACCATTACAGACAAAAACATTTCTCTCTTAGCAAAGGAGGGTGTGGCATGAGTTACTCCTACCGTACCAACGCCAGTAAAGTAATCGCCTTCCGGGAGTTGTTTTCCACCCTTTACGGGCTGGGTCTTTATGTGGTGTTGACTGCCGTTTTCCTCATCAGTTCCTATACAGTACACGGTTCGGTATTCCAGCTGGAACAAAACGGACTTCTGGCTTTACCTTCCCCGCTGACCTCACCGTTTTTCCTGACGGTCGGCTTGGTAGCCATCTATCTGGGACTTTGTTCCGCCATCTCCATTTCCAGGGAACGAGATCAGGGCACGCTTGAGGTTCTCTTCTACGGTCCGGTCGATTCGTTCTCATATATTCTCGGCAAATACGGGCAGCAGATGCTGACCTTCTTCGTGGTGCTCGTCTTCAGCGTCATCAACTTCTGGTTGGTGTCCCTGGTGACCAACTTCGGTTTTTCCGGGAACTTCTTCAGCCTGATGGTGCTCTCGATATTCCTGGCTTCGTGCATGGTATCATTCGGTATCTTTCTCTCCACGTTGACCAAGCGCACCAACATATCGCTGATCCTGTTCATCGCACTAATGATTTTGCTGGTCATTTTCCCCTTCGCCAGACAATCGGTACTGAGCATTCCGGGAAAATCGCTGACTACCGTGATGATCTACATCCGCATCGTGCTGGACAACCTCAACATTTTGATGCAGTGGATATCTCCGGTGGCCTACTTTGAGCGCGGTCTGGTGGCTGTAGGATTGCACGATACCGTGCAGTATATCATCAGCATCGCCGCTTCGACCATCTATACTGCCGTCATTTTAGGCATCAGCATGAAGGTTTTTGAGAACAAGGGGGTTAAACGGTAATGCGCATCAGATATTGGTTTACGATTATTTTGGCCTGCGCCATCCTGTTGATGGCGGCGCCGCTTGCCGGCCAACCCGCCTTGGCGGCTGCAGCAGAAGAGACAGGGGAAGAAACAGCGGCAGAGACCACCGGGGAGGCGGCTGAGGAAAAAACCACGACTTCATCCACACCGACCGATCCCACAGCGGCCTTGACCCAGGTGCCTGAGGAGATCAAAGAAGGAGAAGGCGTCCCGGTCAGGGAGAAGCAGTTCGTCTATGGGTTGAGCCCGTGGTCGGGTACGGAATACAGCGGCACTTTTGCTCCGAGACAAGCGAAGACTATCTATTTAATGGGCAATGTGACCAATATAGTGAACAGCCTGCGTTCGGAAATATACTACTGGCCGATCACCCAGGAGTATATGGCCGACTGGTTCGGCTATAAGGAAGATGTGCCCGGCAGGCTGGAAGTGTTCAAGGAAGGCAGCAACGAACCGACAGTGTTTGAGAAGACGCCGTATTGTTATTCCTATCCCAACGGTTGGGATGCCGGGGTAGTGTTGGTCACCGGTGAAGCGGCCTATGCGGAGTTTGATAAATTCAACGCCGCCTACGATGCCTTCTATGACGCTTCTTCCAAATACTACGACGAGCATGCCAGGTGGCAGAAGATCCTGGACGGGATGCTGCAGAGAGTGCGGGAGACCGGGCAATATTACAAAGAGGAAGAGATTCCCAAACCCCCGGTACAGCCCACCGCTCCCAAGATCTATGTTACCGAGCCGGTCAACGCCTTCCTGGTCAAACTTGAGCCGGGTAATTATCGCATCAGAGTAGTAGGCGAGGACGGCAATGTCGTACCCGACAGCGAGAAAAAGCTGGTGGTTTTCGACGCCCGGAGAACCGGCGTCGGCTATGAAATCATCCCCGAGAGCACCTGGACCAGGCCTTTCAACTCAGATGACCGGACCCAGGTACTCTATGCTGAAGGCAGACGCACTTTCTATACCAAGCCATATATGGAGAGTGAGTATAACCTCTTTAATTATTCCCGCATGATCAGCCTGCACAAGCCTCTGGAAGGCTTGGGCACCAAGAGCGCTTGGCTGTGGATTCACGAAAAAGAGATTACCGATGCCAAGCTGGAGTTGCTGAAAGACGGCGAGGTCATTGAGGTTATCGAGCGGAAGCCTTTCTATGTGGAACAGACTGCCGGTTACGGTTTGGGTTATCGCATAGTGGATTTCGATCCCGAAAAACCGGAATTCCAGGGCCGGGAACCCAGCTTTGTGGCCTATAAAGTGGTAGTGGAGCCGAAGGCCGGCGAATATATGATTCGCCTCGTTGATGAAAACGGTGAGGTTATCCCCGGCAGCGAACGCGAGCTGCGCGCCGTGGGCACCACCCGCTGGCCTCTCTATACTATTCCGGTATTGCCGCTATTGGTCGGTTTGGGTATATTCATGTGGCGGCGCAGCCTGGCCGGAAGCGGTGAAGAAGAGGCATAAGCATACGCTAAGAACTGCCGGCCGGCGGTAAAATCGCCATAAAAGCGCAAGTGCGGGGTGTCGCTATATGACGGCGATGCCCCGCCTTTTTATATATAAAACAAAACCCCTGAAATAGCTGCCCATTATCGCTAAAATCCTTATGAACAAAAAGGCAAATTAAGATCGGCGTCGAATTGTAGCGATATCTAAGCGGATTTATCTAATATCCTCGAAGTCCGCATGGTGGTGGCCTGTTTTGATTCGGCGCCTGATCATGAGGTGGATGCTCATATCGTTGCTGATGGCGGCAGTATGGACGGTGGCAGCCGCCCCGGCCGCTGCTGTGCGCCTTTTTGCCGGAGAGAGGGAACTGGCCAACTTGCCCCAGCCTATTTTCAGGGCAGCCAAGATGATGGTGCCGGTGGAGGTAGCTGAATACCTGGGCTCTTCTCCGGTATCCCGCCGGGAGGGAGAAGCGCGCTTCACGGTGGATAACCGGTCGGTAACCGTTACCGCCGGTTCCTCAAGCGCAAGAATAGACGACAAAACGGTGGCCCTCGAAGAAGAAGCTTTTCAGGCGGAAGGCACCATCTATGTGCCGGTGCGCCTTTTCTGCGAAGTCTTAAGAGTGTGCGACCTCTCCTTTGAACAGCAGTCGGGAATCATCCGCCTATTACCCCTGACCGGTAAAGCCGGCGCTTCGGAGCTCGTGCCCGTCTCACCTCCCCAGCTGCCCATTCCTGTTCCGGCTACCGCCACTATAACGCCGCAGGCCATAGTACCGGCGCCGGCGGCAGCACAGCCGGCTGCAGCAGCGCCGGCTGTGGCGGCAGCACCGGCGGCGGCAGTGGAGACGGCAGCGGGGCAACAGACCGCGATGGCAGCGGTAGAGGTGCGGAGAAAAGCCATTGTGCCGCGGCTTTTACCGCCAAAGGTGGACAAGGTAAGGCCCACTGATGTGGACCCTGCCATGACTGTAGCAGCAAGTTCCATTTCCGGAGAATTTATCGCCGGTGAAGCCGTCACTGGTGCAGCCATCTCCAGCGAAGCGATCTCCGTGGCTGCCATGGCCGGGGATGTTATGCGGCCGGATTTGGCCGGTAACACAACCGGCAGCACAACCAGGGACGTGGCCGGCGACACAGCCGGCGGTATTATCATTGACGAGACCTTCCCGGAGCGGGGTGTGATCCGGCAGCGCTGGGAAGGGGAGCATGGCGTCTATCTGGTCGCCGATGCCTACGACTCTGCCGGTAGTTTCGTCCTGGAACTCCCCGGCTTTCCGCCCGAGATGATCAATGCCACCTTTCTGGCGGAAACAAAGCAAATCGCCCTTGATATTGCCGGATTCTCCATCGGCGAGGACTGGACGCCCTGGCCTGCCGATCATCCCTTGGTCTCCTACATCAGATTGACCGCCCATCAAGGGGTCACCAGGATGCTGCTGGAATTGACCCAGGTGTCGGGCTATACCCTGGAAGCTGCCGGGGAAGGCTCAAGGCTATATGTGCACAAAACCTTGTCCGCCTACCACTTTGAAGAAGCGGCAGCCGGAGGCCTGTTATCCCTGGCCTTGCCGGCGGATGCGCCATATGAGATCAAAAGGCTGCGGGAACCCGACCGATTGGTGATCGATCTGCCGTACACCACTCTCACGGCCGGCGCCGGCACCATCGAGGTGACGGACGGCCCCTTATATACCGTCAGGGTCAGCCAGTTCAATGCCAAAGTGACCCGGGTGGTCCTGGATCTTAAAGAAGGATATGCCGTGGAGCCATTCCTTCTGCCCGGCGCGGAAATGCAGTTTCTCCTGCATGGAGAGGTGCAGAGAATCGGTATGGCTCACATCAGCCCCGGCAGCTACAGCGTTTTCGTTACCGGTGAGGGACGGCTCAGGGGACAACTGATGCGCCTGAGCCAGCCGGATCGCCTGGTGCTTGATATCAGTCCGGCCAGGGCCGGGCAGCTCTTTGCCGCCGAAGAGACCGACAGCGGCCCGATCCGCCGCATTGAAGCCGGGCAATATACCCCAGACACCTTCCGCCTGACTATGGAGCTTTCCGGCGAAGTCGACTACAGGCTGGTGGAATTGCCGGAAGGCGGCGGACTGGCCGTACTTTTCACCCCGCTTTCCATCAACGGCACCAGGATCTGTATAGATGCCGGGCACGGCGGTACCGATCCCGGAGCGATAGGCCGGAGCATCGGCTTGTTGGAAAAGGATGTCAATTTGGATATCGCATTGCACCTGGGAGAGATATTGAGCGGCGCTGGAGCCAAGGTCTTTCTCACCCGCAGCTCGGACATTACCCTGGATTTACATACCAGGCCATATATGATGTCGGGATTTGATCCCGATTTGATGGTCAGCATTCATTCCAATGCCACCGGCTCAGCCCACAACCGGGCCTCCGGCACCGAAACCTGGTATGCTTCCGAATTACATAACAGCCGGCAGCTCGCCGAAGCTATTCAGGATGAACTGGTGAAAATCCTGGGTACGGCCGACCGCGGGGTCAAGAAGGACACCAGTTTTGCCGTGCTGCGCTATATGTCGGTGCCTTCCGTGCTGGTGGAAGTGGCCTTCATAAGCCATGAAGAAGATGAAAAACATTTGGCCGATCCCTATTTCCGGCAAAAAGCCGCTCAGGGAATATATAATGGCATGGTGCGGTTCTTGAGAGAGCTTAAAGGACAAGTTGTCCATCTAGCCGATCCGAGGGAGGTGTGGGATAAACTCGCTACCGCTGCCGAAAAGCTATACCTGCCTATAGTGGAAGCCGCCGCTCAGGAGATTCCTGTGGCGGCTGTGCAGGCGGGCGCCTTTGCCATCAGCCGTGCCGGTCCGATCAGCCAATAAACAGACGAAATAATTGGGGCCAGGAACACCGCTTCTTTCGCCGTTGAGGGTGTAAAGACCAAGATGAACCAAGTATACTATAAGCGTTGATGGATGAGGTGATGCTCCGGCAATGGATTGGCATGGCAAAAAAGTAGCCTTAATCGGCTTGGGGCGCAGCAATGCCGCCGTAGCCCGTTATCTTTTAGCCGGTGGAGTGCGGGTGACCGCCTGCGATCGCAAAAATGCCGCCGAGTTGGGTCATTATTATAATGAACTGGCTGCACGGGGTGCCGAGTTTCAGCTTGGACCCAATTACCTGGAAAAATTGGAGCGGTTTGATATTCTGGTCGTCTCCCCGGGCGTAAAGCCAAGCTTACCCGAGTTGCAGCGCGCTAAAGCATATGGGGTTAAATTAACCAATGAAATCGGTATCTTCTTAAACCGCTGCCGGGCACCGGTGATCGGCATTACCGGCACCAGCGGCAAAACCACGACGGCCACCATGATCGCCGAAATTCTCTCCGCCGCAGGGTATCGCCTGTTTTTGGGCGGCAATATGGGCAAACCGTTGATCGATCAGGTGAACAAGATCACGCCGGAGAGCTGGGTGGTGCTGGAATTGTCCAGTTTCCAGCTCGACCTTTTGGAAAGATCACCTCAGATCGCCCTGATTACCAACATTTCCCCCGATCATCTGGATTTTCATGCTTCAATGGTGGAGTATATTGCCGCCAAAAAACATATATTCAAATATCAAAACGGCCATAACTGGACGGTGTTGAACGCCGACAATCCCATCACCCGGAAGATGGCCGGCGAAGTGCCGGGCCGACTGTCCCTATTCAGTGTGAAAAAGATGGTGGAGCGAGGCGCATGTCTCGAAAGCGAGCGCATCATGTCCTGCCGGGCCGGACTGCTGATGGAAATCGCCAAGGTATCCGAAATCAAACTGATCGGCCGGCATAATATAGAAAATGTGTTGGCCGCCGTGGCCGTGGCCGACATTGTCGGTTGTTCCGCCGGAGCCATGCATGATGTCGTCACCAGCTTCACCGGTGTGGCTCACCGCCTGGAACTGGTGAGAGAAGCCGGCGGTATCGCTTACTACAACGATTCGGTAGCCACCACCCCTGTGGAGGCGGCAGCCGGCATGCGGGCATTCGGCCGGCCGGTAATCCTGATCGCCGGCGGGGTGGATAAAAACCTTCCCTGGGATGAATTTGTCAAAGCCGTAGCAGACACAGCCAAGGCCGTAGTGTTGATCGGAAAAGCCAAAGAGTCCATCGCCGCCGCCCTGGCTGAAGGCGGGGTGAGTCATATCCCCGTCAAATTTGCCGGGTCTCTGGAGGAAGCGGTAGAGACAGCGAAAAATATGGCTCAAGCCGGTGATATCGTCCTCCTCTCTCCGGCCTGCGCCAGCTTCGATATGTTTGCCAATTTTGAGGAGAGAGGACAGCGCTTCCGGGAAATAATATATAAACTGACCGAGGAAGCGCCGCTTTCCGGTATAAAATATGATTCGTAAATATGCTATATTTTGGAGGTTATTGATGTCTATACGATTAGATGGACGCAGCCCGGATCAGCTGCGGCCGGTGAAGATGAGATTGGGTTATCCCAAACATGCCGAAGGGGCGGTGTTGATAGAAACCGGGGATACGCATGTATTATGCACGGCTTCCGTGGAGGAGCGGGTACCGCTCTGGCTGCGCGGCACCGGGCAGGGATGGGTGACGGCCGAATATGGTATGTTGCCTCGCTCCACCGCCACCCGCAACGAGCGGGAAGCTTCCCGCGGCAAGCTGGGCGGGAGGACACAGGAGATTCAACGCCTGGTGGGACGCAGCATGCGGGCGGTGACCGATCTGAAGAAGCTGGGGGAGCGGACCATCTGGCTGGACTGCGATGTCTTGCAGGCCGACGGCGGCACCAGGACCGCCAGCGTCACCGGCTCTTTTATTGCCCTGACCCTCGCCCTTGACCACCTGGCAAAGAAACTCGAATGGCCGGAGTTGCCGATCCTGGATTATGCCGCCGCCGTCAGCGTCGGGGTAATGGATGGCGTCCCGATGCTCGATCTTTGCTATGAAGAAGATTCCAAAGCACTGGTCGATATGAATGTGGTGATGACCGGAAAAGGCGGTCTCATAGAAGTGCAGGGCACCGGCGAAGGCGGTCCGTTCACCGAAGCGCAGCTCCACGAGTTGCTGCAGTTGGCCAAACAAGGTATCGCCTCTTTGCTGGAGATCCAGAAACAGTATCTCGGTCCGGAACTGGCAGCCAAAATCGGAGGACAGTGACCACCATTGTTTCAACTAGTTTTAGCCACCAACAACATACACAAAGTAAAAGAAGTAGAAAGCATCATAGGCGATATCGCCGTCATCAAGCCACTCTCGGCTTTCCCGGGAGCGCCGGCAGTGGAGGAGACCGGCTCCACATTTGCCGAAAATGCCGTGCTGAAAGCTAAAGCGGCCGCCGCCCATACCGGGTGGCCGGCTTTAGCCGACGACTCCGGCCTGGAAGTGACGGCGCTGGGAGGAAAGCCGGGTGTCTTTTCGGCCCGCTTTGCCGGTCCCTCTGCCGGTGATGAGGGAAACAACGCCAAACTGCTCGAGGAGATGCGCCGTGTTCCTCCCGGACAAAGAGAGGCTAGGTTTGTCTGCTGCATGGCTTTGGCCTGGCCCGACGGGAAGGTGTGGACGACCACCGGTACCCACTCGGGATGGATCCTTATGGAGCCAAGGGGGAAAAATGGTTTCGGCTACGATCCGCTTTTTTACTCACCCGAGTTGGGCATGACCTTTGCCGAAGCGCCGCCGGAGATGAAGAACCGGGTCAGTCACCGGGCCAGAGCGCTCGCCGGTGTGCGCAATCACTTGTTATCTTTATAAACCCGTGCTATACTGGAAGACGCATATGGTAGCAAACCGGCGGGGCGTGGCGCAGCTTGGCTAGCGCGCCTGCTTTGGGAGCAGGAGGTCGCGAGTTCAAATCCCGCCGCCCCGACCAGCTAGAGGGCCTGCAGTTAGCGGGCCTTCTTCATTTTTGTAAACCCGGCCGAGATGACCAAAGGCATTTGGAATAAGCCAATTGAAAAGTGGGGAACCACAGTGCATTTTCATGTACCTCTTATCAAAGGTAGGCTAAAACGTCGGTTGAATCGTTTTGTTGCAGAAGTGGAAATATCCGGTCGGCTGGAGCGAGTTCATGTGCCTAATACCGGCCGATTACGAGAGCTTTTATTTGAAGGCAATACTGTCTATCTTACTCCCGTTATCAAAGGTAAGCGGCAGACTCAATGGGACCTCACTGTTGTGCAAAGCGTTAACGTGCTATGCGCCATTGATACCCGTTTGCCGGCACAGCTGTTACTGGAACCGGAAACCCGCAAAGTTCTGCAACTTGATTCGCCTGATTGCAAACTAAAAACAGAAGCTAAATACGGTACCCATAGATTCGACTTACTAGCTGAAGACAAGCAAGGGCAGGTATGGGTGGAAGCAAAGACAGTCAGCCTAGTGGTAAACAGGCAGGCATATTTCCCCGATGCGCCTACGGAACGGGGTGCAAGTCATATGAGTACGCTGACCGAGCTGACTCAGGCAGGAGGTAGAAGTGCAGTTGTATTCATGTTGTTGCGCAATGATGCCGATGTAGTGCGACCAAATGATGAAACCGATCCGGCGTTTGGTCAAGCTCTACGTCATGCGGCAAAAGCCGGAGTGATGCTACGGGCTATCAGATTTTGCGTAACCTTGCAGGGCGTTTTTTTCGATCAGGAGATTCCGATCATTTTATAAAGAAGCCGGTTATTACCATGGTCTGAATCCTTGCCGGCGGATTGCCGGCATTCGGCCAAGACCAAGCCACAATATAAATGTGATCAACCGGAAAACAAAGCAGCGCTCACTTAAGCCGGCGAGCGCTGCAATATACCGATAAGCAGTGAACATCACTGCTAAACCCCACCGGTCGTTAAATAAAAAGGTCCAGGTAATTGTAGGACAATTTACGAACCGTCCGGCCATCCAGTCTTTCTACTCCTGGTTTTTGATCTAATCCGTCGGTATATTCGGTGCACTTTAACTCCAATTTGATTTCCATTGGCAGTATAGGTTTAAACGGCCTTGCTTTGCCTACCAGTGCCATGGCTTTAAAGGCTGCTTCTCTGATCATCTCAGTAGCTTTGTCAGGATCTACCAGAATGGCTCTGGCCCTGCCCACGCCTTTTTTCACTGCAGCGGTCTCCAGAGGGCTGAAGAATTCCCTGGCTTCGGCACAGGCTGCTTCATCACCGCTCACCATCAACATCGGTACGTTGAAATTGGCGGCTACTATAGCCCACTGGGCCAGCTCGCCCATCTTGCGGCCGTTGAGCCAATAGTTATACCAGGTTTTGCTGCTCTGGGTATGATCAAGAAAAGCGTTAATTGTGCCGGCCATGGCATGTGCTCCGATGAAAAAGGTGCCACAATACGATTCGTCGAGCTTGCCCCACCATTTTTTGTTCTCGCGGGTGTCGAGGTCGGCCCGTTTATCTAACAGAGGAAGAATAAAATTGCCTCCACCTGCATGACTATCGAGCACCGTAACCTGCGTGGCACCACCGGCAAAAGCTCCATCGATAGCAGCGTTGAGATCAGCCATCAGTCTTTCGTTACAGTAGTTTCTTTCCGGGTGATCGTTCTTAACTATTTCAGCTCGATCGATGCCGCTGATTCCTTCCAGATCCGTATGAATATATATTTTCAACTTCATCTTCACCTCAACAATCAATTTTGCGCTTACCCGAGCTGCGTTCCTGCCGTCGGAACCTCCATCCGTATGTGACAGCTGCCTTGAGTTGTATATTCCAGACCTATTTCGAATATCCAATCATTATTGTGCCGTCCAACCGTTAAATCGTACCACTGCGAACAACCTTCAGGCTGTACTTTGGCATAGATGACGCGGCGTGCCGATCGTAACACTATAGGGCCGCTCATTCGCACTTCGAGTTGCTGTTGCCTGCAGGAATGTCCTCTCCACTTGATATTGACAAACCCTGGTAATTGCACGGTAGCTCTGCCATAATGCACCCGCCGTGGAAAGTGCGTTTCCCGCAACATCTGGGTTGAGGGATTATAGATAAAGCCCGGTTCACGTTCCAGGTGTAGGATTATGCTTCCGTCGGCACCTTTTTCCATCCCTGTCAATGGCAACCAACGGGTGGCGGCGCCTTCCTGACATACGGCTATCATAGTGTTACGGTGAGGTTGGTGGGTGCCTTCCAGCGGATATTCAGGCCAGTCTGCTTCTACGATCAAGGAGTAATTGCCTTTGTTCTCTACGACGGAGAGCAGGCGGGCGCTCGGCCAAGTTTTCACTTGTACCGTTAGCGGAGAGGATGTCCTAAAATCCGTGGAAATTGAAGTGGCGGTCTCCCGCACAACTGTGGTAAAACATGGTTGGACCAAAAATACAAAGTGGGAGGAAACCGCCAATGTCAGGATACCACGACAATAATAA
>DULU01000065.1 GCA_012840225.1 Bacillota bacterium
AGAAATACAGAAGCTTCGTGCAGCGATCCGTCGCCTAACGGTTGATAAGATGAAAACAGAAGTAAATGAGAGCAAAACTGCGTGAGACTGCGTCACTGAAATTCCACGGCTTCTGGGACAACCTCGAATCCGGAATAATGCGGTTGTGAGCCATCTGATATGCATAGGCTGCTAAAAAGGTCGTGTTATTTGCCGGCGACATGTGTACTACATTTGGTCCTGCCAAACGCTTTTCAATTCTTACAAGGCTACCTCCCTGCATATCGGGTATCTCTGCAGCGATAGATTGTAGCGTTCTGTTGACTATTGTATAATCTTGAAAACCAATATGCATACCTTGTGCTTTACACTCCGCCACAACCCAACGAAATAACTCCCACCATTCAGGAGAGAATAACTGGGGATCTCCTCTATCTGTATCACCTTCGGCTGTATGATTATAACTGATGATCGTATTCATAATTCCCTTGCTGCTGAGAAGGTTTAATTGCCATGATAAACGTTTTTTCGTCAGAGCTTCACCAGTCCACCAATAAAAAGGTACAGGGCTATATTGGTAACTCGGCATTTTAAAATCAGCCTTTACCCGGAGTAATGATGCAGTGGTTGCAGTCATGTACAATCACCCGTCCGCTAATTATGTCTAGGGCAGCAATTGCGATCATTCAAGTTAGGCCTGCCATATACCTATTTGTCTTCTTAAAAAGATGATCATAGATGAACGAACACTTGTAATGTTATGATGAAATTATGCTTTCCCCATCCGGCTAGATGACGGTTATCACAGATAGCGATGATAAAAGGGTTGAGTCAATTTTGCTACGTATTAAAAGGGTGGTGAATGTTTCATGAGACAAGAACGATTGAGTGCAATGACACGCATAATTCGTGAACGTCGTTCAATGTCCGTAAGTGCTCTGATGCGCGAATTCGATATATCATACCCTACGCTACGACGAGATTTATCGGTTCTGGCGGCCAGGGGGGTGATAAAACGCGTTAGAGGTGGAGCGGTAATCCACGAAGGTTTGGGGACTGGACCAAGCTGGTTTCGTTATTTGGATGCTAAACATCGTTCTAAAGTACGCATGGGTGAAGTAGCTGCTAAACTAGTCAAACCGCGACAAACGGTGATTATTGAGAACGGCGGTACAACACTGGAAGTGGCGCGGGCCCTGCTAAGGGTGGCTGATTTGGTCGTGGTAACTAATTCACTGGAGATTTCATATTTACTTAATATTTATGGTAAATGCCGTCAGGTGATATTGACTGGGGGTATTCTGCGTTCCGATAGTTACCTTTATGGCCCGCTGACTATTGCCACGTTAGAGCAATTCTCGGCTGATTTGGCTTTCGTGGGAGCTAATTCTGTATCCCTGGAACATGGAATTATGGATTCTGATCTTATGTATAGCCATATTAAGCGTACAATAATTCGCTCTGCCAAAAAGGCTATATTGGTTGCCGATTATAGCAAATTTAAAAGGGAGGACACAATTGTTGTGGAGCCGCTAAATGCACTTGATACTATTGTGACAACAGATGAAATCTCTGAAGAAACCAGGAATGCAATTATTGCTCGCAACATCAATCTATTAATTGCCTAAGCTGTCGATGTGTTTTACCAGTCTTGTGGGAGGACTGATAAATGCAGATGCATATGGAAACCATGACCTCACGTCAGCGTATAATAAGAACTTTGAGACGTGAGCCTGTGGATCGCATGCCTATCGATTTGGGAGGTCACTATTCAACTGGAATATCTGCCTTTGCCTATTGGCATCTGCGCGAATACCTCGGACTTGACACGGCAAATATATGGTTGCCGGATATGGTGCAGGTTTTAGCTTTTGTGGATGAAGATATTCGCCGGCGTTTCCATTGTGATTGTGTGCTGTTACATCCAGGTTGGCCACGATTACAGGTATGGACTCCTCGCGCTCCCTATATATTTGGTATTCCCTCCAGCGCTGTTCCGCAGCTAACAGTGAACGGTGAATGGATAATTTCTCGAAGAAATGGTGAGCAAGTACGACAAATGTGCATGCCGGAAGGCGGCTACTTTTTTGATGGCGATTGGATAAATAATTGGCACGAATGTGATGATGATACATTACTGCGCTGTATGGCGCATCAAGCCAAGCTTATTTATAACGAAAGCGATTATGCAACTATGTATATTGGTGGTTTCGATGCTTTCTTCGGCAATATCGATTTCCTTTGTCAAATGTATACCGACCCCCAAGGAGTGCATGATATAAACCGCAAAAAGCTTGAATCCGCCCTAAAAAAAGCATCCATGGTGATAGAGGCCATGGGTGAGTATATTCAACTGATTGAAATTAATAGTGATATGGGTATGCAGACGGGGCCGATGTGCAGTCCGTCCATGTTTGAAAAATTTGTGGTACCTTATCTTAGCAAATTATGCAAATTTATACATACTCACAGTGATTACAAGGTGTTTCTGCATAGTTGTGGTTCAATTAAGCCGTTAATTCCTATGCTAATTGAATGCGGGATAGACGTGTTAAATCCAGTCCAAGTGTCGGCAGCCGATATGGATCCTTTCGAGCTAAAAGCCAAATTCGGCGACAAACTCATCTTTTGGGGTGGTGGCTGTAATACACAACAGGTGCTGGGCAGGGGTACAACCGATGAGGTAGCCAAAGATGTGCGGCGACTTATCAGCGCTTTCAAACCTGGTGGAGGATTTGTTTTCAGCCAGGTGCACAATATTATGGGGGATGTTCCCCCGGAGAACATCGTGACCATGCTTGATACCGCATATGTTGAAAGCTGGTATACCTCACAGAAGAATCTGCCGGAGCCATCTGAAAAACTATAACATTAATAGTCACTTGTGTGTCAAACGCATTTTGCCTTATGAAAAGGAGACCGGTTATGGATAAGTGCGCCCACTGGGAATTGACGCTTGCCTATCCCGAGCCGCCGGCCAATGCGCTGAACAGCTGTGCCGTAGGGGACATAGACAGCGACGGTCACCTGGAAATCATCGCCGGAGGCTCGCAATACCACCACGGGGAAGCCCCGCTTTTCGACGGTTTGCAGTGGTACCGGCCGGCTACAGGTGAGATGGGAGTGATCGATGCCGGCCAGTTCGGCGTCGGCCTGGCGGTGGCCGATATCGACCACGACGGTCAGCCGGAAATCATCACCGGCACCAACGACCCGCAGATCCGCATATATAAATATGCCGGGGGCGCCTGGCAGAAATATATAGTGGATGAACAATGCCTGGGTGCGGCGCACGACCTCATCGCCGTCGATATCGACGGCGACGGCCGGCTGGAGATCCTGGCCAATGCCACGGGGAGCCGACCGGCCCTCGTGCTTTACCGCCCTATTGACGGCGTGTTTCAGCCGTGGCGCCGTTACCTCATTGATGAAGGCATCTTCACGGAGGGCTTGGCGGCGGCCGATCTGGACGGCGACGGCCGGGTGGATATCGTCCACGGGCCGTATTATTTCCTGCAGCCGGCCGCCGGTCCATATGGCGGACCGTGGGAGAGGCGGGTCTATGCCCCCTCATTCCGGGAGATGTGCCGCACCGCCGTGATCGATATCACCGGCGACGGCCGGCCGGACATCGTGGCGGTCGAATCGGAATATCTGGACGGGCTGTTCTCCTGGTTCGAAAACCGGTTAGGCGAGGATCAAGATCAACCATGGCGGGAACACCGCATCGACAGCGTGCTCTATTTCGCCCATTCACTGCACGCCGTACGCCAGGCTCAAAGCGGCGAGGTAAGGGTGCTCCTGGCCGAGATGCAAGCCGGCGGGTGGAACCAGTTCTTCAACTACGACTCTTCCGTGAGGGAATATATCACTGCCGACCGGGGGGCGACCTGGCAGCGGCGGATCATCGATGCCACCCAGGGTACTCACCAGGCCATTTGGTGCGACATCGACGGCGACGGCATTTTGGAAGTGGTCGGCAAAGAGTGGGGCTGCGCCCGCCGCACACCAAAGTTCACCATCTGGAAAAAGCGGGACGATACATCGCCGCTGTTGGCCTATCGGCATCGCTTCCTCGACCGCGACCGGCCGCAGCGGGCCACCGACATATTGGGAGCCGATTTCCGGGGCACGGGCGGAGAGGATATCGTGACCGGGCGCTTCTGGTACCGCAACCCCGATTGGCGGCGGTTCGAGATCCCCGGCATCGGGCAGGTCATTCAGGCCTATGACCTCGACGGCGACGGGCTGGACGAGCTTATCGCCACCAAACCGGCTTATGCCGAGCGTAATGGTCGCCGGGTGGAGCAGCTCACCAGCACCTTGGTTTGGCTGAAGGCCGTCGACCCGGAAGGCGGCCAGTGGGAGGAACACTTCATCGGCCAAGGGCACGGCGACTGGCCGCACGGGTCGCTGGTGGCCCCTCTCCTGCCGGGCGGGAAGTTGGCCCTCGTCGTCGCCTATCACGGGCAGAAGCATGAAGATGACCAGGTGCCGCAGCTATATACCGTTCCCGACGACCTGCTTCAGGAGGAGTGGAGCCATATCGATTTCCACGGCGTCCGCCATCGTGAGAATATAGTCGCCGTCGACCTCAACGGCGACGGCCGCCTGGACATCGTGCTGGGGCGATACTGGCTGGAAAACAACGGCGACGGCACCTTTGTCCCGCATGAGCTCGCCGGAGCCCCGGAGGATATCGCCCGGGTGGCGGTGATGGATGTCAACCGGGACGGCCGGCCTGACATTGTCCTCACCGGGCATTCCATGGCCTACCATGATCCGGATACCGAATTCTCACCTATCGTCTGGTGCGAGCATCCTGCCGATCCGGTGCATGACGCCTGGCGGGTGCATCTGATCGACAAAGCGCGTTGCCCGCATTCTCTGGCGGTGGCGGATCTGGACGGCGACGGCGAATTGGAGATCCTAGTGGCCGAACACGACACCCGCAATCCCTACCGCCAGCGCTGCCGGTTGATGATCTACAAAAAAGCGGACGAAAAAGGCGTGGCTTGGAAGCGGTATATGCTGGATCGCCGCTTCGAACACCACGCCGGCGTCAAGATTATTCAACTGGCTCCCGGTCGGCGGGGCATCGCCAGCATCGGCTGGACCGAGAGCAAATACGTGCACCTGTGGGAAAAGCTCTGCCCCTGAGGCAGGCGGCAGGCAGCAGGCGGCAAGCGCCAAGCGCCAGGCGGCAAGCGCCAAGCGGCAGGCGGTACGCGGCGATGGTCCGGCCGGTGATGGAGAACTACTCCGTCACCGGCACGGCATACACGCAGTTTATCCACACTTTGCCGTAGGAGTAATATAAGGACTGCTCAAGGCGTACGGAAGCGATCCGTCCTCCCCCGGCATTCAGGTCGGCGGCCAAGGCAGGCAGATCGGCCGTAATCTCCACAAGGAGCCAGTCGGTGCTGCCGGTCAGTACCTTTGGACCGTCGCCCAGATCGATTTCCCGGGGAGTATAGATGACGGTGCCGTTCGGCACCATGCCGTTTAAATAGTCAGCCGGCTTCTCCTTTAAAGAATCCATATTCAGCCAGGCGCCTTTGCCGTCCTTGAGGTAGAGCCCCCACCGCAGCCAGGAGCCGTCCTCCACCAGGGTGAGATCCTCGACTTTCAGCAAGAATCCGAACTTGTATTTTTTGCTGCCGTCCACCCGCAGGTCGATATAGAGGCATCCCTGCTCGTCCTTTTCGTGCCAAACCATCAACGAACCCATACCTGTCATATAGTTGTCCGGGTCATATCTTTGGAATAAATTCCAATCATAATTGAAGACAATACTGTGGGGAATGCCGGTGATCAAGTCTCCGTCGACAATGATGTTGCCTTTCGGCATGGTAAATCTGTTGACAGGTTTGATGCTGTAGGCAAACTGAGCCGACACCGTCGGGCCGGCGAGGATCACCAGCAACGTCGCCACAAGGCCGGATAAAACGATCTTATTCCACATCATTCGTCCCTTGATCAATCGTCTCATGGGCCTTTCCCCCTTTAATCAACCGGCACGGCATATATGCAATCCACCCACACCTTGCCTGAGGAGTAATACAATGTTTGATCTATCCGCACGGAAGTGATGATGCCCATCCCTGCCTGCAGTTCGGCGGCCAGTTTCGGCAGGTCGACAACTATCTCCACGAGGAACCAGTCGTTGGTGCCGGTGATCGGCTTCGGTCCATCGCCCAAGTCGACTTCTGCGGGAGTGTAGGTCACGATGCCGTTAGGCAACATGCCGCCCAGTTCCTCCGGTTTATCCTTCAGAGCATTCATATCGACCCAGGCACCCAAGCCATCTTTGATGTAAATTCCCCACCGCAGCCAGGAACCGTTTTCCGCCAGTTTAAGATCCTCCGTCTTCACCACGAAGCCGAATTTCAGTTTTTTATCGCCATCGACCGGAAAGTCGATATAAACACGTCCCCGCTCGCCATCGTTATGCCACATCAGCACGGAACCGTTACCCGTGAGAAATGTCGAGTTGTCGAGCTGGCGGTTTTTTGCCCATTCATATCCGAAGACGAAGCTGCGGGGAATATCGCCCGACAGATCGCTCCCGGCAATGGTGTTGCCTGCCGGCATGGTGAAACTGGTGACAGGTTTCACGCTCCACTCAAACATGGCCGCTGCGACAAGGGAAATTAAAGACAACACCATCAACACTGCCGAGGTCATGATCAATATTGTATTTTTCCACGTCGCTCTTTTCATATAAATAAGCCTCGCTTTCTGCCGGATCTAAACCGGATCTTTATCAATGGATAAAGGTTCTTTCCGTAGCACGTTGTTCCTGCTAGGACACCTATATTTGCCGACCTGACGCCCATCCGCATCGGTCCATGCCCAAGTAGCATAAGAGGTGTCCAGCCTTAGGCAGGCCGTATCAGATTAAGTTCATAGCCTGATATATAGCGGGAATGTCCAGGTTTTTCCTGGCGAGTTCGGCCAGCCGGTCGAAAGCGTCGGTCTCCTGGCCATTCTCGCTTTCATATGGCTCCCATCCTTTGCGCCGGCGCAGGTGGTTCAAAAACGCCCGGCGGAAGGGCGGCTCGTCAAATAAGCCGTGTACATAGGTGCCGGCGATGAAGCCGTTTCCCACCGGAGTGCTCACCAGGCAACCGTCACGCAAGAGAGCTGCGCCGGAGGCTATGCCTGGAGCTATGCCGGGGTCTTTGCCGGAGGCGGTGCCATGCCGTTCTAGCGTAATCCAGGGGTTGCCACCGAGGAGAACGGTGTGGCCGCAGTGGATCTCATAACCCCTGATGGGGAGGGAAGAGGTCCTGAAAGAGTTCCTGCCGGTTCCGGTCGTCTCCCCGGCACCCGTATCAGACCAAAAGCCTGCTATAGGCCAGTCGGCCGAGCCGGACACCTGATAGGTAGTCTTTTCGGCCGCCAGTGTGGTTCGCACGGGCAAAAGGCCCAGACCGGCCATCCGCCCGGCTGAACTCTCCACTCCTTCCGGATCGTTGAGCTCCAAGCCCAGCATCTGGTAGCCGCCGCATATGCCGAGCACGCAACCCCCCTGGGCGGCAAAGGACTGGATTTCCGCCGCCGTACCGCTGCTCCACAGGTGGTCCAGGTCGTGCAGGGTGTTCTTGCTGCCGGGGATGATCACGCAATCGGCCGGTCTAAGCGGGGCACCCGGAGGGACGAAGCGTAGGCTGACATCCCTTTCCCCGGCCAGGGCGTCGAAATCTGTGAAGTTCGAGATCAGGGGCAGGCGGATGACGGCAATGTGCAGTACTCCCCGACCTTCGCCACTGTTTTCAGCCGACGAAGTGCCGGTATCCTCCAGGGCGACCGAATCTTCAGCAGCCACACCCAAATCCTTCACATATGGCATCACGCCCACGACGGGAATTCCCGTGCGCTTTTCCAGAAAGTCCAGGCCCGGCTGCAGGTAGGCCTTGTCGCCTCGGAATTTGTTGATGATTATGCCCCGCACCAGGGCGCGCTCCTCCGGAGGCAGGAGTTCCAGAGTTCCTATCACCCAGGCCAAAGCTCCGCCCCGGTCGATGTCGGTGACCAGAAAGACAGGGGCGCCGGTGGCCAGGGCGATGCGCATATTAACGATGTCGCCTTCCTTCAGGTTCACTTCAGCGGGGCTCCCGGCTCCTTCGATCACGATGGCCTGGCAGCGCCGGGCCAGGCGACTGTAGGCCGCCAGGCTTTCGGCAAAGAGTTTATCTCGCAATTGGCGATACTCGCTCCAGCGCATGGTGCCGATCGGTTTGCCGGACACAATAACTTGCGATTTCATATCCCCCGTCGGTTTGAGCAGGATGGGATTCATGTCCACGTGCGGTTCGATGCGGGCCGCCAGGGCCTGCACTACCTGGGCGCGGCCCATCTCCCCGCCTTCTTTGGTGACGAAGGAGTTGAGGGCCATGTTCTGTGATTTAAAGGGGGCGGTTATATATCCATCCTGGGCCAAAACCCGGCACAAGGCTGTGGCCACCACGCTCTTGCCTACATTGGATCCAGTGCCTTGGATCATGACCGGTTTTGCACTCAGAGTTAATTCCTCCTGTGTTGAAAAGTATTACGATATACGGAAAGCTTTACAGCTACGGTTCCGGCCTTACCGTCAGCCGGGTCAGCGCAGCCAACAGTCTGTCCTGGTCGGCCGGGCGCCTTACGGCAAGGCGGATGTAGCGCTCCCCGAGCTCCGGGAAGGAGCGGCAGTCCCGCACCAGCACCAATTCTTTGGCCAAAGCGGCAGTGAGCTGCGGGGAAGACCAGTGCTCTGAAGTGATCTTCGTTAAAAGAAAATTGGCTGCCGCCGGCAGAGGTTGGAGCAGGGTGCCACCTGCTGCGGCAGAGGTCAGCTTTTTGACCAGCCGTACCCGCCACCGGGTGAGGCGCTCCCGGGTCAGGGTGAGGAATTCTCTTTCGACCAAAGCCGCACTGCCGGCAGCAGCCGCCACGCTGTTGACGTTCCAGGGAGGAAGGGCGGCCTGCAAAGCTTTGGCCGTCTCCGGCGCGGCGATACTCAATCCCAGCCGCAAACCGGGCATACCGTATATCTTGGTCAGGGAGCGGATCACCAGGACGGGCAACCCGGAGAATAAGAGCGGCAGAGAGGAACAGGCCGCTTCCTCAGGACAAAAGGCCAGAAACGACTCGTCGACCACCAGCAGCCCCTCTTTTTGCGCAGCGATCCTGGCGAGCACGGCCAGGGCCTCCCGGCTGACGAGGGTGCCGGTGGGATTGTTCGGCTGACAGACAAAAATGAGGCTCCGGGGTTTTAACTCCGGGGTAGGCAGCTCTTTGAGCAGGGATGAAGAGGGGAGGTGGTCCGGATGGAAAGCGGGGAGGCATCGCACCGGCAGACCCGCTCTGCGGGCGGCACGGGCGTATTCGCTGTAGGTGGGGGTGAAGACGACGGCCTCCTGCCAGGCCGCGAGGCGGCAGGTGGCATCGAGCAGTTCCCCGGCACCATTTCCGGCCACAATATTCTCCGCAGGCACCTCCCAAGCGGCGGCTGCGGCTTGGCGCAGTTCATGATAAGTCGGTTCCGGATAGTGCCCAGAGAGCTCGGCCAGGGCTTTCCTGGCCGCCCGGATAGCACTTTTAGGCATACCGAGGGGGTTGATATTGGCACTGAAGTCGAGGTAGGAAGTATAAGGCACCCCGGATAGAGCTGCGTGGGCAAATGGATTGCCGCCGTGATCATGGCCGCTGTGATCATAGTTGCCGTGATCATAGTTGCCGTGATCATAGTTGCCGTGATCATGGCTGCCATGATCATGATCGGTGGGGGTAAAGCCTTCGACGGTGAGACCCTCGGCAGCGAGGTTATTTTCCGGAATATTTTTCTTTCCCATCTTCATCATCATCTGCTGGTGACCGCCTCGGTTTCGCCGGTTTTTTCTTGGTTCATGGCCGATAGGCGGCCAGACCGCCGTCGCACAAGCGTGCCCAGCCCAGCCAATTCAAAAAGGGAAAAGAGCGGGCCAGCGCCGTTTTGATTTTCTTTCTATTGGCTGTCGCTTTTTCCGGGGGAAAGAGCAACCCGGCAATGGTGCCGGTGTGTGCTATGCACAAGCCGTAGCCGCCCAAGGCATCTACCAAGCCGTGCAGCTTTTCCAAGCCTGGTTTATATAAATATCTTTGATGGATAAAGGCACTCAGGGAAGCGCCCCAGCCGATGAGCCTGGGATTGCCGCTCTCCAGGCCACGCATGACGGCGGTAAAGGCTCTCCTGGTCATGGCCGCCCGGAAGTGGGCGTCGCGGTCCAGCGCGCCGTTGGTCAGGGCTATTCCATTCCGTTTGAGCTGGGCCTTCTGGTGAAACGTCAAGGTATCGACGGTGCCGCCCCAATCCACTATGGCCAGCCGGAGATCAGGGCAAGACCAACGGGCCGCCATCTGCCCGGTTAAACTGTTGAAGAGGACGATGCCTTCATGCATGGTGCCGTCGGTGGGCTCAATGGCCGCCAACAGTCTCCCCAGAGCCTCAGGCTGGCAGGGAAGACCGCCGGCCAGGCAGGCGGCGGCAACGGCGGCGGCCGCATCGGCGGTGCTGCTCCCCATCCCTTTGCCGCGCTGCAGGGCTGAATAGAGGGAGACGGTGCCCTCGCCGTGAACCCAGCCGGCGCTTTCGGCGGCAGATAAAGCCTGCCTGGTTTTGGGCGCATCCGGGGTGGAGAGGCGCCACTTGCCGGTTGGGGCTCCGGGCACGGCAATAGCCAGGGAATAGCGGTTGATGGGAGCGGTGATGATCATATGCTCCCCGTCCAGATAGCCTTGTACCAGCTCTCCACATGTGCCCGGCACCCGGGCGGCCGCCCAGACGTGAGAATTATCTCCAGGAGGAGTGGGTAGCAAAATGATACCTCACTTCCATAATTTCATCCTTGAATTAATAATAATATGCAACCTGTCAGCCCAGGCAGAGGCCGACTGCCATGGCGATCCCGGCCAATAACAAGGCGCTTAAGGCAGCCGTCCAAAACATCAGGCGGCAGGTTTTGGCGATGTGGTTCATATGCAGGGGATAGAGAGCCTCGCCCAGGTAGGGACGGAAGCTCTCCACACCGCCATATGTGTTCAGCCCGCCGAGTTGCACACCGAGGGCGCCGGCTACTCCGGCTTCGCACCAGCCGCTGTTGGGACTGAGGTGTTTGCGGGCATCCCGCCTCATGATGCGCCAGGCGGCACGGGCCTGGCCGCCGGTGAGGGCCACGGCCAAGGTCAGGAGCAGGCCGGCGAGACGGGCCGGGATCCAGTTGGCTAGATCATCCAGGCGGGCCGAAGCCCAGCCGAAGTGGAGGTATTTTTCATTTTTATAACCTACCATGGAATCGAGCGTATTGATAGCCCTATATAACATTGCTCCAGGTGCTCCGCCCAGGAAGATGAAGAAGAGGGGAGAGACACAGGCATCCACAATATTTTCCGCCATGGTCTCTACCGTCGCCCGTACCACCCCGGCCCGGTCGAGAGAGTGTGTATCCCGGCCGACGATCTCCCCGGTGCTCCGGCGGGCAGCTTCCAGGTCGTCTTTGGCCAGCTCGGTATAGACCTTTTTCCCGGCCTGGGCGAGGCCGCGGGCTGCCACGGTGGTGGATGCGAGCCAGACGGAGAGCGCCGCCGCCGCGGCCGGATGGAGCAGACCTGCAGCCCAGATAAGCAGGCCCACGACTGCGGCACTGACCGACGGCACCACCGCCGCCAGCACCACTCCGGCAGCTTTCTGCTGCAGGGGGCTCTTCTGCGGCCTGCGCAGGACACGCTCCAGAGCGGAGATCAGCTTACCTATTTGCACCACCGGATGCGGCAGGCGGGCCGGATCGCCCACCAATAGATCAACTACCAAGCTGGAGAGGACGAGCAGAGCCCTCTCCTGCCAGAAGTGCGCTGTAGTTATGATTGAGAAATCAAGCAAACTCGTCCTCTTTTACCTTCCTGAAGAATCATCCGTTAAAAGCCGGTGGGAATGCTTCTCCCGTCTTCGCCATCAGGGAAACAGGTTTAGGGAAAAAGCTCCGGGTGAAGGGATTTGGCTATCAGGAGCAGTCCTTCGGTCATCCTGGGACCCGCCCGGCTGATTAAATCCTGATCCACCTGGTGAATCCGCCCGTTTTTCACGGCGTTCACCCCGGCGAACCACGCCTTGTTTTTGCCGTAGACTACGGTCATCGTCTGGTCGAATGGGGTTAAGATGACATCGGGATTTTTCAGCACCACATGTTCCACGCTGATCACCGGCCAGGCGGTCTTGGTGTCGCCGGCCACATTTTCCCCTCCGGCCAACCCGATCAGCTCATGCACGAAACTGCCGGGGCCGGCCGACATCAACGGATCGGGCCAGATCTCGAAGAACACCTTGGGTTTCACTTTGATGCCGGCGGTCAAGGCGGCCACCTGGTCGATGGTTTTCTGCATGCCGGCCACCACTTCCGCCGCGGCAGCGGTCGTGCCGGTGATCTCCCCGATGCGGCGGATACAGTCCATCACCTGCGTTATGGTCTGTGGGGCAAAGGTGACGGCGACGATGTTCACTCTTTGCAACTGCCGCTGCAGATCTTCCGTCGCCAGATCCCAGAGAAAGACGATATCGGGCTGCAAGGCCACAAGGCGCTCAATCGAGGGCTGGAGCCCGGAGCCCACTTTTTCAATGTCGGCAGTGGCAGGCGGGTAGTTGCTGTAGGAATCGATAGCCACCACCTGTTCGCCGAGGCCCAGGGCAAAGAGGATTTCGGTCAGGCTGGGGGCGAGGGAGATGATGCGCTGCGGTTTGGCTTTGAGGGTGAACACCTGCCCCAGGTCGTCCTGGAAGGTGATGGGGTAGCTTTCCGCAGCAGCTCCTCCGGCGGTAAAGGTCACCGCTGCCCCAACGAAGAGCAGCATGACGGCGAGGATTATTGGTGCGGCCGGCGGGGAGTGACGGCTAGACGAGCTACGAGGATAGGGGTGGCAATTGGTTTTCCCGATAAGCGACGACAATGACAACAGGGCAAAATTCTGCATAAAAAAACCTCCGTCGGCGCGGACAGAGGGCGTTTGCCAACCCGGACCCAAAGCCGTTATGCTCTCACCTGGCCAGGCTGCCGGGTTATGACCGCTCCTTTTCCGCGAAAGGCTTGTCATTTGGGCCCAGGGCAGGTCTCCTGGCTTCCGGTTGACAGCATCGGCGCGCCTTCCCAGCTTTTTGTCGCCAGTGGCATGAAGCGCCGGCCTATCCGGTTACAGTGGCGGGACCGCGTCGGCTCTGCGGCAGAGGCCGCTCCCCGAACTTCCCTATTATCCCCCGCTTCTTCTTGGGGGCACCCTAGGCCAATGCAATTGTCTGCCTTCTATAAGGCAATGATACATATACGGCAAGGCCTGTCTTTTTCCTCCTGGCCGGCGGGGACAATTTTTTGTCCGTCTATAGGTGGTATAACCACCATACCAAATTACCGTTCAGTAAAAAATAGAGACCGATTATGGCCGAATATGCCGGCTTATGATATAATTACAAGTGGTAGGTACCACAATACCATCGTGGTTTGGCCGGTTATTATATGGTCTATTCACACGCTCTTGGGAGGCCGAGGCATGAAGCATTGCCGGCAAAAGAAAAAGCTTCATATCCTGACCGCCGCTTTTCCGGCCGTCGCCGCCATGATGGTGCTCTGCACCGCTGTGACCGCAGCCGGCGAGCCGGCGGCCGACCTGCCGGCCATGCTGGGCGGAGAGAGCGCCTATGCTCCGGCCTATCTCGACATACCTTTATTTATATTGGCGATATTGCTCGGATTGGCTACCGGTCTGATGACCGGGGCCATCGGCGTAGGCGGCGGCTTTGTTGTCACCCCAGCTTTGATGAGCGTGGGCATCCAGGGGATTTTGGCCGTGGGCACCGGCATGTTTTATGTCTTCAGCACGGCCATCATGGGGAGCGTCATCCATCGCAAGCTGGGGAATGTCTCCATCCCCCTGGCGGCGGCTTTTGTCCTGGGCTCCTTTTTGGGCGTGAATGCGGGTGCCGGTATCAACAGGGCTATATATCAAGCCAATCCTCTCCTGAGCGATGCTCTGATCACTTTTCTATATGTGGCTCTCCTTGGCTTGCTTGGCGCCTATGCCCTATACGATTACAGACGCTTGAGCCGTGCCGCCGCCGGTACCGCTCATGCTGCCGATCCTGCCACCTCCACCGGGACCGCCAATGACGCCGGCGGCGCCCATCCCGGCAAGTTATCCCTCAGCCGGATGGCGCAGCGCTGTCATCTGCCGCCCATGATCGCCACCGGCAACGGCGGCCGCATCTCCGCCTGGCTCGTGGCTTTATGCGGCTTCGTTGTCGGTTTCTTAGCTTCCATCATGGGCGTGGGCGGCGGCTTTCTCACCTTTCCCGCTTATGTTTACGGACTGGGCATAGCGCCTTTGCTGGCGGTGGGTACGGATACCTTGCAGATCGTTTTCACCGCCGGCTATGCTTCCATATTTAAATATGCAGCCTATGGCTTTGTCTTCTATAGCTTGGCCGTCGGCCTGCTGACCGGCTCGCTGATCGGGGTGCAGCTGGGAGCCATGGCGACCAAATTGGTGTCGGAGCGGCATATCAAAGGGTTCTACGCCATCACCATCCTGGCCGCCTTCGTCAACAGGTTATGTGCCCTGCCGCAAAAGCTGGGCGATCTTGGTTACCTCTCGCTTCCCCATGCGGTGGGGAAAGCGATCGGCTCCGGCGGTACCATAGTGTTTTTTGCGGTGATCGCCCTTTTTGCCATATGGGTCTTAAGCGTTCTTATCAGGAGTTTTTTTGATGGCGAAAGGAGGGCAGGCAGCGCCGGCGCTGCGGAATATGGCGATTGATACTGTAAAATATCCTTCAGCAAAATTCAGGAGGTTCGGGATCACCGACCGGAAAAGCCTGAGACGTGGTTTATTTATGGCTCTCCTTGTGCTGGTGGCGCTTTGGTTATATATCGGGCTGCCATATGCCGGCAAGACGGCGATGCGCTTTTCCGAGGACTTTTTCAATTCTCTCTCTAAGGGTTCGGCCGGGTCTGGCGAGGATTTGTTCGCCAAGGCGCAATCTTTCCGGCATGTATCGGTAGACCTGAACCTGAACCTGGACCTGAGCCTGGGTGTGGCGCCGGAAACAGCCGGAAT
Organism: Bacillota bacterium; assembly: GCA_012840225.1. Lineage (GTDB taxonomy): Bacteria > Bacillota > Limnochordia > DTU080 > DTU080 > DULU01. The sequence goes on from DULU01000065.1 coordinate 15,100, forward strand.
CTTTGCTCTGGACCCCGGAGAGGTTACCCTCGCCGAGCTGGCGACGGCGGCCATTAATGATGCTCAGCTGTTGTATCACAACCGGCATGAAGAACTGGCCGGTCGCTATAATACGGAACCAAGGCGTGTGATTTACGCCTGGTGGTCCCTCTTCTCCGGGCTTGAAAGGGAATACCTCAGGCAGGGTAGCACAGCGGAAGCCTCCTTCCTGGGGGAGATCAGGACGAGGGTGCTGGAACCGGCCTACAATTATTACGGCATCCATCCCGACGAAGTGAAGCAAAACATCGGCATTGTTGTTCTGCTGCTCCTTTTGTATCTGGCTTTCACCTTCTGGTGGGGTTATGCGGTCTATTTTCTCCTGAAAGGTATAGGGATGATCAAGCCGGAGGTACCGGGAGGGGCGAGGCTGGCGACGGCGAAACATACGCAATAATATGACCAGCTAGGCAGAAAGGGTGTCTTATATTATGGCTCGTTTCAAGCTGGCGATCATGCAGAGCAATTTGCGTATGGACCATCAGGCTGCTTTCAGAAAGGCGGCGGAGATGGGCGTCGACGGCATTCATCTCTCCGTTAACCATCCCGCACTCAAACCGGAGAATCTGGATGCCGCCGGCAGGAAAAACCTGCTGGCTGAGTTGAAAGCCTTGAACCTGGAAGTGTCGGCCATCTCTTCCTGGGGCGGCAGGGTGGATCTGGGGGATAAGAACACTCAGGAAGTTGCTTTGAGCGATGCTTACAGAACGCTGGAATTGGCTGTCGATCTGGAATCCGGCATCTGGCAAGCCCATATCGGTGTGGTGCCTCACGACAAAAGCCAACCCAGATGGGATACCTTCATAGATTCGCTGTCCAAAATCGGGCGGCGGGCGGAAGAGCTCGGCGCCTGCTTGGCCATTGAGACCGGCCCCGAACCCCCGGCGCTGCTGAGGGAGCTGATTGAGACGGTGGGCTCCCCGGGGATCAAGGTCAACTATGACCCGGCCAATTTGATCCTCTGGCCGGTGATCCTTGCCGAGCGCGGGGTGATGCCCTATGACCGGGAAAAAGCCATGGCTACCTTCCAGCCTGTGGAAGGGGTCAACATTTTAGGTCCATATATCGTCCACACCCATGCCAAAGACGCCACCGTGCTGGAAGGTGACAAGAGGCAGGAAGTGCCCCTGGGCGAAGGGTTGGTGGATTGGCCGCGCTATCTTGATCTTTTGGAGAAAGCCGGCTATAAGGGTTACCTGGCTATCGAGCGGGAGGTCGGCCCCGATCCGGTCGGAGACATTCAGAAAGCTGTCGACTTCCTGCGCAGCGTGATTTAGTCATAAAGCCTGGCACGTGGGGCAGAAGTAGACGCTCCCGCCGAGGAATGTCTCCTTGACGATGAGCGTGCTGCATGCCGGGCAAGGCAGACCGGCGGTTTTGCTGGAAAGCTTGGTTTGATAGCGGCCGGGATTCCCGAAGAGGTCCTTTTCGGAATCCCGGCCTCCCAGGGCGGTCATTTCGGTTAAAAACTGTTTCACGGCATGGATCTCCGCTATACCAGGCAAACTTATGCGATTCGGCTCCGGCCGTCACCCGCTTCACTTCCTGTCCGAACAGCAAATCGGCTATTTGCCCGGCCGTCATTACCGCGACAAAGACGGAGTGGAGATTGATCTGCTCATAGAAAAAGACAACATTCTCTATCCTATTGAGATCAAAAGCGCCGCAAGTATCAAGCGGGTATGGGCCAAGCCGTTTTATGCCTTGGATAAACTCGACAAGAAACGCGGTCCTGGTGCCGTCATCTGCCTGGCGGGCAGACGTCAACCTGTCGCCGACAAGGTCACGGCCGTACCTATTCATTATGTATGACAAAATCCGTTCATCCTCATGCCAATACATGTGTAGTGAGCGTTGCAAAATACCATAAAATAGGATATAAGGTGTCATTAATTCTGTAGCGGGCAAGTGCTTTGTGTTTGCCCAGGATGTCTGTGAAGTGGACATAGATGTAATTAATAGGAGGTGATATCTGAAGAATATCAATGATATACAAAAACATGGATCGCGGCATAGCAAAAAGGGGAAATTAGTTAATTGGAGGGATACATAAATGAAAGGAAAAAGACTGGTGTTAGGCTTGGCGGTGCTGCTTCTCCTGATGGCGATGGCGGCGGTGGCCGGCGGTGCAGCGGCCAAAACTAAGATTGTGCATTATATGGCGGGCCATGGCGATACCTATTTTGCTTTCCTTGAGGAACGCTAGGCGGTCTTTGAAAAACTTAATCCGGATATCGAAGTGGTATTGGAAAAATACTAAGGGAACTATGTCAATCAGGTGCTGGTGCGCATTGCTACCGATGTGCAGATAGACATTCTCGATTCCACTGCTTCCTTCATGACCTTGACCGCCACCGGGGGGCTGGCCGATCTGGCGCCCTATCTAAATGCGGATCCCACCATTAAACTAAGCGATATGCCTGAACTTGCCTGGCAAAACTTCTCCAACGCCGGCAGAATATACGGCATACCCACCCAGATCTTTCCGGTGGCCGTGGTCTATAACAGATCATGGTTTGATGAAGCCGGCTTGGCACCCCTGCGGCAAATGGGAGAGGAGTGGAACTGGCAGACGGCTAAACAATACGCTGCCCGCCTGACGACAGATACTAATGGTGACGGTAAAATCGACCGCTACGGCTTGTATTTTACCAGGGCTTTAAACCGGGTGCATGCTGCCGTGCACCAGGCCGGTGGCGATCTGTATGAGCGCTATCTGCAGCCGACCAAGGCCTTGTTCAATTCGCCGGGAGCATATACAGGACTATCGTTTTATGTTGATCTGGCCGTCTCGGGCAACGCTACCTATGAAGCCGGCTTCGCCGACATTTACACACAGCGGGCTGCGGCGATCAACCTGGATGGGCAGCCGAGCAATTATAACCTGTATTTGATCGACAGTGCCGACGATTTTGAAGTGGCGCTCCAGCCGCTGGGTCCGGTACGGCGCGGGGCCAATATGTTCTTTGGGCCGTTACATGTAGTCAAGTCCAACAGGGATGTCGAACCGATGTGGCGGTGGATCAAGTTCCTCACCTTCGATACGGAATCCCAGATCAAGATGATGCATGCCACGGCCCGCTTGCCGGTGCACCTGCCGACTCTGGCCAGGCTGGAACAGTATGTGGCCCCCTACGACAGCAAGCAGGCTGCCTGGATGCTGGCCTTCCGGGAAGTGGGCATTCATCCGGACAACGCGCCGAGTTATTTCACCGGTGCAGATTCCAAAATAAATACTATCTTTGAATGCTGAATTCCTGAAGGCGCTGCGCGGGGATGAGGCTTTGCGCACCGTGTTGGACAGAGTTAACCCCTTGATTCAACAGGAACTCGATGCTTTGCAGCTGGCGGATTGACCGGCCTCGACCCCGGGCAACCCCGAGGCTTGAGCCGAGCCGATATCGACCGCCATCGATATCGATAAAGATGTTGACATTGACAACAGTGAAGCTATGGGGTACTTTGGCATTAGGTGCAGCGCATGGGCAATAGATGCAGCACATGGAGGCCGTCTGATGGACCTGGTCGGGGTGAAAGAAGCCGGGGAAATACTGGGGTGGGATCGCCGGAAGATAAGCGTCTATTATAGCCGCGGCAAACTGCCCGCTCCGGTAGCCCATCTGGCGGCCGGCCCCATCTGGCATCGCCAGGATATCGAAGCCTTTGCCCGCCGGGGCCGGGGCGCGGCAGTTGCCACTCAACAGAGCAAGAACAAAGCACCAGAAGCTCCTATGGCCTCAGGAGTCTATAGCGGAGAGAAGGCGCCGGGCAGCCGGAGGGAGGCTGTCCGGCCCATCCCGCCGGGCATCGACCGCCTATGGACCGGCGCCTTCTGGCACCATCTTTTGTATGCAAACATCAGCCCAAGCGGAATGGACGATTTCGGCGGCGCCTTTGAGCGGGCTCTGCGGCGTATCTTTAATAATAACTATCCGGATTTCGCTGTGGCCGCCCGGATAGACGGTCTCGACAATCTGAAAACCCCCGCCCGGCGCACTATGGTGGCTAAACTGCTCCGGTTGCTTCACCGCCACCTTGGCCGGCAGGAACGGAAACTTTTGACCTTTGCCCATGAAGGATTCCTCTATTTCTGCGGTTTCTGCGGCAGCGACGGCCAGGTGCCGGACCTGGCAGAACGCTTGCGGTTTATTGCCACCAGATTGCGGGAGGAGGAAGGAGTGCTGGTCACTTTCGGCCTGTGCCGGCGGACGGCGGTGGCTCCCGAAGCAAAACCTGAGCTCGGTTTCGGCAATTGTGCCCGTTATGCCGTCGTGGCCTTGCGCCTGCAGCTAAATCGGGAGAAAGGTCAGGTGCATATATATAATGAATCCGCCCGCGACGACAGCGGCGTGATCCCCGCCAAGCTTGTCGACTGGCTGCGCCAGGTGGTGCAAAACGGGCGCCTGGACAGGGTGCCCGGCATAAGCGCCGAACTCTCCGACTACCTCTTCGGACCGATATATATCCCCTTGCTCAAACTGCGGGTTCTTCTGCAGAGCTTGCTGGTGTCCATGGCGCTGGCCGCCCAAACCGCAGGAGTGGAGGAGTTGGTTTTACACAGCCTCAACCGCAAATATCTCACCTTGCTCATGTCGTCATATGATTACACCCAACTGCGGCAAGCATTGCTTGAGGCAGTCACCGCCTTCACCGGGGAAGTGGTCAAGGTGCGCCTGCAATTGCGGGAGCATCCGGCCGTGCAGGCGGCGGAAGATTACATCCACCAGCATATTGACGAACCTCTCTCCCTCAAGGTGATTGCCGGGGCGGTTGGCTTAAGCTCTTCTTACCTCAGTCGGCTTTTTCGTACCTATCGGGGCACCACCATCACCAATTACATCAATCACGAGCGGGTGGAAGCGGCCAAGAATCTTCTGAACGATCCGGACTTAAGTGTCGCCGAAGTGGCCTTCGCTACCGGTTTCGGCAGCCTGCAACACTTCAACCGCATGTTCCGGGCCACGCTGGGTTGCACGCCCACGCAATACCGCAACCAAAAATATGTTCAAAACGGCTGAAAGAGCCGTGTAGTCCAGTCGGAAGCGTCGTGACATCATGGTCTTATTAAGTCTTTATCATTATCATTCCAGCAATATGTCAGGAGGTTGGTCTATGTCTACCATCCCGGTGAGCGCGGCGGAAAGGGACCAGATGCTGACGGCCGAATTCAAAGCGTTCGCCAAGAGCATCAATGTCGATCTGATAGGAATAGCCAATATCGAGCGGTTTGCCGATGTGGCCGCCAACAGGCACCCCTGCTCCATCTTTCCCGAAGCGCAGAGCGTTGTGGTCATCGGCAAGCGCATCACCCGCGGCACCTTGCGGGGCGTGGAGGAGGGTACCCAGTTTTCTCTTTATAGCCAATATGGCCGGGACTGGCTAAACAACCGTTTCCTGGCCATGTGCACCTTCAAGGCGTCAGAATTTCTGGAAGATCACGGCTGGGAAGCCGTACCGCTGCCCAACCTACCTCCGGAGACACCACCGATGGGTATTCCGGTGCGGGAAGGTCAGCCGGCGCCCAATGTAATGATTGACTTTGAGGATGCCGCCGTGAGGGCCGGTGTCGGCGAGATAGGACTGTGCGGGGTGCTTCTGACGCCGCAATATGGTCCCCGCCAGCGCATCCAGCTCATCCTCACCGATGCCCCGCTGGTGCCGGATGCGCTGCTCTCGAAACCGGTATGCGACCGCTGCGCCCAGCGGGAGCCGATCTGCCCCATGGGAGCCATCCAGGCTGACGCCGCCCAGACCGTAGAGGTGTGCGGGGTGAGCATGACTGTAGCGCCGGTCGATTACAGCCTCTGCCGCCGGTGCGCCAACGGCGCCGCTCCGAACCCGCATTATGCCACGGGCAAACCGGACCGCCTGGCTGCTTTGTGCACCCGCAGTTGCCTGGCGCATCTGGAAGAGAACGGCCTGGTGGAGAACACCTTTGAGAATGCTTTCCGGAAACGCCGGCCTTGGCAGATCATCGACGAGCGGCGGATCATTTCATAGGCTGCCGGTAGGTGGAAGGAGATGTGAGATGGTTATCACAACTGAGAAACTGCGGCAATATGCAGAATCGGTGGGCCTCGACCTGTTCGGGGTGGCCAACATCGAGCGTTTCAAGGATGCGCCGCCCCGCATGCACCCGGCGGCCATCATGCCGGAAGCTAAATCCGTCATCGTGGTAGGCAAACGCATCCTGCGCGGCGGCTGGCGGGGCATTGAGGAAGGCACCTATTGGCCCAACTACACCTATTTTGATTATTCCGGACTTCTGAACTCCTTTTTTATTCCCTGGGGTGTCTATGAGCTAGCCTGCTTCCTGGAGGATCACGGCTGGGAAGCTACCCCATACTATTCGGGAGTGCCCGAGCGGCAGCTGAACAGGGAGCCCTTGCGGCAGGGAGCTGTGCCTCCCGATGTGCACCTGGCCATCCGCATCGCCGGCGTGGCGGCAGGTGTGGGGGAGATAGGTTGGTCCAAGGTTTTTCTCACCAAAAAGTTCGGCCCCCGGCAGCGATTACATGCTGTCATCACCGATGCCCCGCTTGAGCCCAGCCCGCTGGTGAAACCAGGCACTATCTGCAACCGCTGTATGGAATGCGTGCGCGGCTGCCCGGGCGCCATCCCCCACATAAAGGAGGGGAAGACCGTCAAGATACAGATCGAGGGCGAGACCTACGAATGGGCCGATGTCGACATGGGCAAATGCACCTTGATGTATCATGGCGGCGACCCGCGCACCTCGCCGTTCCTGCACAAGGATTTTCCGGGCTGGAAATTCGATGTTACCGAGCAGGAAGTTTCCGAAGGCGCCGCCTATAAGTTCGCCTGGACGCTCTCCGGTGCCAAGTGGCGTCCATCAGAGGAGTTCCCGTCGGGTTATGTGGTGGAAGGCCACGCCATGCTGATGAAGTGGGGTGTAGGCGAGCGGGAGGGTTCCAGCTACGGTGTGGAAGGCTCCCGCGGCTGCATGCGCAGTTGCTTCAACTACCTGGAGAGAACAGGGCGCATCGAGTCCCGTTTTCACAACGGGGCGTTCATCAAACGCCCACGCTGGCTCCTGCCTGCAAAAACCCAACCTCTGACCAAGGAGCAGATAGAAGCTTACCGGGCTGTCGACGAAGGGCGCAAGTGAACCCGCCTTGTTGGAATGTCACGATAAAAAAGCAAATGGGAGCGGGCTTCAGGCTCGCTCCCATAACATAATATAAATCATATAAATCTATTTGCGGAAGAGCTATTCCTTATGGACCACCGAAAACCATTCCGATGGTGTAATAGGTGCCGTCGGGAATGGCAGGTAATCCGGAGATGGCATAGTCCCGGTGTTTCCACTCGCGAGCTGTGGTATAAAGGTAACCGACACCGGCCTGGAGATGGATGAAGTTGGCAAATTTCACTCTGGCGCTTAATGTCGGGCCGATAACCATGCCATTGGCCTTCAATGTTGTTTCGTAACGTTTATTTATGGCACTATCAAAGTCGGTCGCCGTACCATCATATAAGGTCAGCTCGGCGGAGCCGCCGCCCAACAGCACGCCGATGCTGAGAGTCACCGGCCCGAATCTGACGTAGCGTTCGGGATGAAAACCGGCAAAACTGGCGGTTAAGTAAGCCTGTTTATTACCTTTGGTTGAAACCGATTCTCCGCTTAAGCCCCAGCCGCCTAAGGCAATGCCGTTTACCCCTGCCGAGCCGCCGCCACCATACAAAATAAGGGATTCTTCCAGCGGGGCAAAGCCGTTGGCTGTCAATTTGGCATTCAGTCTTTCCAAATCCAAAGTCATTAAGCCGAGGGTCGGTCCGCCGCCCGCGAAAACATCGGCCGGCATAAAATCTTCTTCTTCCGCAGCTACCTGGCAGCTGATCAGCATGATGGCCAAAACAGCCAGCCATATCTTTCTCCTCATGATCTGCTCGCCTCCTGTTTTCCAACGTTTTTATATTTTCTGCTCTTGTTCTTTCGCCTCTTTCTGCTCTTTCAGGTATCCGATCAAACCACCGGCCAACAGTGTGCGTCTTTCTTCTGCGCTGGTGTCGCTGATATAGAGCTTCAGACTCCGCACCTCGGACGGCTGTGAGAGGAGACAAGCAGTCACCTCTTCGCCACCCTCCGCAACCGCCTTTCTGATGCCGGGTATATAGAGCCACATGCCCATCTCCAGCTGAGCGGAGTCGTCCGGGGATATGGTGAAAGGCAACATGCCCCAGTTCACCACATTGCTGCGGTAACGCTTGGTGGCGTATTCATGAGCCAGGTTGGCCCAGCCGCCCAGAACTTTCTGACAGGAGGCAGCTTGTTCGCGAGCAGAACCGTCGCCGGGGCGAACGGCAAAAATGGCACTGCCGATTCCGGTGGCCGAAATAAACTGTTGGGCTTCCAGCGCGGAGTGGCACAGATGCCGCACGTTTTCCATTAATGATAGCAGCTCTTCTTGACGCAGCTGGTTTCCCGGCTCTTCCCGGGCCACCAGCCGGCGCCGGATCAGTTCCAATTCCTGAACCGCCTTTGCCTCTTTTACATAATCCGGGCAGCGTCTGGAAAGGGTGAACTCGGCCAGTTTGTAGGGATTGGAGCGGAAAGAAGAGGTTTCGCCGGAAGGAATCAACTCGTCGGTGGTGGTGACGGGATCGCGAATCACGGCGCACAGGCGGATGAGCAGGTTCTCCGGCATGGGAAGCATGGCCGGCCAGTCGCGGATATTCGGCCCCAGCCGCAGCGGTTCGTCTGCTTGCGGTCTGTTGTAGCCGTTATATACCCGGTTTTGGTAGACGCCGGAATCGAAGAAGTAGACCGGCTGCCCTTGTCTGCCCCGCTTCTTTTTGTCCAGGAGTTCGGTGGCCGCTGTCAGTTTGCCGCCGTTGGCGGCGGTGGCGGCAATCGAGCGGGAATCCATCAGCGCCACGGCGGCGAGCTGGCCTTCACCCGGTTTGGATCCTTCGCGGAAGGGGAAATTGCGGGTGGTATGGCGTATGCTCAGGCTGCCGTGGGACGGTACGTCGCCGGCGCCGAAGCACGGTCCGCAGAAGGCGCTGCGCAGCACGGCTCCCACCTTGAGCAGCTTGGCCGCTAGGCCGGTTTCGATGAGGCTGGTTTGGATGGCGAGCGATGCCGGGTATATGCTGAGATTGAAGTCGGCCGGGAGCTGTTTGCCCCCGCCGGCGGTGGACAATATCTCAGCCGCCGCTCTGATATTTTCAAACATACCGCCGGAGCAGCCGGCAATAACCCCCTGATCCACGAGGAGGTGCCCGTCCCGCACTTTCCCGACCAGATCAAACCGGAAAGCCTTTTCTCCCACCTGTTTCCTGGCTTCCTCTTCGATTCCGGCCAGGAAAGCACTTGGCCGGGAGTTCACTTCCTCGATGGGCCAGGCATTGCTGGGATGGAAAGGCAGAGCGATCATAGCCGGCACGGCGCTTAAGTCGATGCGGATCAAGCCGTCGTAATAGGCGGGCGGTATGGGTCTGATTTCCCTGAACTCTTCTTCCCGGCCATGCACGGCCAGGTAGTTCCGCACCACCTCGTCGGTGATCCAAACGGAGCTCAGGCAGGCGGTCTCGGTGGTCATCACGTCGATGCCGGCCCGGTATTCGGCGGAAAGGGACTCCACGCCGGGACCCATAAACTCCAGCACGGCGTTTTTGACCAGACCTTGGTCGAATACGGCTTTGATCAAGGCCAGCGCCACATCCTGCGGCCCCACGCCCGGCCTGGGTTTGCCGGTGAGATAGACGGCGATCACTCGCGGGGCGGCCAGGGAATAGGTGAGGCCGAGTAGCTGCCGCACCAACTCGGGTCCACCTTCGCCCACGCCCAGGGTGCCGAGAAAGCCATACCTGGTGTGGCTGTCGGAACCGAGGATCATTTTCCCCGGCGCGGCCAGCATCTCCCGCACATATTGGTGGATGACACCCGCATGCGCCGGTACAAAGATGCCGCCGTATTTTTTGGCGGCCGACAGGCCGAAGACATGGTCGTCTTCGTTTATGGTGCCGCCGACGGCGCACAAGCTGTTGTGGCAGTTGGTCAGCACATAGGGTACGGGGAAACGGTCCAGCCCGGCCGCCCTGGCCGTCTGGATGATGCCGACATAGGTGATGTCGTGAGAAGCCAGGGCATCAAAGGTGAGTTCCCAGCGCCCCCGGCTCTCTGTGCCGTGTGCTTTCATTATCTGATAGGCCATGGTACCCATGCGGCCTTGGGCGACATCTAATTTGTCGCTCACCACATCCAAAGTCAATTGTTGCGGCTTTCCTGCGGCGGACTCTTCGGCAAAGCGATATTGCTCCGTGAGCCAGATACCTTTGTTAAATCCTTCAATCTTGATCAATGGTGATTGCTCTCCTTCAAGCAATGGTTCGTCAGTGATGTTTCAGAAGCGAAGCTTTCACTTTCGCCTTTTCATATTTTTATTAATCATATCACGACCGTTACCGGTAGCGAAGGCGTCTTATTCGTCGTCTCCGGTGCCGAACTCGATGCTGCTATCCAGCGTATCTCCCGAGGTTATGCTGTAAAGCACGGGTGTGTCGCCGTGGCTGGCGGCGGAGTAGCCGCCATACAGCACCACGGGTTCCACCGTGTATTGAAATGTGATATAAGGATTAATGTTATTGGGCCATGCTTGCACATAAGGTTGCTTGGGATCGGTATAGTTCACCCTTTTAAGGGTGCTCGAGGCCAGTTTATAGTCGGGAAGAGTGCCGGGGGTCATCTCCCAGACCTAGATAACCAACTGATAGTCGACCGGATAATTCGGCACTTTCCAGGTAGCCACATTGTTGCCGGGCGGTGAGTATTGCCCCCCCAATAGGCCAGCTATACCAAGCTGAAGCAGGGCCCGGCAGCCGGATAACCTCCGAGTTGCCCAGCGTCAATTTGATGTAAATATTCGGGTTGTACCAGCTGTTAATCTCAATCCAATCTATGGTCACCCTTATTCCCATATCTCTTTTAACAAAATATGGGCGGCTGCCGCAGCCGGTGAGCAGCAAAGTCACCATAATAAAAACAGCCGGCAAGAGAAGTCGCCCGGGGAGTCCGCGCATTTGTCATACCTCCAAAAATCCTCAATCCGATCATATATTTAGCTATTCCGGCGCCGACTTCCTTTGCCTCTCCGGATTTCCCGGTCCAGATCTTTTGGTCCGGATCTTCCTGGGCGATCTCCCGGTCCGGATCTCCGGGCACCGGCTGCGGCCGGCGGTTTTATTTGTTCTGCTGCAGGTATTTGGCCACATGCTCTCTGGCCTTTTCCGGCGTCATGGTGTAATGTACGGTTTTGGCGAATAATTCAAAACCGAGACGTTCATAGACTTTGCGGGCCGGAGCATCGTGTTCGAAGGTTTGCACCTCAAGAATTCTCACTCCGGCAGCGAGCAACCTGTCGAGTATATTGGCGATCAGTTGGGTGCCGATGCCCCGGCCTTGATATGCCGGATCGACGGCATTCTCTCCCACCACGCCTATCTCGCCGTTTTGAGAGAAGAGCAAGGTGGCATAACCGACCACCTGTCCGTCTATTTCGGCCACAATCACCTGTTCAGGGTGAGTGTCGCATTTCCGCAGAATGCTTTCGGCCTTCTGCTTCTGCCAGGGGACCCCGCCGATGATGCCATAACGCTGTTCACGCAAGTGAGCTATGCTCACACCCGACCAGGCCTTGTAGGTGATCCGTTCTACGGCATCTCGATCTTCAGGTTTGTAATCGCGAATGATCATTATTTATTGATACTCCCTTCTTTTCTGTTTCCCAAAGCGGCGATAGACGGCAAACCAGGCGATCAGAGCGCCTGGAACGGTGATGGCGAAAGTGATGGCCGGCAGAAAATGCAGGCCCAGTTGGTCCACGACCCAGCCGCTGAGCAAAGAGCCCGTGGCCATAGAGAGCGCCACGCTGCCCTCGAAAGCGCCTATGGCTTCGGCGCGCTGGTGTGCCGGCACGAACGTGCTCAACGCTCCTGAAGCTCCTGTCGAAATGAGCGCAGAGATAGGAAGCGCATAAAGGATCATGGTGAGAAACGGATTCCCGAAGATGATCATGGCGGCGAATATTATGGTATAACTCCAGGTGCCTATCAGGAAAACCAGCGTCGGGCCGTGCCTGTCGGCGAAGCGCCCCGCCAGTCTGGTGATGGCGATATTTAGCACGCTGGCGGTACCCAAGGTCAGGCCGACCCAGGAAGACGGCACCCGCAGCTCTTCGGTTAAATATGGTCCTAAAAGCGAGAAAAAGGCCTCATTGCCTCCCATGGCAAACAACACCGCACCGGCTATGGCCGCCACTATCGGCAGCCGCCACACCAGTCCGGCGGACAGCCCTTCGAAATTGCTGGCGGTGGATTGGGGGCGGGGTGAGGCGGATGGGTCGGATGCGGCGGATGAGTCTAATGTGGCGGATGAGTCGGGCTGATCAGGACCGACACGCTCTTCTTTTTTCCGCAGCCGCCGTTTTTCGCCGGTTACATATAAAAGCAGGCTGATGCCGGCCAGGGCTGTGAGCGCCGTACCCAACCTGAAAGCTACCGTGATGCCGCCGGAATCAAGGTAATGCACCAGGGCGCTGCAACCGAAACTGCCCACAGCCCAGCCGGCCGAACGCATCCGGTAGAAAAGGGCAGCCTGTTCACTCGGGTGATCCGGCGCCAGGGTGGTCGACCAGGCGACGCCGAGCGGGGAGACGGCTGCCAGCATGGTAAAGAGCAGCAATCCCATCAACAGAAAACCGGTGGAGGAAGGCATGAAGGGTATCAAGAGCAAAGCCAACGCCATGCCGAATAAGCCGGTGGCCATGAGCGGCAGCGGTTTACCGGTGCGATCGCTCAACCGGCCCCAGATCCCGGCCGCTATGAAAGTGGCTAAAGCAGCCAAAGTGTTCACCAGGGCGACCACTAAAAGGTGTTGTTCGTGCAATACCTGCCGCAGGTAGAGCGGTCCATAACCATAAAAGGCCACACTTGTGACACCGTCCGCTATGGCAGCCAATTGCAGCGCCAAAGGCAGGCGGCCGGATGCTTGTTTTTTCATTCGTGTTGTGTTTCTCATCGGTCAGTTCACCAGGGAGGCGAAATCCAAAATTATCTCCAGTGATTTTAAACTCGTATTAATTACAGCTTGGTGTCTATTACACCTGCCTCTGTGGAATTAAATTCTCGAAGGGGAGGCGAAGATGGACGATCAGTGGTGGCCTAAACGGATTCAAGCCGGTGAAGTGATATATCCGCCGGGAGGGACATATGGCCCACGCCTTCAGCGGGATTACGAGATCGTCATGTTACACTCCGGGTCTCTCACCTTATATGTAGATGATCATGTTTTGCAAATTGATGCCGGCACAGCCTTTTTAGTAACTCCAGGACATATGGAGTTCTATCAATTCGCCAAAGATTCATGCACCCACCACAGCTTCATCTGTATTAATAACCCGGTGCTGCCTGAATCCTGGTATAAGTATACTTGGCATCCTCCGCAGATAATACCGCTATCGCCGCGGATGCGCAGCTTGGCGCAAGAAGCCATTTATTGGATTCGCCATAAACAGGCGGAGAATCTGCTTGTTGCTATCGGTTATCATTCACTGTGGCTCTTTTATCAGGAAATGCGCCTATTGACGGAAATACCTAGCGCCAAAAATGAGATAATCTACTTCGCCCTGAAATATATATACGCAAATTATGACAAAGACATTTGCCTGAGCGATGTATGCCGGCATGTGGCGGTGAGCGCCGAACATCTTTGCCGCATCTTTAAAGCACAATATAAAACCAGCCCCATAGCATTTCTGTGGCAATATCGCACGAAACGCGCCCTAGAACTCCTCGCCTCGACAGGGCTCTCCATCTCCGATATCGCCGTCCGCTGCGGCTTCAAAACGCCGTTTCATCTTTATCATAGAGTAAAAAGCCTTACCGGCTTGTCACCAACGCAATACCGTAAGCAAAGTTGGAACGGGCAAATATGAAAAAGGGCTGTCCCATCCATATGTGTCGTTGGGACAGCCCCGCTTTGCGTTGTGCATGGAAACCTGGGACCCTACCAATTTATTTATTTATTTATTTGCGGCGTCACTGCGGATTATGGCCCGCAGCAACTCTGCAGATTCTACCAAAGCAGTCCTTACAGGTTTGACGCCGTCGGCTATCGCTTTCTCATATGGAGCGAAAATGTCGTACCAATCCCGGCGGTAAGGTGACGGATATATAGTAGGAACATTATAGCCGACTGTGGCATATAGCTCGCCTAAGCGTTGTCCGCCAAAGAAAGGTCTTTCTTTCCGCAACCGTGCATCTCTAAACGCCGGGATATAAACCGGGAAGAACCCGATCTGCTCAAAATGGGATACAGCTCCTTCTACGCTGAGCATGGCGAATTGCAGGAATTGCCAAGCTTCATCAGGATGTTTGGTATTGTCGGTGATTAAAAGACCCGTGCCGCCAAACACGCTGGTTTGCCTGCGTTCCGGATCATCAGGCCAGTAGGGCAGCGGCATGGCGCCCCACAAACCGGATTGTTCCGGGTAGCCGGACTCAATTTTATCTCCTTGCCAATCAGGACCAATCTCGGTGAGGTAGAAATTCGATCTAATAGCATCCCAAAAATTGCCGTTGGGCGGGGCGGCAAAAACCCCTGTCTTTACCTGATCCATCATCCATTCGTATGTTTTAATACCCATTTCGGTGTCGGAGGTGACATTGCTGTTTATATCAAAAATATCTCCGCCCTGTTGCCGGTAAAGTATTTCCCATACGCTCCTGGCGAACCGGGACATGGCATGTTTCTCTCGATCCAGTTTCTGGCCTAATTGCACATACTCGTCCCACGTGTTGATCTTGTCGGGAAAGCCGAAGTTGGCAAACAAGTCTCGCCGGTAGAACAAAACCACGGGCGCCAGAGCGTGCTCAATGCCATATATTTGTCCCTGCCAACTATATGCTATTTGCCGCGGCACGACCAATTGTTCCATATAGCCGCCTTTCTCCAATAGCGGTGTTAAATTGATAAAAGGCAGACGGTCGAGTTGAAGACAACTGGAAAAATAGTTGTGTTCAATGTCGACAAGATCCGGAGCATCGTTGGTCACCAACGACACTTTGAATTTATCCATGTAAAGAGCTGTATTTGTCGTCAGCAAAACCTCTATCTCGACTTTTGGATTGACCTCTTTGGTGAACCGGTCGGCAATATACTGAAACCATTTGGCGTGTGGAGCGGCAAAGGTCCACAGCTCAAGTTTGACCGGAGCGGCCATTACCGATGTGGAGAGCAACAATCCCAGGATGATAGCGCTGAGGCCGGCGCAAATACTCCGCCTTCTAAACATAAACACAACCCCCTTGTCTATTTTATTCAAACATTAACATATCAAAATACAACTAAATCAGACATGCTTGGTTATGACAAAAATATTCCTGGGATTGATGTGCCTGAACAACGCTTTGTGATGATTGTCCTGCTTAACACCATATGGCTGTCAATTTAGGTGCGAGAGGACCTCATCATGATTGATCCTATATTTCGCAGGTTTCACAGGTGTCCGACCTAATTTGGCCGGCTACCCGCCGGCGTGTCCATTTCTTGCTCTAAACGTAAATGAAATATGGAGGGGTGATGTGGAGGTGTCCAAATAAGGACGCAAACTAGGCGGGGGGTGTCCAAATAGAGACGCTAACTCGCCGGGGGTGTCCAAATTATTCCCTCAAGGTTTCGGTTGAGGTCGTGGCGGGCGGTTTCAGGAAAGAAATGGAAGGAAATACCGCCAAAAATTACCATATGCTGGTAATACCCCTCTCCACCGACCCGGCGCCGGCCTATTGTGGCATGATTTGGACACCACCCTACCCCACCCGGCCAGATAGCGGAATTATTTGGACACCCCTCTCACCGTGATCGGCGACATGTAGCGACATGTGGCGGCATGTGTTGGCTGGTGGTGGCGTGCGGAGGCGGGTGGTATTGGGCGGTATGATGCATTGTCCGATTAGAGAATGCATATAGACACGCCTTGAGCTGCTGATTTGCCTCATCCAGCTACAAACGCCCTGCATAAAGGCGGTTGATCAACCTTTATCTAGCTGGCAGCCTGGACAGGAGTTCCTTCATCAGCGCCACACTTTCCGCTTTCAGCTTTTCTCTTCCTTTGCGGATCAGATCCGCATAATGCCCATGCCGGTGGTGCAAGTCGAGCACGGCGGTAGCCAAGGCATCGCCGGCGATTTCATCGATCTTCAGATGGCAGTCGGCCAGTCCCAGGCGGTCCAGGACATCCATCTGTAAGCTCGGTTCATGGCTTGTGGCATGCACTACGGGCGTCCCGGCGGTCATGGTCAGATACACGGAATAGCGCTCCATGGAGAGGACGGCCCGGGCTCTTGCCATGACGGATATAGCTTGCTCGGGTGTCCATTGCTTTTCGAACAGGAGGCATTTCTCCCTGACTTCCGGAGCCAGGAGCGGCAGGATGAGCTGTTTGGTCTCTTCCGTCTCCCTGGGCAGCTCATAGGAGAAAAGCACCTTCAGGCCGGTCTCTTTGACCCAGGCCGTGACGGCGGCAACCAGCTTGGACAACCTCTCCTGCAGCGCCTGAGATTCAAGGCGGCGGCTCCAGAATTCGAAAGTGCGCGGCAGCACCAGGAGATACTCATCCGCCTTAAGACCGTATTCCATCAGGAAAGAAGCCGCCCAGGACTCATTTCTCTGCTCGAAGAAAAGGCTGGAGTCCGGCACCAGGCCGGTCAGGGGACGAGTCACCCGGGCAGCCTGCAATTTGTGTAAAGCGTCTTGATCGCGGCCGGTGATGGCCAAAGCATCGTTGAACACCAGGCGCATCATCTCCGGCCCCGGCGCCTCTATGTTCCCGAACGATTGCCCCCAGAGCGCATAAGGCAGGCGTAACCTATATGCCAGGAGATTGGGTAACCAAAATTTCAGCCGACTGCCGGCGCCTTTTTTCATATAGGTGAACTGCATGGAGCAGTTGAAAAGGCGCAGGTCGGCGGCGAGCCAGTCGGCGATGGCCGCCCGGCGCTCCGGCGGGCATTCCTTCAGGAAACCGGCCGGATCCAAAGCCATATAACAGAGCCGCCACCACAGCTCATCATCAGGTCTTTTGCCCAGCAGGGGAGAGAACGGATCGGGATGGACGGACAGCGTAGGATCGCAGCTCAAAAGATAATCGCGGGCTTTCTCCCAATCCTGTCCGGAGCTCAGGGTATAAACAGTGATTTTCGCCTCCGGATCGGCTTCCTTGATGAGGCGCACCATGCCGGGCGCTATGGCCATATCGCCGACGCTTGAGGTACCTCCCCAGGCATAGGTGAGAGCGATATGCCGACCGCCACAATCGCCACAACGGCTCTGGTTTGTTGACTTCTGCTCCGCATGCACAGCAGTGCATCCCCTCTCCACGTGTAGATTTATTAATCGAATTAATAAAGATACTAATATGCCATACCCCGGCCAACAAGCGGCAGAGCCGCGCCCTATAGGGGGATGAAACGCGCGCCGGCAAGCGCCAGGCCTTCCTAAAAGGAGCAATAGGGCGGCATGAACAGCTAAACGTGTTTTTTAGCACGCTTTTTGACTTGCTATAAAATGCAAGCAAAGGTACAATACATCATGACCCTACAAGGAGGCTGGCTCAACCATCATCATTTGTTGCCGGCATAAGCAAAACTCAATATGTTCAGGGGAGGGCCGGTATGAATCGGCTGGAACCTCTGCCGGATCACGTGGCGGCCCAATTGGCCGCCCGTAATGTTGCCCTATCCGATGTAATTATCTGTGCCCAAACCGACCTTTCCCACGCCGGTGCCTTCGGGGAAGCGTGGCTTTTGGTCACTGCTGAGGCGCTCTACGTCGCCTCTGGCGACAGCCGGGGTGAAGAGCGGCACGAGGCCGGATGGCGGCGGCTTTTTTCCCGTGGAGCGGCGACCAAGACGACCAACACCAACACCAATGGGGTTATGCGGTGGGAGCTTCGTGATTTACGCTGCATACCGCTTTCGGCCCTGGGCGAAATCAAGGTGGATAACTTGAACGGCAACGGGGTGCTGGTGGCGGAGGTCGACGGGAAGCCGCAGCTCATTTGCCGTTATTCCAACACCATGGCCCGCAAATTCGGCCAGTTTGCCCGCCTGGCCAACAAGATCCGTAAAGGCGAGGTGTTGACCGAGCGGGATTTCGCCGACGATATCTACCTTCCGGTCTGCCCCACCTGTGGCCTTCTCTATCCCGACCCCAAGCGGCGGGTTTGCCCCAAATGCCTGGACAAACGGGCGGTCTTCATGCGCGTTCTCTCCTACCTGCCTAAATATAAAAAAGAGGTAGGACTCATTCTGTTCTTTATGTTCGCCCGCTCCGGGCTGGATATCTTCGCTCCCTACCTAAGCGGCCGCATCTTTTGGGACGACGTGCTCACCGAAGGGGGCCGCTATTACGGCCGCATCTGGGAGATCATCCTGGCCATGGCGGCGGTGCGCTTTCTGGGCGTGATCATGGGCGTGATGCATGGCCGCATCACCGCCGTACTCGTGCCCAAAGTGGTGTTCGACCTGAAGACACAGGTCTTTGCCGCCATGCAGCGGCTTTCGCTGGGCTTTTTTGCTTCCAAGGAGACCGGCACCCTGATGACCAGGGTGAGCCATGACGCCAACAACCTGCAATTCTTTTTCCACGACGGCTTTCCTTATTTTATCGTCATGGCCACCAACCTGGTGGGCATTGTCGTGGTCATGCTGTCCATGAACTGGTGGCTGACGCTCCTGGTGCTGGTGCCCACGCCGTTCATTGTCCTATTCGTGACGAAGGTATTCCCCATCCTGTGGAATGCCTATTCCCGGCGCTACCGCCGGGCGGCTTCCCTGAACGCCCTCATCAACGATACCCTCTCCGGCATCCGGGTGGTGAAAGCCTTCGGCAAGGAGGATACGGAGCGGGAGCGGTTTGCCTATCGCAATTTCCGGGTCTTCCAGACCAACATGGAGCTCGGTTTCATCTCCAGCAAGCTCTTTCCGACGCTCAGTTTGGTGATGAACTGCGGCGGCTTGATGGTCTGGCTGATAGGCGGGCTGCAGGCGAGCAACGGAGTGATGACCCTGGGGACGCTGATGACTTTCATCGGCTATCTCGGCATGCTTTACCAGCCGCTGGAGTGGATGACGCACATCGTGGACTGGTGGTCCTCATGCATGAACTCGGCGCAGCGCATCTTTGAGATACTGGATGCCAAATCGGATGTGCCGGAGAAGCCGAACCCGGTGCGCCTGCCCGAGATCGCCGGCCGCATCGAGCTCATCGACGTCAGCTTCGGCTATGAGCCGAACAAGCCGGTGCTGGAGCACATCACACTGGATATCAAGCCGGGTGAGATGATCGGCGTGCTCGGCTATTCCGGCGCCGGCAAATCGACGCTGGTTAACCTGATCAGCCGCCTTTACGACGTGGATGAAGGCGTGATCAAGATCGACGGCGTCGATGTGCGCGATGCGGCCATAGCGGATCTGCGCCGGCAGATCGGTATGGTGCCGCAGGATACCTATCTCTTCGCCGGTTCCATAGCTGAAAACGTGGCATATGCCAAGCCGGACGCCACGCGGGAAGAGATCATCGAAGCCTGCAAAGTGGCCGGAGCGCACGATTTTATCATCAAGCTGCCCAACGGTTACGACACGATGATCGGGCACCACGGGCAGAACCTCTCCGGCGGCGAGCGCCAGAGGTTGTCCATCGCCCGGGCCATCCTGCACAACCCGCGCATCCTCATCCTCGATGAAGCCACGGCTTCGGTGGATACCGAAACCGAGCGGGCCATCCAGGAAGGCCTGGAGCGGCTGGTGAAGGGGCGGACCACCATCGCCATCGCCCACCGCCTCTCCACCCTGCGTAATGCCGACCGCCTCCTGGTGATCGACAAGGGTAAGGTGGTCGAGATGGGCACCCATGAGGAACTGATCGCTCTTCAGGGACACTACTACAACATGCTGCAGAAGCAGAAGCAAGCATTGAGAATCAGGGGAGTGGAAGTAAGTGAGCACGAACTCGCTGGACGGGTTAGCTGAGTATGCGCAGATTCGTTATCTCTCACCGGCGGAGTGCCGGTTTGATCTTACGGCGGGCGGTTTCCTGCGCCTGGAGCTCGGTGCCGAGAGCTACGATCCGGTATATGTGTTCCGCTCTTTTCCCCTGAGCCTGGGTGATCGCTATCTCTCGGTGCGGGACGACAAAAACAATGAGATCGGCATCATCCGGGACCTGGCCGAGTTCAATTTGGACCAGGCCAATCTGGTGCGCGGGGAGCTGGAGCGGCGCTACTTCACGCCCATCATTAAGAAAGTGCACAAGATGAAGGAAGAATTCGGCTATATCTACTGGGAAGTGGAGACCGACCGCGGCGCCCGCCGCTTCACCACCAAAGGCTCGCACGACTGCATCCTCCCCGTGGGTGAGAACCGGCTGATGATCATCGATGTGGACGGCAACCGCTTCGAGGTCACCAACTACCGGGAACTCGACACCAAGAGCGCCCGGCTGATTGAGACCCTGATGTAATGTAATGTATATAACCAACCGAAACGAAACCCCCGAGGTTATAGCGCAAAGGAGCTGTGCATTTTGGGTGTCGCAGCGACAATAGCTTCGGAAAAGAGCCTGACGGCCGCTTTGGCCGGAGAAACTCCGGTCACCAAGGTAGCTTTTGATATCAGTCCGGAAGGCCGCTATATTGAGGGTCAGGTGGTAGTGACGCCCACCCGCCTCCTCATCACCAGTGACGACTGCGTGATCCGGGAGATCACCTTGGCCGCATGCCGTGATTTCAAGACGACCACCATGGTGGGGAGCGGCTGCCTGGAGACGACGGTGGACGGTGTTCCCACCCGGCTGGTCCGCTTTAATATGCGGCTTTTGCCTTATTATTCCAACCTGGTGAAATACCTCAACAAAGTGACGGCGGGGGAAACTGCGCCCTATTTTGAGGAGATCAAGGAGAAAACCTGTCCCCGCTGTGGGCTGGTTTATCCGGATGAATCGCAGATCTGTCCCAAATGCATCAACAAGGCGCAGTTGGTAAAGCGGCTCTTGTCACTGGCCAAGCCGCACGCCTGGATGATTTTGGGCACGATGGTGCTCTTCTGGATTTCCACCGGCGCCCGCCTCATCTCTCCGCAGCTCACCCGCCTCCTGATAGATGAAGGCATCGGCAATGGAAATACCGATAAAGTGGTATTCTATGTGCTGCTGATGAGCCTGGTGCTGCTCTTCAACCATGGTCTGGCCGTCGCCCGGGGCCTGCTTACCACGGTGTTGGGGTCACGCCTAGGTCAGGACCTGCGCAACATGGTCTACGGCAAATTGCAGGCTTTGTCCCTCAACTACATAAGCAAGCACAAGACTGGCGACCTGATGAACCGGGTGACCAACGACACCAGCAACATCCAGTCGTTTGTGCAAAACCAGGCGGCTACCTTCATCAACGACAGCCTGGTCTTCATCGGCATTGTGGCCATCCTTATGGCCAACCACTGGAAGCTCGCTCTGCTGGTGCTGGCGCCGGCGCCGCTCGTCATGTTCATCATGGCCCGCATGCGGGCTACCTTTCGCACCATGTACCACCGGCAATGGCACTTCTTTGACCGGGTGAATTCGCTTTTGCAGGATATCCTGAGCGGTATGCGGGTGGTGAAGACCTTCGGCCAGGAGAAGAGGGAAGTGGCCCGCTTCACCGCCTACAGCAAGGATTTTGCCGACATCACCGCCCGGAACGAGACCTTGTTCAACACTTTCTTCCCTTTCATCGGCTTTTTGATGGGCGCCGGCAACTTCCTGGTTCTCTATTTCGGCGGCCGGCTGGTGTTGGGATATGAGATGAGCAAAGGGGAGCTCATCCAGTTCACGCAGTATGCCGGCATGATCTGGGGACCGCTGCAGTTTTTCACCTTCATTCCCCGCTGGTTCACGCAGACCATGACCTCGGCTGAACGGGTGTTCACCGTGATCGACGAGGAGCCGGATGTGAAGGATCTGCCCAATGCCCGCCGGCACGAGATCAAAGGGGCGGTGAAGTTTGAAAATGTCACCTTCGGCTATCGTTCCTATGAACCGGTGCTGCACAACATCAACGTAGATGTGCAGCCGGGCGAGATGATCGGCCTGGTGGGGCATTCGGGCGCGGGCAAATCGACTTTCATCAACCTGGTATGCCGCTTCTACGACCCCGATGAGGGGCGGGTGCTGGTGGACGGGGTGGACCTGCGCACGGTGTTGCAGTCCGACATCCGCTCCCAGATCGGGGTGGTGCTGCAGGAACCGTTCCTTTTCTCCGGCACTATATACGAAAATATCGTCTATTCCAAGCCGGACGCCACGCCCGAAGAGGTGATTCGGGCGGCCAAGATTGCCAACGCCCACGACTTCATCATGAAATTCCGCGACGGTTACGACACGAAAGTGGGAGAGCGGGGCCAGCGGCTTTCGGGCGGCGAGCGGCAGCGCATCTCCATTGCCAGAGCCATCCTGCACAACCCGCGCATCCTCATCCTGGATGAAGCCACCGCCTCGGTGGACACCGACACCGAGCAGCAGATCCAGGAAGCGCTGGGCCGCCTGGTGAAAAACCGCACCACTTTTGCCATCGCTCACCGCCTTTCCACCCTGCGCAATGCCACCCGCCTCTTGGTGCTGGACAAAGGGTGCATTGCCGAGGAAGGCACCCATGAGGAGCTATATGCCAAGGGCGGCATCTACCGCCGGCTGGTGGATGCGCAGATGGAGCTCTTCAAGATGCGGGAGACGGAGATAGCAGGCCAGCGCAACGGTGCCCATAACGGCAAGCCGGCTTGATAGCCGATATCCCCGATAGCCGGCTTGCTTGATAGATGAAAGCCTCTGTTAATTTTTGGCATCGGGCATTACCCCCCTACCACTATCCGCTCCGGATACGACAAAGGACCTATTGTCGGGAGCATAACGTCGGAAAGAGAAGCTTCTCATGCGCAAAAAATTAGAAATATTATCGAGGGATGGATAAAAGAGACCGGCTTACCTGTAGATCCGGGATTGGAATGCAGATGGTGGCCGAGCAGACGGATAAGCAAGGAAAATGAAACCGTTTGGTCCCACCCTGTAGCAGGTGGCGCATTGATCAAAACTTCTCAGTTCAGTTAGGAAATGATAATCCACCTCTATTCTGGCGATAGCTGGATGGGGTGGATTTCATTACCCGTTTGAAAGTGGTTCTGAAAGTGGAGACATCCTTATAACCGACTTGCGCCGCCACCGCATCCACTCCCATATCCGTGGTGCAGAGCAGTTGGGCGGCCTGGTATATTCTGATGCGCTGGATATAGCCGAGCACGGTATCGCCCATGATTTCCTTGAATTGCTTGCCGAAATAGCCGTAGGAGAGACCGGCTCGCTCGGCGATATGCTTTACGGATATGTCTTCCTGGCAAGCCAGGCTATGGATCTCGGGAATCACCGCTAAAATGGCACTTGCGGTACCCGAATCAACGGTGCGGCGATCGGCAGCCTGGTTATGGCGGCACCAGAAGCGATGAAGCAAGATAAGCAAGGCGCGCAGCATGCTGTCCAGCATCACCTCATAACCGGGCTGGCGCCGGTTTTGCTCGGCCAGCATTTTCTGCATCAAATCCCGCATATTCTGAGGGATGCTGTGGAAAAGGCCCGGCTGATGATTGGTATTGGTGCAGGAATGTACCGAAACAAAGCTGGCCAGCATGGTGGTGATGTTGTTGTCGCGCAGTGAATCGCCCAACGCGTCCGGAATAAAATTGATGTTGATTATTTCAATGGTGGCGCCGGGTTCCACAAAATAACCGTGGGGGATGATGGGATTGACTACCAGGAGATCGCCCTCTTCCACCGGATACAAGACATCTCCCCGCCGGTGCAGAGCCTGCCCTTTGTGGATATAAGCCAGTTCGAAATAGGCATGGGTATGCATGCGCACCGAATAGCGGCGTACGGTCAGCGTCACAAAAACCCTCGTACCCTCGCCTCCCATAATTGAACAAGGCAGCTTGGGAGGTGAGGCATTATCTATAAGTTCTTCGCTGCTTTCTGTGACCTCCAAGAGCAAGCCCATCCGAACTACCTCCGGAGCACTGCATGCTTGAACCAACTATACAGGCTTTATCATTTTTTGCACATATACATAATTAGCTGTGCCGTTGTTAATTCCTTTAATTCGATCCTTTAACATGGCGGCGCGTTTCTTCCCCTTAAAGAACGCGCAGGCGGCGCTTGCCGGAGAAGATGGGCATCTATAGGATGAGGGTAGATTGGAGGGGTATGCAGAATGAAACATCTACTTATTGCCTTTAGCTGGAGTATCAGCAATATTGGCGATATCGGCATCACACCCGGCTTGCTGACCCTGATCAAGGAGAAAAATCCCAAGCGCCGGGCTGTCGTTTTAGCCTTGCACAGGGAGGGCGACAGCGCCATTCCTTACCTGCAGGATTACCTGCCGCGCTATCTACCCGGATGCCGGGTGGTGCCGAATCCTATTCGTCCCTTGCTGCATTCGGATGCCGCCGGCAAAAGCCATGCGGAAAGGGGAATAGAGCCCGGCGCCTGGCAAGCTTTTCAGGAACGCTGGGGTCCATATCGCCTGGCGGCTTTTGACCGCGGGTGCCTCGCTGCCCGGACAGCTCAGGCCATGGCCGACGACATTCTGCAACGCTTACCCGGTGAGCTCTATGCCCAGATGCAGAAGGTGAATCCCGTGGCCGCCGAGGCCTTTGCCAATGCCGGTTTTGTGGTTTTCAATTCCGGAACCGTGCTCAATTTTGGCCGGGCGGGGAAGCGGCGCTTCTGGCAATCACCTTTTCAGCTGGCTATGCCCTTGATTTTGGCCCGACATCTGGGCATTCCCTACGGCATCAACGCCCACAGCTTCGATGCTCTGGAATGGCCCAGCGATCTGGTATACAGACCGCTTTTCCGCGATGCGCAGTTTGTTTTCTGCCGGGACAGCGACTCTCTTTTGTACCTCAACCAGCGCAATTTAGGCAACAGCCGCAGCGGTTTTCGCCCGGACAGCACCTTCTTTTTCCGGGGTGAAGATGAAGAATGGGCGGCAGATTTCCTGAAACGGCACGGTTTAAAGGAAAAGGAATTCATCACCGTGACCATTCGCACTTCGGCCCAACCCGGTCCCCTGCAGGGGGTGATGGAGCCTGAAAGGGAAGAGCGGCATATGGAAAAGCTCCGCGCTTTTATAGAACGCTGGACGGTGGTGACAGGGCAAAAAGTGTTGCTCTGTCCCGAGGTGAGGTGGGAAGTGGAAGCAGCCGGCGAGCGCATATTCAAACACCTCTCCCCGCAAGCCAAAGAGAAATGTGTCTGGCTGGATCATTTCTGGACCACCGAACAAGCTGGCTCAATCTATCGCAAGGCCCGCATCGTGGTAAGCATGGAAATGCATTCCATCATTATGGCTTTCGGTCTGGGTACGCCTGTGCTGCATCCACAATTTTCGGAGGCGGGGCGGAAAGCCTGGATGCTGGAAGATATCGGTGTCGGCGACTGGCTGTTCGATATCGACGAGATGGAGGCGGAAGAACTGCTCAAAGCCGCTTTTGATATCCATGAGAATTATCCGGCGGCGGAAGCCAGGGTGACCGAGGGCATGAAACGTCTGCATCAACTCGGCAGCGAAGTGGTGGATCTGATCGAAACCACCGGCCGCTGGAGTTAAGTGTTAACTGGCATGAACATATAGGCAACTGTTTTGGAACTGAATACAAGAAAAGCCGGTGCTCACCATAGCGGCGAGCACCGGCTTTTCTGATAGTATTTAATTTTGATACACAGTCACAGGTCACAGGTTAGCGACGCGCCCCTTTGCCTGTCCAACCATATCAATACCCGGCCTCTTTCAGGTGAGCGTTGGCCAACTGTTCAGCCTCAGCCAAGGCCGCACCCACCGGCATCTCGCCGCGGGCCCCTTTGATCAGCGATTTAGTCACCAAAGGCTGTAGCGCCCTGATTTCGGGGTGTAATATGTCGAAGCGGACATAGGGCACTTCGTTTATGAATTTGACGGCCCAGTCCTTATGCTGCTCGCCAAAGTAATCGATGCCGATGTCTTTGCGCACGGGCAGGAAGGCCGTTTCGATCAGGAACTGGCGCACATTCTCCGGACGCAAGGTGAAGGCCAATAACTCCATGGCCAAATCCACATGCGGTCCCTTAGGCACCACCCAGCCGGCCAGGGAGCCATAACCGACCTTTTCCTTATGACGCAGGATGGGACCGACATCCACCCAGGAGCGGCCTTCTTCTCGCCAGGTCTTGACAAAGGTGGAATACCACTGCCACAACATCGCCGCCTTCTGATCCCGGAAAGGATTCGTACCTTCGGTAGCGATTCGGCTTTGCAGCTGCTCGGCATAGAAATTCAAAGCCGCCCGCCCTTCGTCGGAGTTGAAGGCCACCTTGCCGGCTTCACTGATTTCGATGGGAATGTCGCCACGCCTGGATTCCAGCCACTGCCCGCCGGCCTGGAACAGGACCGGTTGGAACCAAGAGGTGGTAGTGGTGGTAGAGACTTGTAGTGAAGCACCATAACGCTCGACCTGATTGTTCGGACCGAGGATGGTCAACTTTTTGGCGATGGCGATGAAATCGTCCCAGGTTTCCGGCGGACGGTCTCCGCCAATGCCGCTTTCTTCAAATACCTGGCGGTTGTAAAGAGTGGTATTGACGCTCATGCGGTGCGGCAGGAAGTATAATTCCCCCTTATACTTCACGCTTTCCAAAACACCAGGGAAATAGACATCCAGGTTGCCGAAGAGCCCCTTTTCCACATAGGGGGTCAGGCTTTCCACGATGTTGTTTTCCACATACATAGGCAGGAAGTCCAGGTTCAGATGGGTGAGGGCGGGCGGTACTCCGGCAGCCATGGCCACCAGCAAACCTTCAGTCCGGAAGTCGCCGCTGGGCTGCCTTTGATTGATCTTCACGCCGGGATGGGTCCGCTCGAAGGCTTCGATCACGGATTGAGGTATCTTCTGGTTGGTGTAGCTCCATACCTCAAGTTCCACAGCCAATACAGGGGAGCACAACAGAACGATCGTCATCAAACTGAGCAACACCATCAACTTGCTTTGCTTTTTGCTTCTCATCACTCTCACTCCTTAAAATTTATATATATAATTGTTAGATGATTGAAAATGTTAAACTACTGTTTTGAGGTTTATCCCCTTATGTTCAGTTTAGATCAGGATACTTTTAGGGGACAAGCGGCAGAAACGCGCACCTTGCAAGGCAAACACGCGCCTTTTCGGCGCACCCGGCAAATGTCCTCTGCCACGTTGCCTCCTTTTCCTGCCAATACTTCCTCTATCATAAGAAAAAACCGGTGCCGGCCATTTTTGGCACAGCACCGGCTTTTCTGATAGTGTTTCTGATAGTGTTTTAGATTAATCTCAATACCCGGCCTCTTTCAGGTGAGCATTGGCTAACTGTTCCGCCTCGGCCAAAGCCGCAGCCACCGGCATCTCGCCGCGGGCTCCCTTGATCAGCGATTTAGCTACTATGGGCTGGAGATCCCTGATAGCGGGATGCAGGATATCGAAGCGAACATAAGGCACTTCGTTTATGAATTTGACGGCCCAGTCTTTATGCTGCTCACCGAAGTAATCGATGCCGATGTCTTTGCGCACGGGCAGGAAGGCCGTTTCGATCAGGAACTGGCGCACATTCTCCGGACGCAGGGTGAAGGCCAAGAACTCCATGGCCAAATCTACATGCGGTCCCTTAGGCACCACCCAGCCGGCGAGGGAGCCATAGCCGACCTTCTCCTTATGGCGCAGGATGGGACCAACATCAACCCAGGAACGGCCTTCTTCCCACCAGGTCTTGACATAAGTGGAATACGACTGCCACCACATCGCCGCCTTCTGATCCCGGAAAAAATTAGAGGTATCGGTGGCAATGAGGCTTTGCAGTTGCTCGGCATAAAAATTCAGGGCAGCCCGGCCTTCGTCGGAGTTGAAGGCCACCTTGCTGGCTTCACTTATTTCTATGGGAATGTCGCCACGCTTGGACTCCAGCCACTGCCCGCCGGCCTGGAACAGGACCGGCTGGAACCAGGAGGTGGTAGTGGTGGTGGAGGTGGACAGATTAGCGCCGTAACGCAGGATCTGGTTATTCGGGCCTACGATGGTCATCTTTTTGGCAATGGCGATGAATTCGTCCCAAGTTTCCGGCGGGCGATCCCCGCTGATGCCGCTTTCTTCGAACATCTGGCGGTTGTAAAGAGTGGTATTGACACTCATGCGGTGCGGCAGGAAGTACAAATCTCCTTTATACTTTACACTTTCCACAATGCCTGGGAAATAAGCGTTGAGGTCGCCGAAAAGCCCCTTTTCCACATAGGGAGTCAGGCTTTCCACGATGTTGTTCTCCACATACATGGGCAGGAAGTCCAGGTTCAGATGGGTGAGGGCGGGAGGCACTCCGGCGGCTATAGCCACCAGTAAACCTTCATTCCGGAAGCTGCTGCCAGAATGTAGTCTTTGATTGATCTTTACACCGGGATGGGTTCTTTCAAAAGCATCGATCACGGATTGAGGAATTCTTTGGTTGCTGTAGCTCCAGACATCAAGTTCAACAGCCAATACAGGGGAGCACAACAGAACGATCGTCATCAAACTGAGCAACACCATCAACTTGCTTTGCTTTTTGCTTCTCATCACACCTGCTCCTTATTTTGTAATATCTTCCATTAAGACCAGCTTAGGTGATTATAATCAAGAGGACAAGTGGATGAAACGCGCATCCTGCGCTGCATATACGCGCTTTCCCTCAACCAAACCAACCGGAGGCCGTCTAAATGCCGGTATAAGCGGCCAGGTATTTCCCGGTCAGTGTGGAACGGGCGGCTACCAGGTCCGCCGGAGTGCCGGTAAAGACGACACGGCCGCCGTCGTGACCGGCTCCCGGCCCAAGGTCGATGATCCAGTCTGCGTGGGCCATGACGGCCAGATGGTGCTCGATGATGATGACTGTCTTGTCGGAATCCACAAGCCGGTCCAGAAGCCCCAAAAGCTGTTCCACGTCGGCCAGGTGGAGGCCTGTCGTGGGTTCATCCAGCACGTAGATGTCGCCGGGTTCACCCACATGAGCGGCCAGTTTCAACCGCTGCCGCTCGCCGCCTGAGAGGGTTGTCAGGGGTTGGCCGAGCTTGATGTAGCCTAGACCCACATCGGCCAGGCGTTCCAGGATGGTCAGGGCAGTCGGGGCGCGGGATTCACTCCGGCTGAAAAACTCTCCGGCCTCATCCACGGACATGGTCATGATTTCGCTGATGTTCCGACCGCCCAACTTGTACTCAAGTACCGCAGGTTGAAATCCTTTGCCCAGGCAGTCCTCGCAGGGGGTGGCCACGCCGGCTATCATGAACAACTCCGGATATATAACCCCGCTGCCTTTGCACGTGGGGCAGGCACCTTCCGAGTTGGCGCTGAAGAGGGCCGGTTTTACCCCGTTGGCTTTGGCAAAAACTTTGCGGATCGGTTCCAGAAGCCCCGTATATGTGGCCGGATTGCTGCGCCGGGAGCAGCGAATGGGGCTTTGGTCGATGGTTACCACTCCTGGCCGCCCCGCCACCGAACCGTGGATGAGAGAGCTCTTGCCCGAGCCGGCTACTCCGGTGACGGCGACCAGCACCCCGAGGGGGATGTCCACGTCCACGTCTTTCAGGTTATTTGTGTTGGCCCCCCGGATCTCCAGCCAACCTTTAGGCCGGCGCACCACGGGCTTGAGCGCCGCCCGGTAATTCAGGAAGCGCCCGGTGAGAGAGCCGCTTTGATGCAAACCTTCCACCGGTCCCTGGTAACAGACACAGCCGCCGGCAGCGCCGGCACCAGGCCCCAGATCGACGACGTGATCCGCCAGGGCAATGGTCTCCGGTTCGTGCTCCACGACCAGCACCGTGTTTCCCTTGTCTCGCAGCTGCAGGAGCGGGCCGCTGTGGGCAGGAAACCCTGCACAAAGACGCTGTAGGTTTCATTGATGAGCCGTTGCGCCTCGCCGGCGATGGTAGCAAACACCAGCGAGCTTTTCCCCGAACCGGACACCCCGGTGAACACCGTCAGCCGCCGCTTGGGGATGTCGATACTGATATTTTTTAGGTTGTTTTCCCTCGCCCCCACCACGCGGATCACGTCGTGGTGGGCCACTGCTGCCTGGGGTGTCTGGGGGTGAACTGAAGCTTCTATCCGGTTCATGGGCAACCTCCCTGGTTCGGCCGCATTAGGCACTGCATTAGAAACATGACTGAACTGAACTTAACTTAAGCATGATTATACCTTTTGGAATGTGGCCTTAAAAGGTGACCTTGCCTAATACCGGCTCGACCGGCCGGGACCTGGACAATGCAGTGCAGGAACATTAGCCCGAAGGTTGAAGGTATTCTCAACTCACCTGACCCACACCCACTCGACCCACACCTGACTACCGAAAGG
Source organism: Bacillota bacterium (assembly GCA_012840225.1). Classification (GTDB taxonomy): domain Bacteria; phylum Bacillota; class Limnochordia; order DTU080; family DTU080; genus DULU01. Next base: position 45,625 of record DULU01000065.1, read on the forward strand.
ATGATGAGCCATGCTTGCCAGGCGCCTCTTGGGAAAAACTGGAGTAGAGCTTTCCATAATAGGTTTCGGCGGCATCGTCGTGAGCGGGGTGACGCCGGCTGAAGCTGCAGATATAGTATCCGAGGCCATTACCCGCGGTGTCAATTATTTTGATGTGGCCCCTACCTACGGCAATGCCGAGGAGCGGTTGGGTCCGGCGTTGGCGCCCTACCGCGGGCAGGTGTTCCTGGCCTGTAAAACCACGAAGCGGGATGCGGCGGGCGCCCGCGCTGAGTTGGAAAACTCACTGCGCATGCTGCGGACCGACCACTTCGACCTCTATCAGTTGCACGCCATGACTACGGAAAAAGATATGGCCGAAGCTCTTGGTCCCGGTGGCGCCTTGGAAGCTTTTGTGGCCGCCAAGGATAAGGGACAGGTGCGATACCTGGGGTTTTCCGCTCACTCTGCGGATCTGGCCGTGCGGTTACTGCGGGCCTTCCCCTTCGACACCGTCATGTTGCCGATCAATTTCGTTTCCTGGCTGCAGGCCGACTTCGGTCCTCAGGTGGTGGCCGAAGCCCGAGCCAAGGGTGTAGGCGTGCTGGCTCTGAAGGGGCTGGCTAGGCAGCGGCTGCAGGCCGGGCAATCACGGCCTTACGCCAAATGCTGGTACGAGCCGTGTACCGATCCAACCGAAGCCGAACTGGCTTTGCGCTTCACCCTTTCGCAGGATATAACGGCCGCCCTTCCGCCGGGGGAAGCAGAGCTCTTCCGGCGTGCCCTGGATATCGCCGAACGGTTTCAGCCTCTCACTCCCGCTGAAGTGGCCGAATTGCGCCGGCGGGCGGCGGCGTTGCAGCCGGTTTTCGCCTGAATGGGGCAGCATTTAATATCACGGCAGGCACTCGTCATGGCAGGCACTCGTCATGGCAGGCACTCGTCATGGCAGGAACTCGTCATGGCAGGCACTTGGTGATCAGATCCAGGCTCCTCGTGCTATTGCGATAGACGCTTGGCGACACGCCGCACATCCGCTTAAACATGGTGCTGAAGTGCCGCGGATCGGTAAACCCGACCTTATAGGCGATTTCGCTGACAGACAAGTCGCTTTCGCACAAGAGCTGACCGGCACTTTTGATTCTGGTACGCAGAAGATAGTTATATGGCGACTGCCCGATATGCTTTTTAAAATAAACGCTGAAATAATTGGGGCATAAGCCTATATGCCTCGCTATATCCGGCACCCCGATGCCGGGATCGGCGTAATTGGCTTCAATAAAGGAAATAGCTTTACCGATGTTCTTGTTCTGGTTCCGGGCCACGGCAGGTTCGGCTTCCATATTCTCAAAAATATCCTGAAGTTGCCGGCCGATCAGGCCTAGCACGGACAGAAGATGACCGCGCATGATCCAGTCCACAAAGATATTACCGGTTCTGGCTTCGTACACCACGTGATCGAGTATAGCATCGATGCCGGTGCTTTTCGCCACAGTGGTGGGTGGGATCACATATTTCAGATTTCGGGTATTGCCGGCATATTCCGTAATAGGAAAGCATACTTCCCGTGCTTGCGATACAACCAGTAAATACGGTAATAATTGCCCGGATGGACAGGCGATTCGTAATGCTCTTCACCCGGACACAAAATACACAAATCTCCGGTGGATAGCGTGTAGGCTTTATTCTCAATGGTAATGACGCACGGACCGGCATCGACGTAGGCTAGTTCGTAGTTTTCGTGACTTTCCATATACCAGACGGTCGGTTGTACCGGCGATTGTGGCGGGTATGTCCATTCCGATCCGGACACGAGGAGGAGAGGGTATGGATGTTGCCCCACGCTCTGCAGCATGCGCGACAGCCCATCCATCAAGTTGTAATCCATAGGCGCACCTCCAGCATCGGTCGATTTACCTGAGGGTGGTGCTTTTCTGCAATTATGGGTTCGCTATCCGGCGAGTCATCCCTGCAGCCTTGTGCGACGGTCGCATATAAGAATAATAAACCTCAAATAAAGGAACTGAGATTTGCGAAATAGAGTTAAGAAAAACCGCCGTCTATAATTGTATTAAATGGAGGAATGAGATGGCATTTAAAATATGTGTCATAGGCTGCGGAAATATGTCTACAAACGGACACGGCCCGGCCATACAAAAATATGCGGCGCTGCATGCCGATGTGGAGTTGACGGCTTGCTGCGACCTGGATCCGGAAAAAGCGCAAAGGTATCAGCGAACCTTCGGCTTTGCCGGAAGCTATACCGATTGGCGCCTTATGTTGAGCCAGGAGAAACCTGACGCCGTGTGCTTGATAGTTCCGGTCGAAGCGACGGCCGGCTTGGCCATAGCCATCATGCAGATGGGATTTCCGCTGATTATGGAGAAACCGCCGGCCTTGACCGCCGCCAGATGCGCCGAAATGATGGAAGTAGCCCGGCGCACCAAGCAAAGCAATCAGGTGGCCTTCAACCGGCGCTATACACCTCTGATGCAGAAGCTGCGCCGGGAGCTTGCGGCTCATGGCCGGATCGATAGCCTGCGATACGATTTCTTCCGGGTGCGCCGGCGCGATCCGGATTTTTCCACCACCGCCATACACGGCATCGATGCGGTGCGCTTCTTGTGCGGGAGCGATTTTGCTCAGGTCGCCTTTCACTACCATCCGATAGCCGATACAGGGCGGGTCAATATATATATGGAAGGTACCATGCAATCCGGTACCGTCGTCAGCTTGGCCTTTTGCCCCATGACGGGCGTCAACGTTGAACGGGCCACCGTCATCGTCCATGATCATACTTATTACTTGCATATGCCGATGCTGAAAGGCATCGATGCCGGCGGGCGATTGCTGCATTTACATAAAGATACGATTATATCCGACGAAACGGCGGGCGAAGAACCTATGTTCATCTCCAACGGCTTCTACCACGAAAACGCCGCCTTTTTCGATGCCTTGCGGGCGGGGGTGAAGCCGGAAAACGATCTGGCCACCGCTCTGCAATCGGTGGAGCTGGCCGAATATATGCGCCTGCGCAAAGCGCATTACCCGGAGGTGGCGTCGTGAAGCCAACACCCATAAAGCCGACACCTATCAGACCCGGTTCCGCACTGGCAGCCGAATTCTGGGAGCAGGGCCGCAGTGCCTCCTGCCCGGTCATCAACATACATGCCCATCCAGGTCCGGTCTATAGTGGTTATATGCCCAATTGCCGTCCGGCCGACATGGTGCGGGAATTGCGGAAAGTGGGCGGCCGGCTGATGTGCGTGGCGCCTCATTCGGCGCTCTTTGCCCCGGAAATAGGCAATGCCGAAGCGGAGAGCATCGTAGAGGAGTTCCCGCAGGAAATACGGGCCTACATGACCATCAACCCGCAGTATCCGGAACTGATGCTCCGGGACCTGGCCGGCTTCGACAAAAAGCGTCATATTTATGTCGGCTTCAAACTCCTGCCCGACTATCACAGGGTGAGATTGAGCGACCGGCGCTACCAAGCGGTCTTCGAGTTTGCCGACGAACGCGGTTTGCCGGTGATCAGCCATACCTACGCCAACAGCCCCTACAATGGCGAGGCTGAAGTGGAGAAAGTGGTCGCCCGCTATTCCGGCCTAAAATTCATCATGGCTCACTGCCTCAAAGCCAACTGGCGGGCGGCGGCCGCCATCGCCAGGCAATACCCGCATGCCTATCTCGATCTGACAGCTGTGTCGGGACAATGGGGTGCCGTGGATTACCTGTGCACCCATGCCGGCAGCGAAAAGATGCTTTTCGGTACGGATTCGCCATGGTATGGCCTGCACCAGGCCATTGGTCAGCTTCTCTCGGCGGATATCACCGATGACGATATACACAACATATTGCACCGCAATGCCGAGCGCCTGCTCAATCTAACCGATTCAGAGGGATAACGATGAGATTTTTCGATGTCAATTGCTTTATCGGTCTGCCCACCGTGGCCATACAAAAACCGGTCAAGACCGCCGGCGAGCTCCTGGAGAGGATGGATCGCGCCGGTATCGAAAAAGCCTTGGTATGGCACGTATGCCAGAGGGATTATGCCGTTGCCGAAGGAAACAGGCTCCTGGCCGAGGCTATAGCACCTCACAAGGACTGTTTGACGGGCTGCTGGGCCGTGTTACCCAACCAGTGGGGTGAGCTGCCGCCTCCACAGGAATTCTGCGAGCAAATGGTCAAGGCGAATGTCAAGGCGTTGCGCGTCTTTCCCGGTATGCATAATTTCCTGCTCCGCCAGGAGACCTTGGGGCCGATGCTTGAGGTGATGGTGAAACGGCGTATCCCGCTCATCCTGCCCATCACCGGTGAGGTGGGATGGCCGGCAGCCTTCGATCTGCTCCGGACCTATCCCAAGCTGCGCTGCATCCTGAGCAATGTCAACACCTGCGGTACGGAAAGGCAATATGCCCCACTCCTGGCCGGCTACTCTCACGTTTATCTTGAGATGAGCGAGTTTATCCTCGATGGGGGCATTGAAGCCGTCACCGCCAGGTTCGGGGCGGAGAAGCTGCTGTTCGGCACCGGCTTCCCCAGACGGGGGCATGGCGGAGCGATGCTGGCTTTGCAACATGCCGCCATTTCTGCGGCGGAGAAGGCCGCCATTGCCGCTGGCAACCTGGAAACTTTGTTGAATTGGGAGTAGCATCAAGAAAAAATGAGGAAAACACACCTCGCCACTTTGAGCATAAGATTTACGAAATAGAACTAGAACATACTGATGTTTATAATAATAAAGCGAGAATATGCGAGCAGCCGTGGCAGTTAGGTTAAGATGGGAAGATGGGGAGACAGAGAGATGGAGGGAGGTGCGGGCGGAATACTGATAAATAAGGCACTCTCATAATATATGTATATATTAAATTAATGTATTCAGATTAAAAATCAAAAAAAGGAAAGAAGGGCGGGTTGCAGAGATGAAAAAATGGATGGTGACCACCTTACTTGTTGCATTGGTGTTATTGTTGGTCTCTCCGGCCATTCCGGCCGAGAAAGTGGTGCTGGAGTGGGTGACCTGCTGCGCGCAGCCGGAGCGTTGGGAAGCATTTCAGACCATAGCCAATCGCTATATGGAAACGCATCCCAATGTAGAGATCCAGTGGTCTTACCCGGGCGCGACCTACCATGATACCCTGAAAACCCGTTATGCAGCGGGAGAAGGGCCAGACATTGCCTGGAACGGCACGGATATTCTCCATTACCACCAACTGGTCCTGCCGCTCAATGACCTGGTGGCCAAGAGCAAAGATGTGGCGGAAATCAATCCGGTGATCCTGAAATGGGCCCAATTTGAGGGTATGCAGGTCGGATTGCCCTACGGGGCGACGTCCAGCGCCTTCTTCTACAACAAAGATATCTTCGATAAATTCGGTTATGAATATCCGACACGGGATTGGACCTTCGACACGGTGATCGCTGCCGCCAGGCGCATGACCGTGGCCAACCCCGACGGGACGATTGCTCAGTATGGCGTCGGGCAGATGCACCGGGAGTGGGATCGCTGGTGGGCCATGACCTGGGGAGGAGATTTCTACACGCCCGACGGCCGGCGCACGGCGGTGAATAACCCGGTGTCGATCGCCGCCTTGCAATGGTATGCAGATCACTGGAACAGCAAATTCGTTCCCTTCACCGGTCCGGGCAACACCGACCAGACCATGTTCAACGGCGGGGTAGCCATGAACGCCATCAACATCATCGAGCTGGCCAAGATGAAAGCCAATACCAGCATCAACTGGGATGTACAGATCATGCCGGCTTTTGTGCATGACGGCCAATATTACCGCAATGCTCAGGTGACCATTGAAACCTGGATGATCAGCCGGAATACGAAATATCCTCAGGAAGCCAAGGAATTTGTTGCCTATCTCTTCAGCGAAGAAGCCATGCGGATCATCGCCCAAGCCGGCTTCATCATCCCGTCTCAGACCCGGGCTGCGGTCAATTTCTACAGCGTAGAGCCGCCGCCGGCCAATCTGGGCGCCTTCTTCGAAGGAGTCAACTATGCCAAAGCCGATCACCGGTTACACCCGGCCAGCGCCGAAATAAACTCGTATATAAATCCTCTCATCAGCGATATCTTCAACTTGGTGGCCCCTGCCCGGCAGATCGTGCCGGAAATGGAAAAAGGCGTAAATACCATTTTGGATGAGTATTTCTCGCGGAGATAAGGTACTGCAATTCGGCATGGAAGCCGGTCATCGGGAGCGAGCCGAAGCCAGAGCTGTGCTTCGGCTCGCTTCATGTAGGGGAAGAGAGAAGAAGAGGAAGGAAAGAGAAAAGGGCAGTAAGAGAAGGGGAGAAGGGGAGAAGGGAGAGTCTTATGTACATTTATAATCCGGAGACCACATATCTCTACGGGGCCACATTCTTTGGAGCCGTATGTCTCTTTTTGGCAGTCATATTATTCATCGGGCTTTTGGCGGCATATAGCTGTCCGGCCGCAGCGGCCGGGGCCGGGGTGGAGGCGGCCCCGGAGGCGAGAGGGAAGACCTATTATCTGGACGGCGAAAACCGGGAAGCGCTTAATTCCCTGAATTACGGCACGGAAGATCGGCCGTGGAAGACCATCGATTTTGCGCTGGCCAACCTCAAGCCCGGCGATACGCTGCTGATTAAGGAAGGAACATATAACACGACACGTTTGATGATCAATGGACTGAAAGGCACACCGGAAGCCTGGATAACCATCAAAGCCTATCCAGGGCACAAAGTGGTGCTGAAAGGGGCGGGCATCACTACCGGCCGGGTGCAGTTGTACAACTGTCACTATGTGGTTTTTCAGGATATCGAGATCACCAACTTTAACCAAGGTCTGTTTATCGAAGGCGGGAGCAGCAACGTCATTGTCGACGGGGTTAAGGTGTATGACATAGGGCAAGAGGGCATTCACGTCAAAGGCAATTCCAGCCACGTGGTACTGCAAAACTGCACCGTACACCATGTGGGATTGTATATCTATAACGGCGAAGGCTTTTATATCGGCACCGGCTCGGCCGGTCCCCTGGACAACACTTCCTATGTGACGATACGCAACAATCTTATTTACTACACGACGGAGGAAGGCATTGAGCTGAAGCCCGGCACGCACCACTGCCTCGTCGAGGGGAACACAATATATAACGTCAACCATAATTACTGGGACGATATTGTGGGCGCCATCGAAATCGGTCCCAATAAATTAGGGGTACAGTTGTGGCGGGATAATCCGCAGCATATCATCAGGGATAATACCATCCACTCGGTCAATATAGGCATAATGGTGGATACAGGCAGCCAAATATACAATAATAATATTTACAATGTCAAAAAGGATGGTTACGGCATCTATATCGATAACAGCACCGGGGATAATTTTCCCAGGGAAGTGTATCAGAACACCATTGTCCACACCCCGGCAAAGGCTATATATGCGGAAAACAACTCCGCCTTGATCGAAAACAACAAGGTCGGGCTGGTGTTTAATACCTCCGGCGGGAGCGTGGAGGTCGAGGCGGAAGAGGTCATCCTTGATGTCGAACAGTTCCGGGCCGTGAGCCATGCGGGGGCGAGCGGCGGTATGGCGGCTCAGGCTATCAGGGAGACCCCGCAGGCCGAATTGTCGAAAACCGGCCCGGGGATGGAGTTCACCGTGAAAACGGATGAGGCTGGCTGGTATTATATTTGGATGTTGGTCAGCGCCCTCGACAAAGGACAGGATTCCGCCTGGATTTCGGTGAACGGTGGCAGCTACAATGCTTTTCCCTATCCGCTGGTGGATAGTCCGGACAAGTTCAGGTGGGCGAAATTGGCGGTCATCCAGGTCAGAAATGCCGGCGACACGATCAATATAAGAGTGGGTGCCCGGGAAATGAACGGTCTGATCGACAAGTTCATCATCACCAATAATGTGTACTACCGGTGGGGGGACTGAACTGAAGGAGCTGGACTAAGAGGAAAGGGGGCTAAGGGGGCTAAGGGGGCTAACGCGTAATCGCCGGGGTAAGTGCGCGACTGGACCCATTGTTCGACTCCGGGAGCGAGGATAGAATGAAAACAACAGACTACGACTACCGGAATTTTTATCAAAGGAGTCGATCAGATGGCAAGTAAGGTAGTTCTGGCTAAGCAGTTGGTGGACGGCACCGGCAGGCCGCCTGTCCAGGATGCTGTTGTGGTGATTGAGGGAAAGAAGATAGCCGCTGCAGGTTCACGCCAGGAAATAGACATACCGAAAGATGCGGAAATCATCGACGGCAGCCAGTATACGGTGATGCCTGGTCTGATGGATGTGCACTGGCATGTCGGCGGTGATTTCCGTGCGCAAAGGGTCTTGCGCATGGCTTTGCACCGTGGTATCACCACCATCGGTACGGTGAGCGGCGGGCCGGCTGGCTGCCGCTTGCGGGATGCTATTGAATCCGGCGATGTGGAAAACTGCGCCCGCCTGGTGGTGGGCTGCATCGTCAACGCCACCAACGGCCACGTGAAAGGGCGCACGGCCGACGGCCCCTGGGAGATCCGGAAAGCCGTGCGGGAGATGGTGCAGGAAGGGGCAGACTTTATCAAAACCGCAGCTTCCGGCGGTTTCTGGAGCGAGCATGAGCACTGCGCCATGACCAACTACACCCAGGAAGAGCTGAATGCTTTGGTGGACGAAGCGCATGCCTGGGGGAGACCGGTCGCCGTGCATGCTCACACCCAGCCCGGATTGGGATTTTCCATAGAAGCCGGCGCCGACATGATCCATCACGGGGCCTTCATCGATGAGGCAGCGCTACAGGGTATCGCCGCCAAGAAGCTCTATTATGTGCCCACCTTACGAGTGACCAGCGATAAGAACATCTCTGCCTGGCCGGACCGGCCGTGGATGATGAAGGAGATGAAAGAGTCACAGCCCATACATCGGGCCGGAGTGCGGCGGGCTAAAGAGCTGGGTATCACTATCGCTCTGGGTACGGATGGTCCGGGCTCAAGCTATGGCTGGGTCCCCGGAGACGCCACTCCCTGGGAGATGATTGAGTTGATGCAGTGCGGCCTGTCGCCAATGGAAGTGGTGGTGATCGCCACCCGCAATACGGCTGCCGCCATGGGCAAGCTTGATAGCCTGGGCACCATCGAGCCCGGCAAGCAGGCCGACCTGCTCGTCGTGGATTGCGATGTGACCAAGGACATCGCCCCCCTCTATGAACAGGAGAATATCCTTTTGGTCATGAAGGACGGCCAGGTGGAATCGACCGATGAGCGCCTGAAGAAATATTATCAGGTTCGCCGCCCCGGCAAGACGCTCAGGCCGAAGGGCGTCATGACCAAAGTGGGGATAGCTTGACCTCCCCCTGACCTTGGGTGAGCCTTGCCTTGGGTGGGGGTTTTGGGCTGGCTTTAGGCTGGCCTTGGGCTGGCTTTAGGCGGGTAGACCATAAGCCGGCGGGCCGGCAAGCAATCAATAAATTGAGCAATTATACAATCAAGCAATGACGCGGCGACATTTCCTCGCGGCGTCATTGCTCTTTTTCTGGGGTTATTTCATATCTGGGGTTTTGACATATGCAATCAAAGCTCATGTGGCTGTCCAATTTATGCCAAAGGGCGCAGGCGGTGGGGAGGGGGCGCATTTTTTACCAAAGTAGCGCCTAAAAGTGGGGGAGCGCGAAAATTTTACCAAACTTGGTTTCGGTGGGTGGTTACAGAGCTGGTTGCCTACAGGAAAACCCCAGCTATAGACCTTCGGGTAGTAGTGTTGTCTCCCCGACTCCGCCGGTCATGAGTGAGCTGACCACACTTTGGGAAAAAGTGCGCACCCCCCACACTCACCATCGCCTTGCCTACCGCGCTACTCTCTGATCCCTACACCACCTATTGCACCACACTGCCTCCCGCCTCCTCTCACCCCGTCGCCACCCCATCGACCATGCCGCTGGCTACACCACCTCCCACAGAGACTCTCTGTGGAGAATCTACCGTCAGTCGGAGTGTCCATTTCTTTCCTCAAACGTGGAGAGGGGGGCTGTGGGGGTGTCCAAATAAGGACGCAATCCAGCCGGGATGTCCAAATTATTCCCTCAAGGTTTCGGTTGGACCCATACTGGGAGGTTTTTGGAAAGAAATGGAGGGAGATTCTGCGGAAAACTACCATATAATGGAAAATTCTCCTCTCCACCGACCCGGCGTCGGACTGTTGTGGCATGATTTGGACACCACCCCACCCCACCCGGTCAGGTAGTGGAATTATTTGGACACCACCTCATCGTGGCCGACGGCGTGTGGGGCGTGATGTTGCTCGATCCGATTACAATCACCCTGCGTAAAGAAGGTCATTCTCCATCAGGCATATGCCGATACTCCGGTTTGTTTTCACCAGACAGGAATGGATAAAGAAGGAAGGAAATTATTACACCGGAAGCGTTAGATCGGAATGGGAAGGGCTTTTGGCTGAAATGAGGTGGGCAGCATGGCTGCCATGGATATCCTCAATCAGGCTGATGAAGATGGAGAACGAGAACCAAAAGCCAGGCGGGCGACCTTCCCGCCCGGCAGCGTGATTCTGAGTCAAGGGCAAACCACACCGGCTTTTCACACCATTGTGTCTGGCTATGTCGATATTTATGTCGAAGGCGAGCCGCGGGTCAAGGTAGCCACCTTGGGGCCGGGGGAGTTTTTCGGGGAGATGGCCTGCCTGACAGGGGATCCCATCAGCGCTACCGTGCAGGCGGTGGACGAGGTGGTCACCACGGTCATGGAGCGCAGCGAACTGCTGCAGTTGATGGACCAAAGCCCCCAGCTGCGCCATAAGATCATCGATGCCTTGGTCAGAAGGGTAAGGCAGACCAACATCCGGGTTCAGAAGGAAAACCTGCGGGCCGGGGAGATGGCGCAGGCCATCAGCAAGGAAGGCGAGTCCCGCTATGGGGAGCTGGTCGGCCGCAGCGAAGTCATAACGAGGCTGCGGACGGAAATAAAGGCGTTGGCGCGGGAGTCGGTGCCGGTGGTGGTGACCGGCGAGCCCGGCACAGGGAAAAACCATGTCGCCGCCCGCCTGCACTTTGATGGCCCGCGGCGGGAGCATCCCTTGCTATATTGCCACGGACTGGATTTTTCCATGGAATCGTTCCGTCGCCAGGCCAAAGCTGCCGAAGGCGGGACACTGGTGATCGACAAAGCTCACTGCCTGGAGCCGGCCGGGCATATGCCGGGTACAACCAAGATGGAGATATTCCGGGAAATGCTGGCCGCCTGCCCCGAAACCCGCCTGGTCATCATCACTGAAGAATTTCCCTCTCTTGAAGGGGTATATCACCTGCGGGTGCCTCCTTTGAGAGAGCGGCGGGAGGATATCCCTTACCTGGCGCAAGCCTTCTTGCTGCAATATGCCGGGCCGGCTGTTTCGGCTGCTTCGGCTTCGGCTACATCGGCTGCTTCAGCAGCTGCGGAGGCTGCGGGGGTTGCGGGGGTTGCGGGAGCTGCGGGGGTTGCGGCAGCTGAGGAGGCTACGGAAGCTATGGGAGCTGGTGGTCCTTCTCTCTCCCCTGAGGCTATCAGGCGCCTGGTTTTATATCCCTTCCTGGAAGGCAATGTTAAGGAGTTGCAGCATGTCATGCAGCAAGCCGTCGTGCTGGCTGCCGGGGGCATCATCAAACCTGAGCATCTGCGCCTGGGAGGTTACAGGAAACCGGGCGGGCGTCCCCGGATCGGTCTGGCTTTGGGCGGGGGAGCGGTGCGGGGGACGGCACACGTCGGCGTGCTGAAGGTGTTTGAGGAAGAAGGCATTCCGGTGGATATGATCGCCGGCACCAGCGCCGGCTCTCTGGTCGGGTGCATGTATGCCGCCGGCATGAGCATTGCCGAGATGGAGGAAGTGCTGCCCAAGGTGCGCTGGAGCACTTTGGTCAAGCCCATCTGGCCCAAGGTAGCTTTTGTGGATAATGAGCGGCTGGGGCGCTGGCTGGAGGAAATGACTGGGTGCCGGACCTTTGAGGAACTGCGCATTCCTTTCGCCTGTGTGGCGGCTGATGCTGTTTCAGGCGAGGCGGTAATTATGCGGAGCGGTCCGTTGGGCTCGGCGATCATGGCCTCTACCGCCATACCCGGGATGATGCTCCCGGTAGAGCGAGAGGGCCGCATCCTGGTGGACGGGGGAGTGGTGCACAAAGTCCCGGTGATCACGGTGCGCAGCATGGGTGCCGACCTGACCATCGCCGTGGACGTTGGCGCTCCTTCCTATGTCTGCGGTCCGCCCCGCCATCTGGTGGATTCCATCTTGCATGCCTATGACATCATGAGCCAGCGTCTGGTCGATGATGAGCTGGAATGGGCGGATATCGTCCTCAACCCCAGGGCACCCGTCAGCGCTTATGACTTCAAAAATGCTCCGGCCTTTTTCAAGCGGGGAGAAGAAGAGGCCCGCCGATTTGTTCCTATGATCAGGCGGGCCATCGCAGAGACTGCCGAACGGAGAATATGATCTCCGCTCTTATTGTTTGGTCACTTGATGAGCACTTCGGTCACCTGGCGAGCGTTTCGTCGCTTGGCTAGTTTTTCGGCCTTTTGGTCACTTGACAAGCGTCTGCAGCTCGGCCCACTCGGCCATAGCCTGCTGCTGGGCGTTGTCCAGGGCGGTGCGGGCCGGCATCTTGCCGGAGAAATAGGCGTCCCGCGCCTCGCCGACCAGTTCTGTCAAGGTGTTCTTCATCGGCGTCATATCTTCCACATACAGGCGGTCGGCGTTGAAGAGCGTCTGGATGAACCAGCTTTCCAGCGGTGATACCGATTTGGCTTTGGCCTGGAGGAAAGATATGCCGACCCCGAAACGGCCTCTCTCTTCCCAGATGGCGTTCAGCACCCGGGGATCAATGGTGAGGAAAGCGATGAGGCGCATGGCTTCCACCGGATATTTGCACTGAGCCGAGATGGTCAGCGCCCAACCTCTCAGGCGCTGTACCTTCCACCCCTTAATATGCGGTATCCAGGAAGCGCCGATCTCATCTCCCGGCAGGGAGGTGGCCAGGCGATTGCCGAGCAGCAAGCTTCCTGAGGTATGCATGGCCACCTGGCGCTTTTCAAAAGCCAGCGATCGATTGGCCCAGTAAACCTCGGCGCCGATAGGCTGGATAAAATTGGCGAAGGTGGTCTCGAAGGCGTTGATCATCTCGGGTGTATTGATGGTGGGCCGATCATACTGGTCGTATACAGGAGCGTCGAAGAAGCATTCGAAGGAATAATAGTTGAGCTGCGGGTTCTCCATGGGGTTATAGCCCAGGCGGATCACCTTGCCGTCGGGTCCCACCTGGGTCAACTTTTTATGGTAATTCCCCACGGTCTGCCAGTCGGGTACGGTATTGGGCGAAAAAGCGGGCAGACCGGCTTCGGCAAACAAGGTGTTGTTGAATACCAGGGCATAATTCGGTGCGCAGTCCAGGAAGGGTATAGCCCAGCGCTTGCCGTCTATCTCGCCAAGCTTGTCGTATCCGGGAGCCAGTGTGCTTTCCGACATGCCTATGGCCGCCATCAGGTCGTTCATCGGCATCAGGGCGTTTTGCCTGGCCAGGTCGCTATACCAGCCGCCGTGAGCAGCAAATATATCGGGAGCGGTGCCGGCAGCCAAAGCCACCATCATCTTGTCTATCTGGTAGCCGGTCAGCACATTTACCGTCACGCCCGGATTCTCCGCCTCGAAGATGCGGAGCAGCGGCTGCAGGACGTTGTTGTCGGCCGTTCCGAACCATCCGGCCAATGTAATTTCTACCTTTTCGGCAGCTATCACGCCAGGTGTGAGACTAAGCAGCAATAGAAGAAAAGCGAGAACGGTCGATATAGGCAACAGTCGTACAGATCGTCCAGGGACTCGGCACTCACTGGTCGTATAATTATTCCTCATTTGTTTCCCTCCAATCGTTCTGTATCCCATAGCCGGCTTACTAGATCTCATACCCCCGTCTTTGCATTTCTGCTGCTACACTTCGGCCGTCGACGCCGGCGAACCCTCCTCCGGCTTCCGCCATGGCTGCTGCAGCGGCGATGCCGATGGCCTCTCCCATGGGCACGGCGTTGCCGGTCACCCGGTATGAGGCATGGGCAAAGAAATCCCCGCTGATGCAGCGCCCCGCCAGGCCCAGATTTTCAAATCCGGCAGCCACCAGTGCCCGGTACGGTATGTGATAGGGCTTTGCCTTAAAAGCGTCCTGACCATGGGGCGTTTGCTCATCGAGCTGGTGGATGTCGACGGAAAAGCGGGCCAGGCAGATACCGTCCTCAAAGCGTCTGCCTTCTTTGAGATCGTCGGCGGTCAGATAGTAACGGCCTTTGATACGCCTCCCTTCTCTTATGCCGATATGGTCCGCAGTGATCACCAGACGCATGTTTTCCCAGCCCGGCAGGCGGCGCAACGCCCTCACGGCGGTGTTCAGCTCCTCGCGGGCATGAATGGTGGCCTTGGTGATCTCGGCGGCATTGTCGCAGTGAACTCGGTATTCATGGTTGATCATCATGGTGAAGAGGCCCGGATGGGGCAAGCGAAAGAGCGAAGGACCGCAATAGCTGGGATCGCAGCCCACCGAGCGCAGAAGACTTCTGAATCTTTCCTTATCTTTCGCTCCCTGGGTGCCCTGTTCCTCGGGAGGCAGACCGCTGACTATGGCCAAGAGGGTGGCGGGCTGGATCTTCCCCGAGACCGGATGACCCATTTCGTATGGACAGCCGCACCTGGCGGCCAAGTCGCCGTTGCCTGTGGCATCGACGAAGAGTTTGGCGGCGAAGGTCCGACGGCCGCCGGCGCTTTCGGTGACGACAGCCTTTACCCAGCCGTCCTGGTGCACGGCATCCACCACCCTGGTGTGGTAGAGCATATCAATGCCGGCTGCCAGGCACATCTTTTCCAGAAGCCATTTCATCACCTCGACATCATAGGTGAAGCCTGAGCTGTGTTGGCGCTGGAGCAAGGCCTCCTCTTCCTTCAGACGCTCCTGCAGCTCCGTGAGCAAACCCCCTTTCCCGGCAGTGTCCAATACCAAGCTGAGTAGGCCGGAAGTCCAGATGCCTCCCAGGCACCCTTGACTCTCGATAAGCAGGGTCTTCACCCCCAGCCGGGCGGCACTGAGGGCAGCCGACACTCCTGCAGGTCCGGCCCCACAAACGATCAGATCATACTCGGCGGCATTGTGTTGAGGCGACGACATGATTTTCACTCCTCCAATTCCCGGTCTCCGGCTACACCTTCAAACCCAGAAGGCGGACGGCATTTTTCCAGGTGATTTTCTCGTAACAGTCCGGGCTGATCTTCTTTTCGTCCCGCATTTTTACCAGCAATTGAGCGAGCGGCGGCTCAGGCGCTTTGGGGTCGCAGATATCCGTGCCATAATACAGGCGGTCCTGAAATTCTTCCAGGAAGGCGGCGCCATAGTCGGGATCGCGGCTGATGGCGTTATAGCCGCTCCCGGCGGAGAGATCACCGTGCAGATTCGGGTATTTGCGCATCAACTCGGGAACTCGCCCTTCTTTCCGCACCGGCCCCTTCGGGTAGCCGGCCCGGCTCGCCACATCGTCGAGAGCAGCAATTTCCGCCCAGAATGGCGGCGAATGACCGAGGAAGGTGATGTCCGGGAAGCGGTCCAGGGCTCGCTCCAGCATGGGCAGGCCGGGTTCGTCGTATACCCCGTAGCGGCCGCCGATGGAAGCTGCCATATCAAAGGTGACCGGCAGCCTGAATTCGTTGCAGGCGGAGAGCAGGTTGTCGATCAGAGGATCGTTCAGCGGCAGATTGGGCATCATCTCGCCTAAACCCTTATATCCCTGTTCCACATAAAAAGCCAGCAGCTCACGGAAAGGAGCGGCAGGCGAATTGGTCATGGCTCTGGGATCGATGTTGCAGAAGGGGATAAATGTATCACTGTATTTCCGGCATATATCCAATATTTCCCCGTTGGACTGCGGCTCATATACTTCGGGATTGACGATCGGCAACAACACTGCTTTGGTAATGCCTATTTTCTTATACCGTTCCAAAAGTTGCTCGGGGGATGAGAAATTATCGTACACAAAACGGCCTGAACCCGGGAATTGCCGGGCATGAGCGTGAATGTCAATGAGCATGATGCCGACACCTCCTCTCTTAAGCGAAACCAAGGGCTAGACCGAAACCACAGGCTAAACCGAAACGACAAGCTAAACCGAAACCACAGGCCAAGCCAACTCTACGCCTTCGTTCTGTAACAGCTTCCGGAAAGCGGCTAGGTGCCCCTCCGCCATCACTGCCTCGGGTGGAATATTATGCTTCAGGCAATAGGCTGCCAGGTAGCCGGCCGACTCCCCGATATTCCATTCCACCGGGTGCAGCCTGTAGCAACCGTTGGTGATGTGGGTGACGCCGATGTTTTTGGCGGCCGGCAGCAGATTCGTCATGCGTATGGGTATAAGGCTTCCCAGCGGGATCTGGAACGGGCAGGAAGCGATATCGATATAATTGTTGCCGCCGGTGCTGGGATGGAGATCGATGCGGTAATAACCGATGCCGACACTGTCGGGAAACACCTCCGCCGTCCGGCAGCCTCTGGCCTCGACGCCGACATGCTGTTCCAGGACGGTGAATTTGGCCTTGATCCGTCTGGATTCCCGGATATATGGATATTTGGCCAGTCCGTCGGTGGTACCGACCACGTCGTGGCGCAGGCGGATTTCCGGGTAGCCATAGCCGCCGTCGTCTCTGGGAGCTTCGGTTTGCATCCAGTACAAAAAGGAGAGGCTCAGCTGCTTGGCCTGGTAGAGGTGCTTCTTTTTGGTCTCTTCATCGACATCGATGATGGGACCGAGCCAATAGTCGTTTTGCGGCCAGTTGATGAGCGAGATGTCGCTGGTAAAGAGGTCGTCGCTGGCGAAGTTGGCGCGGTCGGTGATCCGCCTATATGTCCAGAGGGGCGATACTCCGGGCTTCTCGGTGATGAAGGGGCGCCGGATGGGCTGCAAAGTGATGGGGTGGATATATGTCCAGTCCAGAAGTTTGCCGCTCCAGGCCGGCACCAGGTCGGGTGTATAATCCCGCCAGAAATCGTACATCTCAGGCCGCTCGATGACATGGTTTTCACCCGGGCGGAAGTCGATGGCAAAGCAATAGGTTAAAGCTTGCATGTTGGCCGGCTGCGCCGGTCCGGGTACGGCGTGCAGTTCCCCGGTCTCCTGTTGCGATTCGGCGCCGGTGACATATTCAGTGCCCGTC
The DNA here is from genome assembly GCA_012840225.1 of Bacillota bacterium. GTDB lineage: Bacteria > Bacillota > Limnochordia > DTU080 > DTU080 > DULU01. The sequence continues at coordinate 62,798 of DULU01000065.1, forward strand.
AAGGGCAAAAGATCGCCCAACTCGGTGGCGTCGAGGAACAGGCGAGCGGTAAAAGTGCGCCGCTCCCCGTTGCGGCGATCCTCAAAGGTGACAGCCCGCACCTGGTCGCCGGCGGTATCTGTGTCGGCGCTGACGGGGAAATGTTCGAGGAAGAGCTGTACCCGACCGCTGAGCAGGTATGGAGCCAGCATCTCATAGAGCACGGCCAAAGCCACGCGGGGATCGTGGCAGATCCTGCTCACCGAGCCGTTGCCGGGATTGAGGTGCCAACGGCGGCAGGCTTCGGTGGTCAGCGGTAAATGCAGCCGGTAATAGCGGCGCACTCCTTCCCGGAATTCCCGGTAGCGCCGGGTGCACCCGAACTGCTCAATCCAGGGATGTTCGTCGGGCGGCACCGCCTGGCTGGTCAGCTGACCGCCGATCCAGTCCGTCTCCTCGGTGAGAATAACCTGATAACCCAGGCGG